>DATCVI010000061.1:0-104173 GCA_036566925.1 Stenotrophomonas sp.
GGACGTCGCCCAACGAGACACGCAGGATGCAGTATTTGGCGTCCCCCGGGGCAAGGGCCCGGCCACGAACGCCGCACGTAAGAACAAAGCGTCCAAGCTCTCCAGGCGCGCGCCCACATCCGCGCACTCGCGATAAACCGCTCTGCCGCACTGCAGCAATATGCCGCTCCCCGCCACGCAAACATCCACCCTCCAAACCCCCGCCACAGCCACGGCAAGCCGACTTTTCCCGCTCCCACGGCCCTATATCTCATTCCGATATACGAATGACGGGAAGCTATAGCGAATCTCAAGTTTGACAGCGCTATACAAATCGGGAAGCGTACCGGCGCCGCCGTCGGCGCAACGCCCGACGGCAACCTTGTATGGAGACTCGCCTCTTGGAAAAGTTGCCTCGTCGCGCGCGGACGCCGATGTCCCGCCACCTGCTGGCCGCGGCTACCGCCGCCTCGTTGATCCTGCTGGCGGGCTGCCAGCGTGGCGGTGACACCGCCAAGACCGCCGAGCAGCCCGCGCCAGCCGCGGCCGAGCAGGCCTTCGCCATCCATCCGGAGCAGTGGCCGGCGGTGAAGTGGCCGTTTGCCGATGACGCGGCGCTGGAGAAGCGCCTGGATGAGGTCATGGCGCAGATGAGCGTGGAGGAGAAGGTCGGCCAGACCATCCAGGGCGATATCGCCAGCATCACGCCGGACGACGTGCGCAAGTACCACATCGGTTCGATCCTCGCCGGCGGCAGCTCGGACCCGGGCAACAAGTACAACGCCGCGCCGGCCGATTGGCTCAAGCTTGCCGATGCGTTCTACGAGGCCTCGATGGATACCTCGCAGGGTGGCCACGGCATCCCGATCATCTTTGGCATCGATGCGGTGCACGGCCAGAGCAACATCGTCGGCGCGACGCTGTTCCCGCACAACATCGGCCTGGGCGCGATGCGTAACCCGGCGCTGATCCGCAAGATCGGCGAGGTCACCGCCGCCGAAACCCGCACCACCGGCATGGAGTGGACCTTCGCCCCGACCGTGGCGGTGCCGCAGGACGATCGCTGGGGCCGCAGCTACGAGGGCTACTCCGAATCGCCGGAAGTGGTGGCCAGCTATGCCGGCGAGATGGTCAAGGGCTTGCAGGGCGAGCCCGGCTCGCCGACCTTCCTCGACGGCAGCCACGTTATTTCCTCGGTCAAGCATTTCCTCGGCGACGGTGGCACCACCGACGGCAAGGACCAGGGCGACAACGTCGCCAGCGAGCAGGCGCTGCGCGAGATCCACAATGCCGGCTACCCGCCGGCGATCGCGGCGGGCGCGCAGAGCGTCATGGCCTCGTTCAACAGCGTGCATGGCGAGAAGATGCACGGCTACAAGGCATTGCTGACCGATGTGCTGAAGGGCCGCATGGACTTCGGCGGCTTCGTCGTCGGTGACTGGAACGGCCACGGCCAGGTCAAGGGCTGCACCACCACCAATTGTCCTTCGGCGTTCCTCGCCGGGCTGGACATGGCGATGGCCTCGGACAGCTGGAAGGGCCTGTACGAGACCGAGCTGGCGGCAGTCAAAGCCGGGCAGATCCCGATGCAGCGCCTGGACGATGCGGTGCGCCGCATCCTGCGGGTGAAGATGCGCCTGGGCCTGTTCGAGGCCGGCAAGCCGTCGCAGCGCGCGCTGGGCGGCAAGTTCGAACTGCTCGGTTCGCCCGAGCACCGCGCCGTCGCTCGCCAGGCCGTGCGCGAGTCGCTGGTCCTGCTGAAGAACAACGGCGGCACCCTGCCGCTGGACCCGCACAAGCGCATCCTGGTGGCCGGCGACGGCGCCAACGACATGGGCAAGCAGTCCGGCGGCTGGACCCTCAACTGGCAGGGCACCGGCACCAAGCGTGCGGACTACCCCAACGGCAACACCATCTGGGAAGGCCTCAAGCAGCAGATCGACGCGGCCGGCGGCAAGGCCGAGCTGGCCATCGACGGCCAGTACAAGACCAAGCCGGACGTGGCGGTGGTGGTGTTCGGCGAGAACCCCTATGCCGAATTCCAGGGCGACATCGCCACCCTGCTGTACAAGCCGGGCGATGACAGCGACCTGGAGCTCTTGAAGAAGTTCAAGGCCGAGGGCATCCCGGTGGTGGCGGTGTTCCTCAGCGGCCGTCCGCTGTGGATGAATCGCGAAATCAACACCGCCGACGCCTTCGTCGCTGCCTGGCTGCCGGGTTCGGAAGGCGGTGGTATTGCCGATGTCCTGCTGCGCAAGGCCGACGGCAGCGTGCAGAACGACTTCAAGGGCAAGCTGAGCTTCTCCTGGCCGCGCACCGCGGTGCAGTTCCAGAACAACGTCGGGCAGAAGGACTACAGCCCGCAGTTCGCCTTTGGCTACGGCCTGACCTACGCCGACAAGGAAGCGCAAGCCGCGCTGCCCGAGGAATCCGGCGTCAGCGGCGAGCAGTCCGCCGGCGGCGTGTACTTCAACCGCGGCAAGCCGGCCATTGGCCTGGCGATGCAGTTGTCCAGCGCCAAGCAGACCGACATGCCGGCCACCACCGTGCCGGTCGCCCTGGGCGATGGCAGCCTGAAGATGAGTGCGGTCGACCACAAGGCGCAGGAAGACGCGCGTCGCCTGCAGTGGAGCGGCGCGACCGATGCCCGCCTGCAGCTGGTGTCGGCCAAGCCCATTGACGTGGCCCGCGAGACCAATGGCGACATCCTGCTGTACGTGACCCTGCGTCGCGATGCCGCCATCACCGCGCCGCTGTGGCTGGGCGTGGGTTGCGGCGAAGGTTGCTCGGGCCAGGTCGACATCGGCAAGTCCGTGGCGGCGCTGAAAGCCGGCGAGTGGCAGACGCTGGCGGTGCCGTTGAAGTGCTTCCAGGCGGCCGGCGCGGACATGACCAAGCTGGTGCAGGTGCCGTATCTGGCCAGCGCGGCCGCCGCCGACATCTCGTTCTCGCGGATTGCGCTGGGGCAGAGCCAGGAAGCGGTCGCGGTGGAATGCGCGACCCGTTGATTCGGCAATAACGCGCGCGGCGGCCGGGGAGGCGGCCGCGCGCATTCCTTGAACACATAGAACGCGCCGCGCAGCGGCGCATGCAGCCGGCGCCGTGCGCGTTCGGCCGGGAGAAGTGCAGTGGGTCTGGCGACATTGGATATCGTGATCGTGCTGGCGTACCTGGCCGGCATCTTCGTGCTGGCGCAGTGGGTCTCGCGCGAGAAGGCCGGGCATGCCAAGAGTGCCGAGGACTACTTCCTGGCCAGCAAGTCGCTGCCGTGGTGGGCGATCGGCGCTTCGCTGATCGCCGCGAACATCTCGGCCGAACAGATCATCGGCATGGCCGGTTCCGGCTATGCGATCGGCCTGGCGATCGCTTCCTATGAGTGGATGGCGGCGTTGACGCTGCTGATCGTCGGCAAGTTCTTCCTGCCGATCTTCCTGCGCAACGGCATCTACACCATGCCGCAGTTCCTGGAGCAGCGCTACGGCAAGTGGATTCGCACGCTGATGGCAGTGTTCTGGCTGCTGCTGTACGTGTTCGTCAACCTGACCTCGATCCTGTGGCTCGGCTCGATCGCGGTGAGCCAGGTCACCGGCATGGACCAGATGCTGGCGCTATCGCTGATCGGCGTATTCGCGCTGGTGTACCAGCTTTACGGCGGGCTCAAGGCCGTAGCGCTCACCGACATCGTGCAGGTCACGCTACTGGTGCTGGGCGGCCTGCTGGTGGCGGGGCTGACGCTGTCGCGCATCGGCGACGGCGCCGGTGTACTGGCCGGCTTCAAGCAACTGTGGAACGCGCATCCCGAGCACTTCCACATGATCCTGTCCAAGGACAACCCGTTCTACAAGGACCTGCCGGGCCTGAGCGTGTTGCTGGGCGGCCTGTGGATCATGAACATCAGCTACTGGGGCTTCAACCAGTACATCATCCAGCGCGCGCTGGCGGCCAAGAACATTGGCGAAGCGCAGAAGGGCATGGTATTCGCCGGCTTCCTCAAGCTGCTGATGCCGGTGGTGATCGTGGTGCCGGGCATCGCCGCGGTGGTATTGGCGCCGGACCTGGCCAAACCCGACCAGGCCTACCCGACGATGATGCAGCTGCTGCCGACCGGCATCCTCGGCCTGGTGTTCGCCGCCCTGGTGGCGGCGATCGTGGCCTCGCTGGCCTCGAAGATCAATTCGGTGGCGACGATCTTCACCCTCGATTTCTACGCCAAGTTCCGTCCCCAGGCCGAGCAGAAGCAACTGGTGCGCGTGGGCCGGATCGTGGCAGTGGTGGCGGTGATCATCGGCATCCTCACCGCGCGTCCGCTGCTGGGCAGTTTCGACCAGGGCTTCCAGTTCATCCAGGAATTCACCGGTTTCTTTACCCCGGGCGTGGTGGTGATCTTCATGCTCGGCCTGTTCTGGAAGCGCGCCAACGAAGCCGGCGCGCTGACCGCGGCGATCGGCTCGGTGATCCTTTCGTTCGCATTGAAGCTCGGCTGGCCGTCGCTGCCGTTCATGGACCGCGTGGGGATCGTGTTCCTGGCGGCGTTGGTGGCGGCGGTGTTGGTGTCGTTGTTGACGCCGGCGCATCCGGCGCGTGATTTGATCCGTACCGATGATGTGCGCTTTGCTACGCCGGCTTCTTTCAACATTGGCGCTGTGATCGTGATTGCGATCTTGGCGGTGTTGTATGGGGTGTTTTGGTGATCGGAAGCTGAAGCCGAAGCCGAAGCTGATTGCTCGGTTTCTATCGGCGGCGCCCGGGGGTAGCCCCCTTTCGGGACACGCCGTGAATACATCCATGTAGGCTAATCGGCGACATCCATGTCGCCGATTGTCCCGAAAGGGGGCTACCCCCGGACGCCCACTGAGTCGGTCTTTGTGGGGGAGAAAAAGCGCCCTCATCCGGCCCTGTCGGGCCACCTTCTCCCGCAACGGGAGAAGGACAGCAGAGGCTGTCGGCGATCAATTGCAGTGTGCGACATGCTTGCCTTCCTTCTCCCGCTGGGAGAAGGTGCCGCGGCAGCGGCGGATGAGGGTGCTTTTTCTCTTCCCCACAACCCGCGCTGATCTATCGGGCGTTCGGGGGCTGACCCTTTCCGGGACAATCGGCGACATGGATGTCGCCGATTAGCCTACAAGGACGTATTCACGGCGTGTCCCGGAAAGGGTCAGCCCCCGAACGCCGCGCGACCAACCAAAGGCCACCGACAGCGCAAACCTCACCGCCCAGGACTAGGCCGCTTGGTCAACTTCCGCTGCAAAGACCGCCGATGCATCCCCAGCAATCGCGCCGCCGCGGAAATATTCCCACCGGTCTCATGTAAAGCCTGCTGGATGTGCTCCCACTGCAACCGGCTCAACGGCGTCATCATCTCGAGTGCGGCTTCATCGCCATCGGCCTCGTCCGCCAGTTCCTCGTCTTCTTCGCCCAACGCGCGCAGGATGGTCGGAATGTTCGCCGGCTTGGGCAGGTAGTCGTCCGCGCCCAGCTTGATCGCCTCCACCGCCGTGGCGATGCTGGCGTAGCCGGTGACCAGCAGGATGCGCATGTCCGCGCGGATTTCGCGTAGCGGCTGGATCAGGGTCAGGCCGGAGTCGTGGCCCAGTTTCAGGTCGATCAAGGCGAAGTCTGGCAGTGACTGCCGCGCCACCGTGAGTGCGGTGGCCGCGTCGCTGGCGGTCAGGGTTTCCACGCCGTGCCGCGCCAGGCTGCGTTGCAACGTGCGCAGGTACAGGGCGTCGTCGTCGACCAGCAGCCCGCGCCGTGCCAGCGGCGGGTTCACGGCCGGGCTCCCGGGCGCGCGATGGTCATTGTGGTGGGGCGCTGCCGAGTCGGTGCCAAAGACGATGCCATCGAGATCTCCTTGGGGCTGTTCCAGGTTCATGCGGATTCTTCGGCCGTGGAGGCGGCCACCGGCATCGGCAGGCGGAATCCCACCCGTGCGCCGCTGCCTTGGGCCGGTTGCATCCACATCTCGCCTGCCAGCCGTTCGACGGTGGCATGCGAAAGGGCCAGGCCCACGCCCATGCCATGCGGCTTGCCGCTGTCGAACAAGGTACCGGGCAGGGTGGCCTTGGCGGTGTCAAAACCTGCGCCGTAGTCGCGCACCTCGCCCAGCAGCTGGCCGCGGGCGACCCGCAGTTCCAGGTCTACGCGCGGCCGGCCGGCGCGTTCGCTGGCGTCGGCGGCGTTGTTCAACAGCACCATCAGCAGGTGGCCCACGCCCGGCTCCAGGCGCAGCCGCATTGGCGCGTCGAGGTTGCGCTGCAACTGGATGTCGGGCCGTACCAGGCGCCATTGCGCCAGCACTTCCTGCACCGTTATCGCTTCCTGGGCGTTGCTGCGGTCGGCCGGTGCGGCCAGCGCCAGCACCCGCTCGTGGCACAACACCAGCAGTTCGCGCAGGGTGTCGAGGTCTTCGCGCAGCTCGGGCTGGGTCGATTGCTCGGCGATGTCGTCCACCAGCAAGGTCATCGTCGCAAGCGGGGTGTTGAGTTCGTGCGCAACCGAGGCAGCGTGCGTGGCCAGGGTGACGATGCCCTCGTTGCGGGCGAAGCGCTCGCGCAGGGTCGACAGTTCCTGTTCGCGCCGGCGCAAAGACAGCGCCAGCCGCGTGGTGAACACCAGCACGACGATCGAGGACAGCACGAAGTTCATCGCCACGCCCCACAGGTGCAGGGTGCGCGGGTCGAACACGCCATGCGGCAGCGGCAGGCCAAAGGCGGCGCTGAGGAAGTAGCCGAGCACGCAGGCCGCCGCCACCGCCAGTCCCCAGGCCAGCGGCAGGGCAAAGGCGGCCAGGGCGATCAGGACCAGGAACAGCGAGCCGAACGGGTTGGCCAGGCCGCCGCTCCAGCCGATCATCCAGGTCAGTACGACCACGTCCACCAGCACATGGACGAAGGCGGTGGCGGGGCCGATCGGGGTCTCGCGCCCCACCCGCCATTGCGCATAGAGGTTGAACACGGCCAGCGCCGCCACCCCCGCCCACAGCGGCGGTTGCGGCAGGGCCAGGCCCAGGGCCCAGGTGGCCACGACAATGGTGGCCGCCTGGCCGGCGGTGGCCAGCCAGCGCAGGCTGCACAGGGTGCGCAGGAACGAGGCGTTGTTGCTGTTGTCCATCGGCGGTAATGCTATGCGCTTGCGCGCAATGCCGCATGCGACCTTCTGTCGCGGCGCAGTTTGCTACGCGGACTGCGCCTCCCTAAGTTCGCTTTGCGAACTTTGGGGCCCTGCTCCTTGGCCTGCCCATCCCGCGCGGCTGTCGCCGCGCCCGCCTTAACAGAAGGGGGGCTTTCTCTCCGGAGACGAGGCGGTGGTGGGTGGTTATATGAGGGTAGGGCGGATTGGGGTGCGGGTGCCTTAAAATGGCCGCATGCATGACGCCGTTACCAAGCCTACTCCGCCCGCCGATTCCGGCGCCTGGCCTCGCCGCCTGACCCAGCCGGTGCAGATCGGCAACGTCGTGGTCGGCGGCGGCAAGCCGGTGGTGGTGCAGTCGATGACCAATACCGATACCGCCGATGTCGCCGCCAGCGTCAAGCAGGTGGCGGAGTTGTGGCGCGCGGGTTCGGAAATGGTGCGGTTGACGGTCAATAACCCGGAGTCGGCCGCGGCCATTCCGCGCATCGTCGATAAGCTGGCGATGATGGGCATCGAGGTGCCGCTGATCGGTGATTTCCATTACAACGGCCACCAGCTGCTCGCCGCTGAGCCGGCGTGCGCCGAGGCGCTGGCCAAGTACCGCATCAATCCGGGCAATGTCGGCTTCGGCAAGAAGAAGGACCTGCAGTTCGCGCAGTTGATCGAGTTCGCCATCCGCTACGGCAAGCCGGTGCGCATCGGCGCCAATTGGGGCTCGCTGGACCAGGGCCTGGCGGCGCAGTTGATGGACGAGAACTCGCGCCGCGAGCAGCCGTGGGATGCCGGCCGCGTGCTGCGCGAGGCGCTGATCCGTTCGGCGGTGGATTCGGCCGAGCGCGCGGTGGAACTGGGCCTGGGGCGCGATCGCATCGTGCTCTCGGCCAAGGTCTCCGGGGTGCAGGAGTTGATCGCGGTGTATCGCGACTTGTCGGCGCGCTGTGATTTCGCCCTGCACCTGGGCCTGACCGAGGCCGGCATCGGCAGCAAGGGCATCGTCGCTTCTTCGGCGGCGCTCGGCGTGCTGCTTCAGGAAGGCATCGGCGACACCATCCGCATTTCGCTCACGCCTGAGCCGGGGCAATCGCGCACCGCCGAGGTGATCGTCGCCCAGGAGCTGCTGCAGACCACCGGCCAGCGCGCTTTCACGCCGCTGGTCACGGCCTGCCCGGGCTGTGGCCGCACTACGTCCGAGTTCTTCCAGGAATTGGCCAAGGTGGTGCAGAACCACGTGCGCGCCAGGATGCCGGAGTGGAAGGTGAGCCATCCAGGCGCCGAGAGCATGACCCTGGCGGTGATGGGCTGCGTGGTCAACGGCCCGGGCGAATCGCGCCACGCCAACATCGGCATTTCGCTGCCGGGCACCGGCGAGGCGCCGGCCGCGCCGGTGTTCGTCGATGGCGAGAAGACGGTGACGCTGCGCGGCGAGAACATCGCCCAGGAATTCGTTGCCCTGATCGACGAATACGTCGACAACCACTATGCGCGAAGCGCCGGCTGAGAGCCCGGCCGGCCTGCGCCACTGGCTGGGCCGTAATGCCTGGCGGATCGTGCTGCTGTTCGGCGGGGTGCTGGTGCCGCTGGGGGTGTTCGCCAACCTGGCCGAGGAAGTCCACGAGCTGGAGGACTTCTTCTTCGACGATCCCCTGTTGTGGCACCTGCGTGGGTGGGCCTCGTCTGGGTGGGACGGCTTCTTCGTCCTGATCTCCAAGCTCGGCTACCAATGGGGCCTGATCCCGGCCGACACGCTGATCGTGCTGCTGCTGTTGGCGTTGCGTCGCTGGCGCGAGGCCAGCTTTGCGTTCCTCGCCTTTGTCGGTTCGGCCTTGCTCAATATCGGCGCCAAGCACTTCTTCCAGCGGCAGCGGCCCAGCTTGTGGGAGTCGATCGCGCCGGAGAGCACTTTCAGTTTCCCCAGCGGCCACGCCATGGGCTCGATGACGCTGGCCGCGGTGCTGGTGGCGCTGGCCTGGCAGACCCGCTGGCGCTGGCCGGTGACGATCGCCGCCGGCGCCTTCGTGGCGTTGGTCGGGCTGTCGCGCGTCTACCTCGGCGTGCATTACCCCTCCGACATCCTTGCCGGCTGGTGTGCGGCGCTGGCCTGGGTGATGGGGCTGTACCTGGTGTTGTTCCGCGGCCGCCGCCGGCCGCGTTGGCGGCGGCCAGCGAAGACCTTGCCCGGCGGCGCAGGGTCGGGCGCCTAGCTCAGGCTCTGCAACGCCGCCGCTTCGGCATGCAACGTGCCGGTGTCGAACAGTGGCACCGGCGCATCGCTGGCGTCCACCAGCAGGCCGATCTCGGTGCAGCCGAGGATGATGCCTTCGGCGCCGGCCGCCACCAGCCGGGCCATCACGTCGCGGAAGGCCTGGCGCGACTCGTCGCGCAGCAGGCCCTGGCAGAGTTCGGCGTAGATCACCTGGTGCACGAGCGCGCGATCGTCGGCCGCCGGCACGATCACCTCGAAGCCGCGTTCTGCCAGGCGTTCGCGATAGAACGGCTGCTCCATGGTGAAGCGCGTGCCGAGCAAGCCGACCCTGCGCAGGCCCGCCGCCGCCAGGCCATCGGCGGTGGCGTCGGCGATGTGCAGCAAGGGCAACGGCGTTGCCGCTTCGACGGCTGCGGCCACGCAATGCATGGTGTTTGAGCACAGCACCAGGAAATCGGCGCCGCCGGCGTGGAGTGATTGAGCGGCGCTGGCCAGGTGCTGGCCAGCGCGGTCCCAATCACCGGCGCGTTGCAGTACTTCCAGGTCGTGGAAATCCAGGCTGTAGAGCAGCAGCCGCGCCGAGTGCAGGCCGCCGCAAGTGCGCTGGATGGTCTCGTTGATGTGGCGGTAGTAGGGCAGGGTGGAGACCCAGCTCATGCCGCCGATCAGGCCGATGGTCTTGGTCGGGATCGGGTTGTCCATGCGCGCAGCTTAGCGCCGCGGCCGATCACTCGCCCGGTTTGGCGCCCTCCACCGGAGCGTGGGTGGCGGCGCGGCGGGCCAGCACGGCTTCGCGATGGGCGATATAGATGTTGGCGGCAATGATGATGCCGGCACCGGCCACGGTGTAGCGGTCCAGCGACTCGCCGAACAGCCAGCTGCCGAGGGCGGCCAGCAGCGGCAACTGCATGAAGCTGATCGGCTGCAGCGCGGAGACTTCGCCCAGTTTCAGCGCGCGGGTCCAGAACAATTGGCCGCCTGTGCCGAAGATGCCGGTGAGCACCAGCCAGATCCAGACACTGCCCTGCGGCCAGGTCCATTGCGGCAGCGCGGTGAGCAGCGACATCGGCACCCAGAAGACATACGTGTAGAACACCACGGTGTCCGGCGGGTCGGTGCGCGAGAGTTGCTTGATCTGGATCGCGACCACTGCGCTGATCATTGCCGCAGCCAAGGCCACCAGCAGGCCGGGGCTGAAGTTGGCCGAGCCGGGGCGCAGGATCAGCAGGACGCCGAGAAAGCCGGCGGCGACCGCCAACCAGCGTCGCAGGCGGACTTTCTCGCCCAGCCACAGCACCGCCAGCATGGTGACGAACAAGGGCGTGGAGTAGGACAGGGAGATGGCCTGCGCCAACGGCAGGTGGCCGATCGCCCAGAAGCCGCACAGCATCGAGGCCAGGCCGATGACCGTGCGCACCAGGTACAGGCGAACGTGGGACGTGCGTGGCAGCGGGCCGCCGCGTGCCAGCAGGAACGGCACCAGCGCCAGCAGGCCGAAGAAGTTGCGGAAGAAGGCGATCTGGCTGGTCGGCACGCTGGCCGATCCATAGCGAATGGCAATGGCCATCATGCCGAAGCAGAAGGTGCTGACCAGCATCAGGCCGGCCGCGCGCAGCGGCGTGTTCGTCGTCCCTGGGTTCACCACTGCGCGCCGATCAGCAGCGGCTCCGGTTCGATCACCACCGCGAAGTGTTCGCGCACGGAATCGGCAATGCGCCGCGCCAGTGCCAGCAGCTCGGCGCCGCTGGCGTTGCCATGGTTCACCAGGACCAGTGCATGGTGTGGCGACACCCCGGCGTCGCCTTCGCGCGCGCCCTTCCAGCCGCATTGTTCGATCAGCCACGCCGCCGAGACCTTGGCCAGGCCTTCGCGCTCGCCGGGGAACACCGGCAGCGCAGGCCATTGGTGACGCAGCGTATCGATCTGTTCCTGCGGCAGTTGCGGGTTCTTGAAGAAGCTGCCGGCGTTGCCGAGCACGTCGGGGTCGGGCAGTTTGCGCCGGCGAATCGCGATGACCGCCTGGGCGACGTCGCGCGCTTCCGGGTTGGCCACGCCCATGGCCTCGAGCTCCTCGCGGATGCCGGCGTAGTCCAGCCGCAGCTCGTGCAACAGCGGCAGGCGGAACTCCACCGCCACGATCAGCCAGCGCCCGGGTTCGCGCTTGAACACGCTGTCGCGGTAGCCGAACGCGCATTGCGTCGGGGTCAGCCGCACCAGGGTGTTGCTCTCCCGGTCCCAGGCCTCGACCAGATGGATGAACTCGCCGACCTGGGTGCCATAGGCGCCGATGTTCTGGATCGGCGCCGCACCGACAGTGCCGGGGATCAGGGCGAGGTTTTCCAGGCCCGACAGGCCCTGTTCCAACGACCACATCACCAGGCCATGCCAGGGCGTGCCGGCGCCGGCGCGGACCAGGGCATGGTCGGCGTGGTGTTCGAGGATGTCGATGCCGCGATTGCCGAACACCAACACGCAGCCTTCCGGATCGCCCGCCAATAGCACATTGCTGCCGCTGCCCAGCACCAGCAGCGGTTGAGCGGCGATGGCCGGCAGGGCGAGCGCTTGCGGCAGCGCCGCGGCGTCGTCCAACGCTAGCAGCCAGGGCGCGTTGGCTTCGACATGGAACGTATTGAATGCGCGTAGCGGCGCGTTTTCGCGCAGGGTCCAGGCCGTCGTCATGGGGCAGGGTTCATAGCGCCGAGACCGCGCCGCGGCTGGGCGCTTCGCGGCGGCGACGGATCGCTTCGACGCACTCGCCGATCAGCGCCGGGCCCTGGAACACCAAACCACTGTAGAGCTGCACCAGGGTGGCGCCGGCGGCCATCTTGGCCACCGCATCGGCACCGCGGGTAATGCCGCCCACGCCGATCAGCGGGATCGACTCGGGCAGGCGCGAGCGCATCCGCCGCAGCACCAAGGTCGATTGGCCGAGCAGCGGCGCGCCGGACAGGCCGCCGGCTTCGCTGGCGAGGCGGTCGTGCTGGACCAGCGGACGGTCGATCGTGGTGTTGGTGGCGATGACCCCGTCCACCGACAGATCTGAGAGCACGCGCGCTGCCGCTTCGATATCGCGGTCGCTCAGGTCCGGTGCCACTTTCACCAGCATCGGTACGCGCTTGCCGTGCTGCGCCGCCAGCCGCTCCTGGGCTTCGCGCAGCTCGCCAACCAGCTGCCGCAGCGCCTGCTCTTCCTGCAGCTCGCGCAGGCCGGCGGTGTTGGGCGAGGAAATGTTGACGGTGATGTAGTCGGCCAGCGGATACACCCGTTCCAGGCAATAGCGGTAGTCCTCGCCGGCAGCCTCGTTCGGGGTGTCCTTGTTCTTGCCGATGTTGATGCCGAGCAAGCCCTGGCGCCGGCGTGCGCGTTCGACGTTGCGCACCAGGGCATCGACGCCGAGATTGTTGAAGCCCATGCGGTTGATGATCGCCTGGTGCGCCGGCAGCCGAAACAGCCGCGGGCGCGGATTGCCGACCTGCGGGCGCGGGGTCACGGTCCCCACTTCGACGAAGCCGAAGCCGAGCGCCATCAGCGCTTCGATGTGCTCGCCGTTCTTGTCCAGGCCGGCGGCCAGGCCGACCGGATTGGGAAACTGCAGGCCGAAGGCGGGCGTGGGCAGTGGCGTTGGCGGCTTTGCCAGCAGGTGCACGGTGCCGCTGCGGAAGGCGGTCTCGATGGCGCGCAAGCCCAGGCCGTGGGCGCGTTCGGCATCAAGGGCGAACAGGAAGGGGCGGGCGAAGGAATACATTCAGTTCAAGCGGCCGGCAAAGGCGCGGGTCTGGTAGGCGAATTCGACATGGCCATCCACGGCCTCGCGATCGAACAGTTCGCGTAGCGCGGCGAGCATCGGCGCGTGGCGCGGATGGCCGGCGGCCGGCGCATAGGACGAGGACAGCAGGCGACCGCGCAGGGCATTGAAGTCCATGCGCTGGACATTGGGAAACTGCGCGGCATCGACGAAGCCGGCGCCGAACCAGGCGCGCATGGTGGGATCGTCCTGGTAGCGCTCGGCCACGGCGCTGTAGTCGGTGCCGTACTCCAGCAACAGTGCCTCGTAGCCGGCCAGGAACGGCGTGGCCTCAAGCAGTCGCGAGTTCCAGAACACCAGCGCCAGCCCGCCCGGGCGCAGGATGCGCGCCCATTCGGCGCGTACCGCGCGGGTATCGAACCAATGGAACGCCTGCGCCGCGCTCACCAGCTCGACGCTGGCATCGGCCAGGCCGGTGGCTTCGGCGCTGCCGTCCACAGTGCTGAAGCCGGCTTCACCGCCAAGCCATTGCTCGGCAGCGCTGCGCATGGCCGCATTCGGTTCGACCGCGATCACCGGATGGCCGGCCTGCAGGAACAGCCGCGAGGAAATACCGGTACCGGCGCCGATATCGGCCACGCGGGCATCGGTGCGAACACCGAGGTGGCCATGGACCCAGTCGAGCAGTTGCGGCGGATAGCCCGGGCGGTAGCGGACATAGTCCGCGACGCGGTTGCTGAAGCGCTCCCGGGAAGACAGGTCCATGGCTTAGCCGTGGGCCAGGCCCAACCACGCCAGGCCCCCGAAGAACAGCAGGAAGGCGAGGGCGGCGAGGATCCACAAGGCGACATTGACCCAGCCCAGCACCAACCCGGCGATGGCCAGGCCGTCGCCTTCGAAGCGCTCGGGTTGGCGGCGGATTTCCCCGCGCGCCATGTGCCCGGTGATGATTGCGGTGAGGCTGCCGATCACCGGCACGATGAACCACCCGAGGATGCCGGCGACCAGGCTGACGATGGCCAACGTACTGGTCTGGCGGACAGTGCTCATGGAGTCTCCGGGGCGGATGGGGCCGCTGCATGGCAGCGCTGTCCGAAGATTATCCTTGATCGTCGTGTGGATGGCACGTAGTGCGGGCGCGTGCCCACGCTGCGTGCCGATGCCAGGCCGCTCAGCGGCTGATCGAGGGGTACAACGAGGCCGTGTCCACGCCGAATCCCACCAGCAGCAGCGCCGACAACAGCCAGAAGGCCAGGCTCAACCAGCCGAGCGAAAGGCCGGCGACTGCCAGCCCGCTGCCATCGCTGCCGTCACGCGCGATCCGCGCCCGGGCGAGGTGGCCGGTCACGATCGCCACGACCGAACCGAGAATTGGCAGGATCAGGCAACCGAAGATGCCGGAGACCAGGCTGACGATGGCCAGGGGCTGGGTTCTGCGTTGCGAAGACATGCGGTATTCCTTGTAGCCATGGGAAAGCCTGCCCTCAGAAGGGCAGGCTTGCGAGCTTAGGTCTACCGCTGCGGGCGCCGCATCCTCGAAACTGCATCGATGAGGCGCGGCGCCGGCGAGTGATTGAGCGGGCGGGCGGCTACAGGTCGAACTTGATTCCCTGGGCCAGCGGCAGCGAATCGGAGTAGTTGATCGTGTTGGTCTGCCGGCGCATGTACACCTTCCATGCATCCGAGCCGGACTCGCGGCCGCCGCCGGTGTCCTTCTCGCCGCCGAAGGCGCCGCCGATCTCCGCGCCGGAGGTGCCGATGTTGACGTTGGCAATGCCGCAGTCCGAACCCGCGGCCGACAGGAAACGCTCGGCGGCCTTGAGGTTCTGGGTGAAGATCGACGACGACAGGCCCTGCGGCACGCCGTTCTGCATCTCGATGGCCACATCCAGCGTCGAGTACTTCATGACGTAGAGGATCGGCGCGAAGGTCTCGTGCTGCACGACCTCGTCGCTATTCTTCAGGCCGCTGACGATCGCCGGCAGGACGAAGTTGCCGGGGCGATCGATCGCGGTGCCGCCGGTCTCCAGCTTGCCGCCGGCGGCCTGGGCCTTGGCGATGGAGGCGAGGAATTCCTCGACCGCGCCGCGGCTGTTGAGCGGGCCCATCAGGTTGGCCGGGTCGGTGGGGTCGCCGATCTTGCCTTCGACCTGCTTGAACGCCTTGACCAGCGTGGCCAGCACGTTGTCGTAGATCGATTCGTGCACGATCAGCCGGCGCGTGGTGGTGCAGCGTTGGCCGGCGGTGCCGACCGCGCCAAAGACAATCCCCGGCACCGCCAGTTTCAGGTCTGCGCTTTCGTCCAGGATGATGGCGTTGTTGCCGCCGAGCTCGAGCAGGCTGCGGCCGAGCCGGCGCGCGACCTTTTCGCCGACCACGCGGCCGACCTGGGTCGAGCCGGTGAAGCTGATCAGCGGCACGCGCCGGTCGTCGACCAGGCGCTCGGACAGTGCGGTGCCGGCGTCGTTGATCAAGAAAAAAATGTCGGGGAAGCCGCCGTCCTTGAGCGCCTCGTTGCAGATGCGCATCGTCGCGATCGCGGTCAACGGGGTCTTGTTGGACGGCTTCCAGATGCACACATCGCCGCAGATGGCCGCCAGGAAGGCGTTCCAGGCCCACACCGCGACCGGGAAATTGAACGCGCTGATGATGCCGACCAGGCCGAGCGGGTGGTACTGCTCGTACATGCGGTGGCCGGGGCGTTCGGAGTGCATGGTGTAGCCGTAGAGCATGCGGCTCTGGCCCACGGCGAAATCGGCGATGTCGATCATCTCCTGCACTTCGCCATCGCCTTCGGGCTTGCTCTTGCCCATTTCCAGCGCGACCAGCGAACCCAGCGCGTCCTTGTGGCGGCGCAGGGCCTCGCCGCACAGGCGGACCGCTTCGCCACGGCGCGGCGCCGGCACCGTGCGCCATTCCTTGAAGGCGGCCTGGGCGCGCGCGATCACCTGCTCGTAGTCCTCGACCGTGGTCGCCTGGACTTCGGCGATGACCTCGTTGGTGGTCGGGTTCAACGGCTGCAGGACGCCGGCGCCGGTAGCCGTGGACCAGTTGCCACCGCCGAGATAGGTGCCGGCGTTGTTGGCCGAAAGGTCGAGCGTCTTGAGCAGGGCTGCGGACATGCGAAAACTCCTGGGATGCTTTGAAGGCGCCGCCGCCTGTGGCGTGGGGGAGTGCGGCGCGTGAACCGGCGATTTTAGCAGAGGGGCGGCAGCGGCCTTGCTGCGCTGCGGCTGGTCCTGCCCGCGTGGCTGTGGCCGGCGCGGGGGTTCATGCGACAATGCGCGGCCAGGCCCCGTAGCTCAGCTGGATAGAGCGTTCCCCTCCTAAGGGAAAGGTCGCCCGTTCGAATCGGGCCGGGGTCGCCAGTCACTACGGCCGCGAACGGCGCGCCGCTCACGCCTGATATCGAACCGTACGCCCCAGCTGCCGGGCGAAGCCCAGCAAGGTATCGATGATCTGCCCCTGTTGGTCGGGAAACCCGCTCAGCAGGTCGCCATGGGCGCGGCTAAAGACTATGTCGAACGTGCCCTGGTCACTGGCACCGGCAGCGCGCAGCAGGGCATAGGCCCGGGCGTAGGCGATATCTATGGGCGTATCCATGCTCATCTTGAGCACTATAGGCGGTGCTGTCTCATGGGTTGAGACTGGGCGGCTCGCAAGTGCCGGCCGCATGGCACTATCGCGCTTCAATCCGACCAGCCCCCCTCCATGCCTCCGATCCGCCATTGCCTGCGCGCAGCGACCCTGTTCCTGGCCGTACTCTCCGCACCGGCTGCCGCCAGTGAAATAGCCATCGTCGGCGCGCGCATCTATCCCGCGCCGGATGCGGCGCCGCTGGACGATGCGACGATCCTGCTGCGCGATGGCCGCATCGCCGCGATCGGCCCGCGCGCCGCGGTGACGGTACCGAAGTCGGCACGGGTCATCGACGCGCACGGCCTGTTCGCCACCGCCGGCTTCTGGAACAGCCACGTCCACCTGATCTCGCCGCCTTACCACTTGCCGGGCGATCAACCGGCGGCCGCGCTGTCGGCAGCGCTGCGCGAGCAATACACGCGCTGGGGATTCACCACGCTGTTCGATGTCGGTTCGCTGCCTGGTGATGTGTTGGCGCTGCGCCAGCGCATCGGCCATGGCGAGGTCACCGGGCCGCGCCTGCTTACCGTCGACATGCCGTTCTATCCCGAGCACGGCACGCCGATCTACGTGCGTGACCTGTGGGAGCAGTACCACGTCCCCAGCGCCGAGATCGCCACGCCCGAGGAGGGGCGCGAGCGCGCTGCCCGCCAGCTGGAGGCCGGCGCCGATGGCGTCAAGCTGTTCAGTGGCGCGATCGTGGGCGGCCCGCAAGGCGTGCTGGAGATGCCGGTGGCGGTCGGCCAGGCGGTGGTGGGCGCGGCGCACGCGCGGCACAAACCTGCGTTCGCGCACCCCACCGATGCGGCCGGCCTGCGTTCGGCGCTGGACAGCGGGGTGGACGTGCTCGCGCATACCGCGCCGGATGCGGGCGATTGGTCGCCGGCGCTGCTGGCGCAGCTCAAGGCCGGCCACGTGGCGCTGATTCCCACGCTGACGCTGTTCGAATCCGAGCCGCGGCGGCAGGGCGCACCGGAGCCGGTGGTGGTGCGCTTTGTTGGCCAGGCGCAGCAGCAGCTCAAGGTCGCCAGCGATGCCGGGGTCGATGTGTTGTTCGGTACCGACGCCGGCTACATCCAGATCTTCGATACCCATCGCGAATACCAGCTGATGAGCGCGGCAGGTTTGGACTGGCGGCAAATCCTGTCCAGCCTGACCACTACGCCGGCGCGTCGCTTCGGCGACCCGGCGCACGAGGGCCGGCTGGCGCCGGGTATGGCCGCCGACGTGGTCCTGCTCGGCACCGATCCGGCCACGGTGGCGGACGCCTTCGCCGACGTGCGCCTGACCGTGCGCGCCGGCGAGGTCATCCATGACGCTATGACCGCCAGCCCGGCCCACGCGCACTGAGCGCGCGCCGCCAGCGTTGGGGCGCGCGGTTGTCGCCGGCGCGCCGCGCTGGCTAGAATCGGCAACGCCAAGGTTGGCATCCAGGGGGAAAACATGAAGTCGATCGTTGCCGCGGTTCTGGCGGCATTGCTGTGCCTGTGCGTGTTCCAGGCGCGTGCGCAAGGAGATGTGTCGTCGCTGCCCTGGCAGACCGGCAAGGCGGTGGGGGACATCGCCGGCAAGGCCACCTTCCAGATTCCGGAGGGCTATGCCTTCCTCGGGGCCAAGGGCACCCGCGAGCTCAACGCGATGATGCACAACCCGCAAGGCAGCGAGGACATCTACACGCTCGCGCCGTTGGATATGTCGTGGGTCGCGTTCTTCAACTACAGCAACACCGGCTACGTGAAGGACAACGACAAGCTCGATGCCGATGACCTGCTCGCCTCGGTACGCGAGGGCACCGAGGCGGCCAACCGCGAGCGCAAGGAGAAGGGCTGGGACCCGATGCACGTCACCGGCTGGCGTTTCCAGCCCAAGTACGACAAGGCCATCAATACGCTGGAGTGGGCGATCATCGGCGAGAACGAAACCACCCACGAGCAGAGCGTGAACTACAACACCCGCCTGCTCGGCCGCCATGGCGTGATGGAAGTGGTCGTCGTGGCTTCGCCGGAGGACTTCGACACCGCCATCGCCGATTTCAAGCGCACCTTGCCGGGCTACCAGTACGTGGCCGGCGAGCGTTACGCCGAATTCCGCGAGGGCGACCATGTCGCCGAATATGGGCTGGCTGCCCTGGTCACCGGTGGCGCGGCGGCGGTCGCCGCGAAGAAGGGCCTGTTCGGCGCGCTGGGCGCTTTCCTGGCGAGCATGTGGAAGTTGCTGGTGGCCGGGGCGATTGCCGCTGCGGCCTGGTTGCGCAAGTTGTTCGGCGGCAAGTCCAAGGCGGACAAGCAAAAGACCATCCAGTGAGCGAAGCCGATCTGTGGCTGCTGGCGGGGATCGTCGCGTTCTACCTGTATGACGCGACGATCCTGCTGTACGCAGACGAGTTGGTGGCCTGGCCGCGCCGCCGCGCGTGGTCGGCCAGCGTCGGCAACGAGCTGCAATGGCGTGGTCGCTTCGCGTTCCTGCCCAATCCGTTGACGCCGTGGCGCCCGCTGCTGCGCCTGCAGTGGGAGAGGCCGCCTGGCGATCGCGCACCGGTGCAACTCGGCGAAATCCACGACCTGGCGCGCGCGCTGAGGCCGCTGCGGGCAGCGGTGGCGGTCATGGCTTTCCTGCTCGCGGTGCTTCTGCCGCTGGTGCTGTTTGGCTGGCGGCGCTGGGAAGCATTGCTGTTGTTGCTGGGCGCGGTGTACCTGTTGTCCAGTTGCATGGTGGTGTACACCCTGCGGGCGCGTGTTGCGTTGGGGCTGGATCGACGCGCGTTGTTGTCGCTGGCCGTGGACACCCTCGCGTGTCCACCGTTCGCGCTCAACCTGGTGCGCAAGATCTCGCTGCGGCACGTTTCGCGCATGGACGGCTTGGCGTTCGCTACGGCGACCCTGGCGCCGGCCGATCTGCGCCGACTGCATCGGCAGCTGCTGCCGCGGCTGCAGGCCCTGTTGCTGCGCGAGCCTGGCGACAGCCCCCGCGCCGAGCAGTTGCGTGCCTGCCAGGCGCAGCTACAGCTGCAGTCTCCGGAACAACAAGATGAAACTGCCTGAGATCCTGGTGACCGTCGTCGCCTTCGTGGTCGGCTACTGGCTGATCTCGGTATTCCTGCCGCTGTTGGGCAAACGCCGCGGTGGCGCCGGGCCGGACGTCGGCCCACAGCGCGAACCGGCCGTGCCGAGCGAGCCGGCCTGGTACGAGGTGCTGGAGGTCGAGCAGCACGCCAGCGCCGAAGAGATCGCCGCCGCCTACAAACGCCGTATCAGCCAATACCATCCGGACAAGGTGCAGCACCTGGGACCGGAACTCGTGCGCCTGGCCGAACAGCACGCCAAGCAGATCAACGCAGCCTACGAAACGGCGATGCGCCAACGCTAGCAGCGGTGGCAACGGCGGCAGTGTCAGCACGCCTGGCGTGCAGGGGGTGTGATTCCGGGCGGCGCAAAATCGGAATTTTCTGACCCTCCAGGCCGTGGTTTTGCGGGGGCTGCGGCGCGGCGATCCATGACAAGGTATGCCTACCGGACGCGGAGCCAACGGCTACTCATCCGCGAGCCCTTGAGTAAGGTCGAGCCGGTACCGAAGCGCTGGAAGTGCTGTTCCCGCCCTCCCCAAATTGCGGGACTCCCCTGGTACTTGGCGCCCCGTCCGGGCTCGCCGCGACCAGCCTTTCGGATTCATCCCCCGGAATCGCAGTGCGTCGCAAGGTCGACGCCCAGGAGCAGGCATGGACAAGCAGTGCTACGTAGTGGCGGTGGAGCAGTTCGAAGATGCCTGGCTGGTGTCGCGTCCGCAGTGGAGCCCGCTGCGCTATCTCGCGCAGGACGGCGCGATTCGTAATGCCGAGATGATGGCGCGCCTGCATGCCTGGACCACCGGCCAGCCAACCGAAGTCGTGCTGCGTTCGCAAGCCGGCGACCACCTAGTGCGCCGCTTCGGCTGAGCCTGCGTGCAACGCGGGCTTCAGTGCGCGAGATGGCGAGCGTGCGCCAGGTAGTTCTGCAATACGTGCGCGTGGTTCACCACCGGATCCTCCGCGGCATACAGCAGGGTGGTGGCGGGGTGCTGGTCGATGATCTCGCGTAGCCGCGCCAGCGCCGCCTGGTGCGCCGGATCGGCAAGCTCGGCGCGATAGCGCTCGGTGAACTCGACCATGCGCAAGGGATCGTGGTCCCACCATTGGCGCAGCGCCGGCGACGGCGCCAGTTCCTTGAGCCACTCGTGCAGATGCGCGCGGCTTTTGCTGATCCCGCGCGGCCACAATCGATCAACCAGTACGCGCGCGCCATCGTGATCGCCGACGGGGTCGTAGATGCGCTTGATCTTCAGGCTCATGGCGGGCTCCAGCGGTGGCAGGCACAGCGGGCGAGCGGTGGCGAAAAGGTTGCCATTGCAACCGTGATGGCCGCGTTCTGGCCAATGTGCGTTACCTCTTGACAGCGCTGGGGGCGATGCCCAATCGTGGTGGCATGAACACCGCGCCGCATTCCGCCTCGCTCATCGTGCCGACTCCCGGTACGCGAGTGCGTGGCTGCGCCGTCACCACCATTACCACCACCATTACCACCCGTACCACTCGTCCGGTGCGGCCCGTCGTCTTCGCGTAGTTTCCGAAAACCACGGCCCCGCACCCGGATCAGGATGCGGGGGGTAGCTCCCGATCCGATGCGGCCGGGGCCTCACCCAGAGGTCTGTCATGTCGTCTGCGCCTGCGTC
The DNA here is from genome assembly GCA_036566925.1 of Stenotrophomonas sp. Classification (GTDB taxonomy): domain Bacteria; phylum Pseudomonadota; class Gammaproteobacteria; order Xanthomonadales; family Xanthomonadaceae; genus Stenotrophomonas_A. Next base: position 21,402 of record DATCVI010000061.1, read on the forward strand.
ATTCGTGTCTGCATCACCCAAACCGTTGTCTCCCGCGCCGCGCGCCGTCGTGCACAAATTCGGCGGCACCTCGGTGGCCGATGCGGCGTGCTACCGGCATGTGGCGCAACTGTTGCTGGCGCGGCCGGAAAGCCGCCAGGTCACCGTGGTCTCGGCGATGAAGGGCGTGACCGACGCGCTGATCCAGATGGCGGTGGACGCGGGCGGCAACAACGACTGGCGCGAACTGTGGCACGACACTCGCGCCCGCCACCGCGGCGCCGCCGTCGCCCTGTTGGGCGAACACGCCGGCCCGCTGCTGGAATGGCTGGATCGGCAATTCGAACAACTGGCCGAGATCCTCGCCGCGCTGGCGGTGATCGGCGAACTGCCGCGCGAAGTGCTCGACCGCGTGCAGGGCCTGGGCGAGGTGTACTCGGCGCAGCTGCTCGGCGAACATCTGCGCGCGCTCGGCCAGCCGTGCGCAGTACTCGACGCGCGCGAGGTGCTGGTGGTCAATCGCGGCGAGCTCGGCGTGGACGTGGACTGGGGCAGCAGCGCCGAACGCCTGGCGCAATGGCGCCAGTCCAACGCGCAACTGCGGGTGGTCGCGACCGGCTTCATCGCCCGCGACCGTGCCGGCCGTATCACCACGCTGGGCCGCAACGGCAGCGATTATTCCGGCGCGATCTTCGCCGCGCTGTTCGAGGCCGACGAGTTGCACATCTGGACCGATGTCGACGGCGTGCTCTCGGCCGACCCGCGGGTTGTGCCCGAAGCAGTACAACTGGAGTCGTTGAGCTATGACGAGGCCTGCGAGCTGGCGTATTTCGGTGCCAAGGTGGTGCACCCGCAGACGATGTCGCCGGCAATCGAGCGCGGCTTGCCGATCATCATCCGCAACACCTTCCAGCCCGATCACCCGGGCACGCGCATCAGCGCGCAGAGCACCGCGCGCGGGCCGATCAAGGGGCTGACGCTGAGCCCCGGGCTGGCGATCCTCAACCTTGAAGGCACCGGCCTGATCGGCGTGCCGGGTACCGCCGAGCGGGTGTTTGCCTCGCTGCGCAACGCGCGCGTATCGGTGGTGATGATCTCGCAGGGTTCTTCGGAACATTCGATCTGCTGCGTGGTGCGCGAGGAGGAGTCGGCGCGCGCGCAGGAGGCGCTGCTGCTGTCCTTCACCCACGAACTGGCGGTCGGGCAGGTGCAGCGGGTGCAGCTGACCACCGGGGTGAGCGTGCTGGCGGCGGTCGGCGACGGCATGGCCGGCCAGCCCGGCGTGGCGGCGCGGTTGTTCGAATCGCTGGGACGTGCGCAGGTGAACATCCTGGCGATCGCGCAGGGCTCGTCCGAGCGCAACATCTCGGTGGCGGTGGACAGCCTGCATGCCACCCGCGCGCTGCGTGCTGCGCACGCCGGCTTCTGGTTGTCGCCGCAGACCTTCGCCGTGGGCGTGATTGGCCCGGGCAATGTCGGTGCGGCCCTGCTCGACCAGCTCGGCAGTGCGCAGCCACAACTGCTGGCCAGGGCCAACCTGGACCTGCGCGTGCGCGCGATCGCTTCGCGCGGCCGCATGTGCCTGGCCGAACGCACGCTCGAAGGCGACTGGCGCCCGGCGTTCAGCGCCGCGCGGGAGGCCACCGACCTGGCACGTTTCACCGCGCATCTGCTCGACGCCAACCTGCCGCACGCGGTCATCATCGATTGCAGCGGCAGTGCCGAAGTGGCGGACCACTACGTGCAATGGCTGGCCGCCGGCATCCATGTGGTCACCCCGAACAAGCAGGCCGGTGCCGGGCCGCTGGCGCGCTATCGCGCGATCCGCGAAGCGGCGGCCGGCAGTGGCGCGCGCTTCCGTTACGAGGCCACAGTGGGCGCCGGCTTGCCGGTGATCACCACCTTGCGCGACCTGGTCGACACCGGCGACCGGGTGACCTCGATCGAGGGCATCTTCTCCGGCACGCTGGCCTGGTTGTTCAACAAGTTCGACGGCAGCGCGCCGTTCTCCGAGTTGGTGGCCCAGGCCAAGGTGATGGGCTACACCGAGCCGGACCCGCGCGACGACCTGTCCGGGATCGACGTGGCGCGCAAGCTGGTAATCCTCGCGCGCGAGGCCGGGCGCGAGATCAGCCTGGAGGACGTGCAGGTCGAGAGCCTGGTGCCCGATGCCCTGCGCGAGGGCGGCATCGACGGTTTCATGGCCGGCCTGCGCGAGGTCGACGCAGCCTTCGCCCAGCGCCTGCAGTCGGCGCGCGAACGCGGCAATGTGCTGCGCTACGTGGCGCAGCTGCCGCCCGATAGCGCGCCCAGTGTCGGCCTGGTCGAAGTACCGGCCGACCATGCCTTCGCCAACCTGCACCTCACCGACAACATCGTGCAGTTCACCACCGCGCGCTACTGCGACAACCCGCTGGTGGTGCAGGGCCCGGGCGCTGGCCCGGAAGTGACCGCCGCCGGCGTGTTCGCCGATCTGTTGCGGGTGGCGGTGGGCGAGGGGACGCGACTGTGAGGATGCAGGCGCGTGCGTTTTCGCCGGCCTCGGTCGGCAATGCGGCGGTAGGGTTCGACATCCTTGGCCACGCCATTGCCGGCGTTGGCGATAGCGTGAGCGTGCGGCGCATCGAGGCACCGTACGTGCGCATCGCGGCCATTCGCGGTGCCGCCATAGCCTTGCCGACGCAGGCCGAGGACAACACCGCCGGCGTTGCCTTGATCGCCCTGCGCGAAGCACTGGCATTGCCGTTCGGTTTCGAGATCGAGATCGACAAGGGCATCGCGCTGGGCTCGGGCATGGGCGGTTCGGCCGCTTCGTGCGTGGCGGCACTGGTGGCGGCCAACGCCTTGCTCGATGCGCCATTGTCGCGGCAGGCGCTGTATCCATTCGCCCTCGCTGGCGAGGCCGCCGCCAGCGGCGGTCGCCACGGCGACAACCTCGGCCCGATGTTGCTGGGCGGTCTGGTGCTGGCCACTGCCGACCGGCTGGTGCAGATCCCGGTGCCTGCCGCGTGGCATAGCTTGCTGGTGCATCCCGATGCGGTATTGGAAACGCGTCGCGCCCGTGCCGCGCTGCAGGGCGACTATCGCTTGGGCGAGTTCGTCGAGCAGAGCGCCAATCTTGCGCTGGTGCTGGCCGGTTGCCACGCCGGCGATGCCGAGTTGGTCCGCGCCGGCCTGCGCGATGTGCTGGTCGAACCGCGGCGGGCGCCATTGATCGTCGGTTTCGAGGCGGCCAAGCAGGCGGCGCTGGCGGGCAATGCGATGGGCGCCAGTATTTCCGGCGCCGGTCCCAGCGTCTTTGCCTGGTACGAAACCCACGCCGCCGCCGCTGCCGCCGCGCCGGCCGTGCAGGAAGCCTTCGCACGTGCCGGCTTCGACAGCCAGGCCTGGGTGTCGCCGTTGGCGTGCCCTGGCGCGCATTTGATTGATTGATCCCCCTTGCCCGGAGTTCCGATGAATTTCGTTTCCACCCGCCACGGCGCGCCCGTGGCCTCCTTGAGCCAGGCGCTGGCCGCCGGCCTGGCGCCCGATGGTGGCCTGTACGTACCGCAGGCGGTCCCGGCGCCGCGTGTACTGGCGGCGCGCAGCGACCTGGCCGCCACCACCGCGCAATTGCTGGCGCCGTTCTTCGCCGGTGATCCGCTGGCCGATGCGCTGCCGGCCATCTGCGCCGAGGCCTACGCCTTCCCGGCGCCTTTGCGGCCGCTGGCCGGCTCCGGCGATTTCGCGCTGGAGCTGTTCCATGGGCCTACCGCCGCGTTCAAGGATTTCGGCGCGCGTTTCCTGGCCGCCTGCCTGCAGCGCGTGCCGCGCCAGGACGCGCGCGAGCTGACCATTCTCGTCGCCACCTCTGGCGATACCGGCGCCGCCGTGGCGGCGGCGTTCCATCGCCGGCCGGGTGTGCGCGTGGTGGTGCTGTACCCGGATGGCCGCGTATCGCCGCGCCAGGCACACCAGCTCGGCTGCTTCGGCGACAACATCCACGCCTTGCGCGTGGCCGGGACCTTCGACGACTGCCAGGCGATGGTCAAGCGCGCGCTCAACGACAGCACGCTGCAAGCGCAAGTGCCGCTGAGCTCGGCCAACAGCATCAGCCTGGGCCGCTGGCTGCCGCAGATGGGCTACTACGCCGACGCCGCGCTGCGCCACCACGCCGCCAGCGGCCGCGAGCTCAACCTGGTCGTGCCGACCGGCAACCTCGGCAACGCGCTCGCGGCGATCCTCGCTCGCCAGCTCGGCGTGCCGCTCGGGCGCATCGTGTTGGCGACCAACGCCAACCACGTGCTCCCGGACTTCTTTGCAGGCGGCCCGTACCAGCCGGCGCCGAGCGTGGCGACCCTGGCCAACGCGATGGATGTCGGTGCGCCGAGTAATTTCGAGCGCCTGCGCTGGCTCTACCGCGACGACGATGCCGCCCTGCGCGAGGCGTTCCAGGCCTATTCGGTGGACGACGCCCACATTCGCCAGACCGTGGCGGCGCGCTACCGGCGCCATGGCGAAGTGTTCTGCCCGCACACCGCCACCGCGGTGCACGTGCTCGAGCAATTGCGCGCAGAGGGCGTGCAGGGCGACTGGGCGGTGGCGGCGACCGCCCACCCGGCCAAGTTCGACAGCGTGGTCGAGCCGTTGATCGGGGCTGCGGTTCCGGTTCCTGAATCGCTGGCGGCGCTGCTGAACCGCCCGGCGTCGGCCGAGCCGCTCGCGGCGGAGTATCCTGCCCTGCGAGCCTGGCTGGCCGGCTGACCGGCGCCATAACCTACCGCGCCGCGGCGCTTGGCAGGGCCGGGCTCGACCACCATATCGATCGCTTCGGGGAGCTACACGGATCCGGTTCTCCTGCCACTCATCTGACAGGTCTTTCGTGTATGCGCGCGTCTCTGAAAATCGCCGCCGTGGCTGCCTTGTGCGGCCTTGCCGCCACCGCCCCGGCCAAGCGCTCGCCGCCGGCCCAGGCGCCGCTGGCTGCGGCTGCTCCGGTACCGCAGCCCACGCTGGCAACCGCCACGCCCGGCATCGGTCTGGTCGATGCCCTGGCACGCCAGGCACCGACGCTGGACCGCCAGGTCCTCAGCCTGGCCACCGAAGCATTGCAGTGCGCGCGCCACCGCCAGCAGGTCGGTGCCGATGCCGTGCTCAGCGTGATCGACTATTCGCGCCCCTCCACCGAGCGCCGTCTATGGGTGTTCGACCTGGCGCGCCAGCGCCTGTTGTTCCAGGAGTGGGTGGCGCACGGCCGCAACAGCGGCGACAACCTGACCGCGCATTTTTCCAATGCCGATGGCAGTTACATGTCCAGCCTGGGTGCCTTCACCGCGCAGGAAACCTACACCGGCCACAACGGCTACTCCCTGCGCCTGCAAGGCCTGGAGCCGGGGTTCAACGACAATGCGCGCGGCCGCGCCATCGTCATTCATGGCGCGCCCTACGTGAGCGAGGCGCTGATCCATGCACAAGGCCGGCTCGGCCGCAGCCTCGGTTGTCCGGCCGTGCGCCCGGCCATCGCGCGCCAGCTGATCGACACCCTGCGGGGCGGTTCGTTCGTGTTCGCCTATTACCCGGACACCCAGTGGCTGAAGCGCTCGCGCCTGTTGGCGGCCGATTGCGGCGGCAGCCAGCTCGCGCAGGTCGGCAGCAGCGCCGCCTCGCACTGACCGATTAGCCCAGCCTTTAGTCGATATCCCCGGCCAGCCGTTGCAGGCCGGACAAATCCAGGATCTGCACCGTGTGCAGCTGGGGCAGGGCGATCAGCTGTTGCTGGCGCAACTTGGTGAAGGTACGGCTTACCGTTTCCATGGTCAGGCCGAGGTGGTCGGCGATATCGCCGCGCCCCATCGGCAGCTGCACCACGTCGGCCGGCTGGCCGGACAGCGCGCCGCGTGCGCCCAGGCGCAGCAGGAAGTGGGCCAGGCGTTCGCTGGGTTGCAGGCGCGCCAACAGCAAACCGGCATCCTGCGCGGCGGCCAGCTCCATGCTGGTGCGCTGCATCAGCTTGCGTTCCAGCTGCGGGAAGCGCTCGCGCAACTTGCGCATGTCCGTGAGCGAGGTGCGGCAGGCGCGGCTGCTGCCGATCGCCTCGATATCGTGGCGGTGGCGTGGGGTTTCGGTCAGGCCGACGTAGTCGCCCGGCAGTACGAACCCGGTGATCTGGCGGCGACCGTCGGCCAGGGTGCGCACCAGTCGCAGCGCGCCTTCGGTCAGGGTATAGACGTATTGGCGCGGATCGCCGGCGCGCACCAGGGTAGCTCCCGCGGCCAGCTGCAGCGACTGCGTAGCCTGGTCCAGGGCGCCCATTTCTTCTTCCGACAGCGCAGCGCAGATTGCGCGCCCTCGCACACCGCAATGGCTGCATTCCAGCGTCGCGGCTGCAGCGTCGCCCGCAGTAGGCGCGGCGCAGGGCGGCAGGCTGGCGAGGGCGGGCCGATACATGGGCACCGGGAGGCGGGCGAGGGGGGCTCAGATGATACGCCATGCGGTCGACGCGGCCGGCTGCCGTAGAATTGACCGCCGTTGCACCCCCCAATTCGATTCCCCGCAGGAGTTTCCGCTCGTGATCAAGCCCCGTACGCCGCCCGGCATCATGGAATTGCTGCCGCGCGAGCAGATCGCGTTCCAGCGCATGCTGGACGTCATCCGCCGCAATTACGAGCGCTTCGGGTTTTTGCCGGTGGAGACGCCGGTGTTCGAGTTGTCCGACGTGCTGCTGACCAAGTCCGGCGGCGAGACCGAGCGCCAGGTGTATTTCGTCCAGTCCACCGGTGCGCTGGCCAATGCCGCGGCCAGTGGCGAAGAAGGATTGCCCGAACTGGCGCTGCGCTTCGACCTCACGGTGCCGCTGGCGCGCTATGTGGCCGAGCACGAGCACGAACTGGCGTTCCCGTTCCGGCGTTACCAGATGCAGCGCGTCTACCGTGGCGAGCGCGCCCAGCGTGGCCGCTTCCGCGAGTTCTACCAGTGCGACATCGACGTCATCGGCAAGGACGTGTTGAGCATTCGCTACGACGCCGAAGTGCTGGCGGTGATCCATGCCGTGTTCTCGGAACTGGAGATCGGGCAATTCGCCATCCAGCTCAACAACCGCAAGTTGATGCGCGGCTTCTTTGAAACCCTGGGCGTGGCCGAGGGCGAGCGCCAGCTGGCGGTGCTGCGCGAAGTCGACAAGCTCGACAAGCGTGGCCCGGACTATGTGCGCGAGACCCTGACCGGCGCGGAATTCGGCATCGCCGCGGCCGAGGTCGAGAAGATCCTGGCCTTCGTTTCCTACCGGTCCAGCAGCCATGCCGATGCCTGGGCCAAGCTCGACGAACTGGCCGCCCTGGCGCCGGTGGGTGAATCGGCCCTGTTGCAGGGCGTGTTCGAGCTGCGTGACGTGCTGGCGCTGGTCAAGGCGCTGGGCGTGCCCGAAAGCGCGTACTGCCTGAATTTCTCCATTGCCCGTGGCCTGGATTACTACACCGGCACCGTCTACGAAACCTTGCTCAAGGACCACCCGCAGATCGGCTCGATCTGCTCGGGCGGGCGCTACGACAACCTGGCCAGCCACTACACCAAGTCGCGGCTGCCCGGCGTCGGCATCTCGATCGGCCTGACCCGGCTATTCTGGCAGCTGCGCGAGGCCGGGCTGCTCGCCAGCATCGAGACCAGCAGCGTGCAGGCGATGGTCGCGCTGATGGACGAGCAGCAGCTCGACGACTCGCTGGACATCGCCCGGCGCCTGCGCGCGGCCGGGATCAATACCGAAGTGCAGATGGAGCCGAAGAAGATCGGCAAGCAGTTCCAGTACGCCTCCAAGGCCGGTATCCGTTTCGTGGTCCTGGCCGGCGACGACGAGCGCGCGCGCGGCGTGGTGGCGGTCAAGGACCTGGTGCGAGAGCAGCAGTTCGACGTGGCCCGCGAGGAGTTGGGCGATACGCTGCGGGTTGAGTTGGAGCAGGCCAAGGTCATGTAGTCCGGCGCCGAGCGCCCACCCCACGGCCCCGTCGCTCCCTGCTCTGGCAGGGCAGCGGCGGGGCCGTTTGTTTTTCGGTGAACGGGGCAGTACGGGCGCCGGGACCGCGCTTGACCCGAGGCTCAAGATTGCATTAATGTACTAACACGCTATTACATTAACGCGATGAAACAACGAGCCCAAACTACGACTGACCCCGAAGCCAAGGCCTCCCCGGAAGCCCTGGCCTACGCCTTGTCGCGCCTGGCCGAACCGGCCGAAGTGCTGGCCTTCCTGCGCGACCTGTGCACCCCCGCCGAGCTGGAGGCCATGGCCGACCGCTGGCGGGTGGTGCCGTTGTTGGTGAAGGGCATTCCCTACCGCGAGATCCATGACCTGACCCAGGTCAGTGTCACCACCATCGGCCGCGTTGCGCGGACGCTGGAATACGGCTCGGGCGGCTATGCCGCCGCGCTGCGGGCGCAGCGCGCCGATATCACCGAATCCCACTGAGAATTCCGCAATGAGTGCTTCCCAGGCGAGCCCGGCACGTGACCGGCTGCGAATCGCCATCCAAAAAAGCGGCCGCCTGGCCGAACCGGCGCGCAGCCTGCTGGCGGCCTGCGGGCTGAGCTGGCGGCAGAGCCGCGACAAGCTGTTCTGCTACGGCGAGTCGCTGCCGGTGGACCTGCTGCTGGTGCGCGACGACGACATCCCCGGGCTGATCGCCGATGGCGTGTGCGATCTCGGCATCGTTGGCCGCAACGAACTCGACGAGCAGGCCGCCGAACGCCGCCGCAATGGTCTGCCCGATGCTTACCAGGCCCTGCGTGGCCTCGGCTTTGGCCAGTGCCGGCTGATGCTGGCGGTGCCGGAGGAATGGGAGTGGCAAGGCGTTGACCAGCTCGAAGGCCTGCGCATCGCCACCAGCTACCCGGCGATCCTGGCCGGCTGGTTGGCGAGCCAGGGCGTGAACGCACAGGTGGTCGAACTGTCCGGCTCGGTCGAGATCGCCCCGCGCCTGGGCACCGCCGACCTGATCTGCGACCTGGTCTCCAGCGGCGCGACGCTTGCTGCCAACCAGCTCAAGCCGGTGGAGACCTTGCTCGAAAGCGAGGCCGTGCTGGCCGGCAACACGCGCGAGCCCAACGATTTGCGCGCCGGCCTGCTGGCGATGCTGCTCAAGCGCATGGACGGCGTGCTGCACCAGCGCGACAGCAAGCTGCTGATGTTCCGCGCCGCCGGCGAGCAGCAGGTGGATGCGCTGCGCCGGTTGCTGCCCGATGCCGACCCGCTCGAACGCCTGCCCGACGACGGCAGCGGCGCATGGCGCCTGCAGACCATGTGCCACGGCGCGGTGACCTGGCAGCGCCTGGAAGAACTCGAACGGGCCGGCGCGCAGGGCCTCACCGTATTGACCGTGGAGCGCTCGCTGGCATGAACGACAACACTGCCATTGCCGGCCCGGTGCTGACCTGGTCGAAACTCGACGCCGAGGCACAGGCGCAGGCGCTCACGCGCCCGGTGCAAACCATTGCCGCGCAGACCCGCAGCGCGGTCGCCGCGCTGATCGATGAAGTCCGCGCGCGCGGTGACCAGGCGCTGCGCGAGATCACCGCACGCTTCGATAACGTCGCCTTGGACGCGCTCGAAGTCGATGCGGCCGAATTCGCCGCCGCCGAAGCCGCCATCGAGCCGGCCTTGCGCCAGGCGATGGTCGAGGCCGCGCAACGTATCGAGCTGTTCCACCGCGCCGGCATGAGCGGCGACTACGCCGTCGAAACCGCGCCGGGCGTGGTCTGCGAAAAAGTGGTGCGGCCCATCGGCCGGGTGGGCCTGTACGTGCCGGCCGGCTCGGCGCCGTTGCCTTCGACCGCGCTGATGCTCGGCGTGCCTTCACGCCTGGCCGGCTGCCGCGAGGTCGTGCTGTGCACGCCCCCGCGCCCCGACGGCAGCGCCGATCCGGCGGTCCTGGTGGCCGCGCGCCTGACCGGTGTGCGTCGGGTGTTCAAGCTCGGCGGCGCCCAGGCGATCGCGGCGATGGCGTTCGGCAGCGAAAGCGTGCCGAGCTGCGACAAGCTGTTCGGACCGGGGAACAGTTTTGTTACCGAGGCCAAGCAGCAAGTGGCGCAATCCGGTGCGGCGGCCATCGACATGCCGGCCGGCCCGTCCGAAGTGCTGGTGATCGCCGATGCCGGCGCCAACGCCGCGTTCGTCGCCGCCGATCTGTTGTCGCAGGCCGAGCATGGCCCCGATTCGCAGGTGCTGTTGCTGTCCGATAGCGCGGCGTTGATTGAGGCCGTGCAAGCGGAGCTGGCGCGCCAGCTGCCACAGTTGTCGCGTGCCGCCATCGCCACCCAGGCACTGGCGCAATCGCGCCTGGTCCTGGTCGATGCGTTGGCCGATGCGTTCGCGATCAGCAACCGCTACGCGCCAGAACACCTGATCCTGGCGCTACGCCAACCGCGCGACTGGCTGGAACAGGTCGAAGCCGCCGGCTCGGTGTTCCTCGGCGACTACACGCCCGAGGCGTTGGGCGACTACTGCAGCGGTACCAACCACGTGCTGCCGACCAGTGGCGCGGCGCGCGCTTACAGCGGGGTGAGCGTGGCCAGCTTCCAGAATTTCGTCAGCGTGCAGAGCGCCAGCCGCGCCGGCATCGCCGCGATCGGCGACTGCGCGCTGCGCCTGGCCCGCGCCGAAGGCCTGGACGCGCACGCCAACGCGGTGGCCTTGCGCATGGAGCAGGCGGCATGAGCGCTTCGGTTCTCGATCTGGTCCGCCCGGACCTGCGTGGCTTCGCCGGCTATTCGTCGGCCCGCAGCGCCAAGGTGCAAGGGGAGGTGTGGCTCAACGCCAACGAGTCGCCCTGGGCCAACCCGGCCGACCCGCAGGCAAGTTGCCGTCGCTATCCGTCGCCGCAACCGCAGCCCCTGCGCGAAGCGCTGGCGGCGCTGTATGGCTGCACGCCCGAACAATTGTTGATCGGGCGCGGCAGCGACGAGGCCATCGACCTGCTGGTGCGCGCGCTCTGCCGCCCGCGCCAGGATGCCGTGTTGGTGACGCCGCCGGTGTTCGGCATGTACGCGGTCAGCGCGCGTTTGCAGGAGGCGCCGCTGCGCGAGGTGCCCCTGCGCGACGGCGGCGATGGCCTGCTTGCCGATATCGGGGCGATCATCGCCACGGCCCAGTCGACGCAGGCGCGCATCGTGTTCCTGTGTTCACCGTCCAATCCCGCCGGCTCGACGATCGCATTGGAGGACATCGAGCGCGTTGCCCGCGCCTTGCAAGGGCAGGCCCTGGTAGTGGTGGACGAGGCCTATGCCGAGTTTTCCGAGCAACCGTCGGCGGTGGGCCTGTTGCGTCGCTACGACAATCTCGCGGTGCTGCGCACATTGTCCAAGGCGCACGCGCTGGCGGCGGCGCGGATCGGCTGCGTCATCGCCGCGCCGGAATTGATCGCGGTGCTGCGCACGCTGCAGGCGCCGTATCCGGTGCCGCAGCCGTGCGCCGACCTGGCGCTGCAGGCGCTGGCGCCGGCTGCATTGGCCCGCACCAGCGAGCGCGTGACCGAGGTCCGGCGCGAGCGCAGCCGCCTGCAGGCAGCGCTGGCCACGGTACCCGGCGTGCGCCGCGTCTATCCTTCGCAAGGCAACTTCGTGCTGGTGCGTTTTGCCGATGCCGAAGCGGCCTGGCAGGCGCTGCTCGAAGCCGGCGTGGTGGTGCGCGACCAGCGCGGCGCGCCGCAGCTCGATGACGCGCTGCGCATCAGTATTGGAACGGCCGAGCAGAACGACCGCGTCCTGGTCGCACTCGGCGCGCGCCGGGAGCAGGCCGCATGAAGCCGATCCTGTTCATCGACCGCGACGGCACCTTGATCGAAGAGCCGGCCGATTTCCAGATCGACGCCTACGACAAGCTGCGATTCGTACGCGGCTGCATTCCCGCGCTGCTGAAGCTGCGCGACGCGGGCTATGAGTTCGTCATCGTCAGCAACCAGGACGGCCTGGGCAGCGAGGCCTATCCGCAGGCCGCCTTCGACGGGCCGAACAACCTGATGCTGCAGATCTTCGAAAGCCAGGGAATTGTTTTCCGGGAAGTGCTGGTCGACTGCAGCTGGCCGGCCGACAACGCGCCCACGCGCAAGCCGGGTATCGGCCTGATGCTGGGCTACCTGCAGGACCGCAATATCGACTGGGCGCGCTCGGCGATGGTGGGCGACCGCCAGACTGATATCCAGTTCGCCGACAACTTGCGCATCCGCGGCTTCCAGCTGCGTACCGAGCAATTCGGCGGCGAGTGGGACTGGGCCGGGATTGCGCATGAATTGGCCGACGCGCCGCGCCGCGCCATCGTCCAGCGCAATACCAAGGAGACGCGGATCCGGGTCGAGCTCGACCTCGACCGCGTCGCCGAGCCGCACACCGCCACCGGCCTGCCGTTCTTCGACCACATGCTCGAACAGATCGGCAAGCACGGCGGCTTCGCCCTGGATATCCGCGCCGAGGGCGATCTCCACATCGACGAGCACCACACCATCGAAGACACCGGCCTGGCACTGGGCCAGGCGCTACGCGAAGCGCTGGGCGACAAACGCGGGATCGGCCGCTACGGCTTTACCTTGCCGATGGACGAAGTCCTGGCCAGCGCGGCGCTGGATTTCAGCGGCCGCCCGTACTTCGTCTTCGAAGGAGACTTCCGCCGCGAGCGCGTTGGCGACATGCCCACCGAGCTGGTGCCGCACTTCTTCCGCTCGCTGTGCGATGCCGCCGGCTTGAACCTGCACCTGACGGTGCGAGGCGACAACGATCACCACAAGGTCGAAGGCTGCTTCAAGGCGCTGGCGCGCGCGCTGCGCCAGGCGATCCGTCGCGAAGGTACCGCGCTGCCTTCGACCAAGGGGGCGCTGTGAGCGAGGTCGCACTGATCGATGCCGGCGGCGCCAACCTCGGCTCGGTGCGCTACGCGCTGGAGCGGCTCGGCGTGCAGGCCACGCTGGTGCGCGATGCCGCCGCGCTGGCGGGTGCGCGCCGGGTGATCCTGCCGGGCGTGGGTGCCGCACCGGAAGCGATGCGGCGGCTGCATGCGCAAGGCTTGGTTGAACCGCTGCGGCAATTGCAGGTGCCGCTGATCGGCATCTGCCTGGGCATGCAGTTGCTGTACGAGCGCTCGGAAGAGGGCGATGTCGAGTGCCTCGGCCTGCTGCCTGGGGTGGTCCGGCGCCTGCATCCGGCATTGGGTATCCGGGTGCCGCACATGGGCTGGAATCGCCTGTTGCCGATGCGCGAATCGCCGTTGCTGGCCGACCTGCCCGAGCGTGCCCATGCGTACTTCGTCCACAGCTACGCCGCGCCAGTGACCGCCGACACCGTGGCCGCCTGCGACCACGGCGGGCTGTTCACCGCGGTGGTGGCGCACGGTCAATACGCGGGCGCGCAATTCCATCCGGAGCGTTCGGCCGAGACCGGCGCGCGCATCCTGCGCAATTTTCTTGAGATGCCTGCATGAGTTTTACTGTCTATCCCGCATTGGATATCCGCGACGGCCGCGTGGTGCGGTTGCTACAGGGCGACTACGCGCGCCAGACCACTTACGGCGACGATCCGCTGCCGCGCGCGCAGGAGTTCCTGGCGGCGGGCGCGCGGTGGATGCACCTGGTCGACCTGGATGCCGCGCGCGCCGGCGGCTACACCCTGGCGCCGCTGTTGCGTGCGATCGCCGACACCGGGCTGCAAGTACAGACCGGCGGTGGCGTGCGGGCGCGCGATGACGTGCTGCGTTTGTTCGACGCCGGCGCCGCACGCGTGGTGGTCGGTTCGCTGGCGGTGCGCGAGAGCGCGGCGGTGATCGGCTGGCTGCATGAGTTCGGCCCCGAACGCATCACCGTCGCCCTGGACACGCGCCAGGACGAGCAGGGCAACTGGCGCCTGCCGGTGCAGGGCTGGACCGATACCGCAGGCGAGGAGCTGGATGTGCTGGCGCGGCGCTACGCCGATGCCGGTCTGCGCCACCTGCTGTGCACCGACATCGCCCGCGACGGCATGCTCTCCGGCCCCAACATGGACCTCTACGCGCAGCTGCGGCAGTGGGTGCCGGCGTTGCAGGTGCAGGTCTCCGGCGGCGTGCGCGACCTCGGCGATGTCGCCGCCGCGCGCGCGGCCGGTTGCGCCGGCGTGGTGCTGGGCAAGGCGCTGCTCGAAGGCCGCCTGGTTCTGGACGAGGCCCTGGCATGTTGAGCCGCCGCATCATTCCCTGCCTGGACGTGCGCGATGGCCGCGTGGTCAAGGGCGTGCGCTTCCGCGATCACGTCGACATGGGCGATATCGTCGAGCTTGCGCTGCGCTATCGCGACCAGGGCGCCGATGAGCTGGTGTTCTACGACATTGGCGCCAGTCCGCAGGGCCGCTCGGTGGACTACCACTGGGTCGAGCGGGTGGCACGCCTGATCGATATTCCGTTCTGCGTGGCCGGCGGTATCGGCGATGTGGAGACGGCGCGCGCGGTGCTGCATGCCGGTGCCGACAAGATTTCGATCAACTCGCCGGCGCTCGGCCGGCCGCAGCTGATCAGCGAGTTGGCCGAGGCGTTCGGCGAGCAATGCGTGGTGATCGGCATCGACTCGGTGCGCGAAGTCGATGGGCAGTGGCGCGTGCGCCGCTTCACCGGCGACCCCGACAAGACCCAGGCGCTGCCGATTCGCACCCTGGACTGGATCGACGAAGTGCAGCGCCTGGGAGCCGGCGAGATCGTGCTCAACTGCATGGACAACGACGGCGTTCGGCGGGGCTACGACCTGGTGCAGTTGACGCAGGCGCGGGCGCGTTGTCGTGTGCCGCTGGTCGCCTCGGGTGGCGCCGGCGAGATGGCGCACTTCGCCGACGCCTTCGAACAAGCCGATGTCGATGGCGCGTTGGCGGCGAGCGTTTTCCACGGCGGCGCGATCGCCATTCCCGAACTCAAGCGCTATCTGCGCGAACGCCAGATCGAGGTGCGTGATGGCCAGTGAAGCAACCGATGCGCTCGACTGGGGCAAGGGAGATGGCCTGCTGCCGGTGATCGTGCAGGACGCGGACAACTTGCGCGTGCTCATGCTGGGCTACATGAATTCCGAAGCCCTGGCCGCGACTCGCGCCAGCGGCCAGGTCACGTTCTACAGCCGCAGCAAGCAGCGCCTGTGGACCAAGGGTGAAAGCTCGGGCCACTTCCTGGAGGTCGTCAGCATCGACGCCGACTGCGACGCCGATACGCTGCTGATCCTGGCCCATCCGCGCGGCCCCACGTGCCATCTCGGTCGCGACAGCTGCTTTGAGCAGGCGCCGGCGAACTTCCTCGGTAGTCTCGACGCCCTGGTCGCCACGCGCGAACGCGAACGGCCGGTGGGCAGCTACACCACCACGCTGTTCGACAAAGGCACCCGACGCATCGCGCAGAAGGTGGGCGAGGAGGGCGTGGAGACGGCGTTGGCCGCCGTGGCCCAAGGCGACGAAGAGCTGCTGGGCGAATCGGCCGATCTGCTTTATCACTTGCTGGTGCTGCTGCGCGCGCGCGGACTGGGTTTGCGCGATGTGCTCGGCGTGCTGGAAGCGCGGCATCGCTGAAGCCTGGGCCGCGGGACTGTCATTGGCCAGGCGCTACAATCGCCGCCTGTCTTGGGCGGGGACGCAAATGAAACCAGGTTGGACCTTGGCGTGGCTGGCGGCGCTGTTGTGCGTCGGCAGTGCGCAGGCCGCACAGAGCGTGGCCACCGGCACCGTGTACGAGATGCGAGAGGGCCGCAGCGCCGGGCGCGGCCTGGCCGGGGTGCAGGTCTCCAACGGCGAGGCGATCGTGGCCACCGACGCGCAAGGGCGTTACCGCCTGCCCGTGCGCGATGGCCAGGTCGTGTTCGTGATCAAGCCGGACGGCTACCAGTTCACGCCGGGGGCCGATGGCCTGCCGGCGTTCTGGCGCCTGTATGCGCCGCAGGGCGGCCCTCGCCTGAAATACGCCACCGCACGCCCCAGCGGCGCCGACGCAAGCACCTGGGATTTCAGCCTGCGCCGCGAAGCACCGGTGGAGAATGACGATTTTCAGATGCTGGTGTTCTCCGACTCGCAAACTGCGAGCCCTGCCGACGTCGGCTATTACGCCAAGGACATCGTCGCGCCGTTGCGCGGCAAGACCCGGGCGCGCCTGGGCACGACCTTGGGCGACCTGGTCTCCGACGACCTGAGCCTGTATCCAGCACTGAACCAGGTCACCACCCAATTGCAGGTGCCGTGGTTCCACGTGCCCGGCAACCACGACCTCAACGCAGATGCCCCCGACGATGCGGCCTCGCTCAGCAGCTGGCGCGCGGTCTACGGCCCGGACACCTACGCGGTGAACGAGCACGGCGCCAGCTTCGTGTTCCTGGACGACGTGGTATTCCAGCCCGGCACCAAACCCGGCTACATCGGTGGCCTGCGCGAAGACCAGTTCGCTTTCCTGCAGGCTTACCTGGGCACGCTGCGCAAGGACCGGCTGTTGGTGCTGGGCATGCATATTCCGTTGTTCGACGCCGCGCCCGGCCGCGAAACTTTTCGTCATGCCGACCGGACACGCTTGTTCGCGCTGTTGCGCGAGTTCCCGCACGTGCTGGTGCTCAGCGGTCACAGCCACACCCAGCAGCACTACTACCACGGCGCCGACGAAGGCTGGACTGGTGCGGCGCCGTTGCATGAATACAACGTCGGCGCGGCCTGCGGTGCGTTCTGGTCGGGGGTCAAGGATGCCGCCGGGATTCCCGATGCCACGATGTCCGACGGCACGCCCAACGGATATGCCGTGCTCAGCGTGCGCAAGGGCGGGGCGTACGCACTGGATTACCACGCCGCTCGCGACCCGGACGACGCCCAGCTCTCCCTGCATGCGCCGAAAGTGCTGCGCCAGGGGGCGTATCCCGCCTGGGGGGTGTTCGCCAACGTCTTCATGGGCGAGGACGACAGCGTGGTGGAGTACCGCGTCGATGGCGGCGAATGGAAGCCGATGAAGCGCGTCGTGCAGCCCGATCCACGGGTGCAACTGGAAAATGGGCGCGACGACCTCGCCGAACAGCTGCGCGGTTTCGATCGTTCCCCCGAAGCCACCCCGTCAACGCATTTGTGGCGCGGCGCGTTGCCGACCGATCTTGCGGTGGGCGAGCACGAGGTGGAAGTGCGGGCGCGGTTGCCGAACCGGGAAGCGACGGCGAAGACGCGGTATCGGTTGGCTGCGGCGGAGTGAGCACAGCAAAACGCCTCCGCGAGGGAGGCGTTTTGCGAATGATCTGGCGGGCGCGCGATGGCTGGCGGGCTGGATCGGTACCGCGGCTGGCGATGGCTGGCGCGGTAGGGCGATTCTAGGGACTCGCCCGGCGCCATGGCGGAATGCGAATTCCTCTCATCGAGACGGCTGCACGCTGGCGGCGCGGTCTTCGTTCGACGCCACCGACGGATACGGATAAGGCACCGCCGGGCCGACCTGCAGCCCTGCGCGCCAACGCGCCAGGGTCGCGCCGATGCGCTTGCCCTGCGAGAGCTGCGGCAACGAAGGCAGCTCGCCTTCGCTACGCTCGCGCGTGGTGATCGCAGCGGCCGCCAAGCGGTAGGCGGCGACGAAATCGTCGGTCTGGTTCATCGCTTCCACCAGCCAGGCTTGGCCGAAGTAGGTGGCGTTGGCGGTATTGCCGCAGCCGAACGAGGGCCGGTCGGCGCGCGCGGCGGTGATGACCAGTGTGTCGGCGGAGCGCAGGCGGGGAATAAAGCCGCCGGAGTAGCACGCCGACAGCACGATGACCCGATGCACGATGCCGGCGTCGTCCAGGGCCTGGCGCAGGTCTTCGGGGGTGATGTAGTCATAGCCATCGGGCCCGGCGTCCACGTACAGCGTGTGGTCTTCGGTGCCGTGGGTAGAGGCGAACAGCAGCAGGATGTCCTCGTCGCGGTCCATCAGCGCGCCGATCCGCGCCAGGCTGTCATAGAGGTTGTCGTAGGTCGCCATCGGCGCATAGCGGTGCGCGTCGAGGTTGTCCGGCGCGTTGACCAGCGCCACCGCGTGGCCCGGGGTGTCGAAGCGACGGCTGAACATCTGCCGCAGGTACAGCACTTCGTTGCGGAATACCGGGTCGCTGGCATCGCCGGCAAAACCGAGCACGTACAGGTCGCTGATGCCGGGGCGCTGCGGGCGCAAGGCCGACAAGGCCTGGGCGAGCTGGGCTTGGTCCAGCGGATCGGGCGCAACCGTCTCTTCCGCAGTGGCGCTCGCCGCGGGCGGCGAAGCCGCGCCGGTCAGCGCGAAGGCCGGCAACAGCGCGAGCAGCGCAAACAGAAGGCGGGGCAGCGGACGCATGGGGGTGCGCAGGAGCAGGCGCCGGTGCCGACGATGGGCACCGACGCGGTGGCTCAGCCGAAAACGATCTGGTCGAACGCTTCCACGCGCTGGTGCTTGCCCACTTCCAGGCCGCTGCGCGGGGTCGGGTAGTCGGACAGTCGGTCCAGCAGCGCGGTGTGCATGCCGGCGCGGCCGGCGGCGTCCAGTTCCTCGACCACGTCGGACAGGAACAGGATCTGCGGCGCCGGCAAGCCGATGCTCTCTGCGATCTTGCGATAGCTGTTGCTCTCGCGCTTGCCGCCGATCTGGGTATCGAACCAGCCGGAGATCAAACCGGTGAGGTCACCGGCATCGCTATGGGCGAAGAACAGCTTCTGCGCCGGCACCGAGCCGGAGGAATACACGTACAGCGGGATGCCCGCTTCGTGCCAGGCGCGCAGGCGCTGCGCCGCATCGGGATAGATATGGGCGGTGAAGTCGGCATCGCGGTAGCCGGCCTCCCAGATCATGCCTTCCAGCGCTTTCAGCGCGGTGGTCTTGCGGTCTTCGTCGATCCAGCGCTGCAGGGTCAGCACCAGGGTGTCGTCGTCGGCTTCCTCGCCGATTTCATCGGCCACCTGGTTGAGCCAGTGTCGCACCTGCGGGTGGCCGCCATGCTCGCGCACGAACTTGGGCAGTTCGCGCCGCGCATAAGGAAACAATACGTCCTTGACGAACGAGATGCTGCTGGTGGTGCCTTCGATATCGGTCAGGATCGCCTGCGGTTGGGTCATCGTCAGCTCGCCTTTCTCTCGGGTTGGTAGCGGGGGAACTGTCGTGCGATTTCAGTGCCGGTGAAGTGTCCGACCCAGCCATCGGGCTCGGTGAAGAAGCGGATCGCCACGAAGTACGGCTCGGCGCCCATGTCGAACCAGTGCTTGGTGCCGTCGGGCACGGCGATCAGGTCGTCCTTCACGCACTCGATCTCGTAGACCTTGTCGTCCACGTGCAGGGTGAACATCCCCGAGCCGGCGACGAAGAAGCGCACCTCGTCTTCCTTATGGAAGTGCTCGTCGAGGAACTTGGCGCGCATTTCCTCGCGCTTGGGGTTGTCCGGGGCGATGGAGACCACGTCCACGGTCTTGAAGCCGTGCTGGGCCACCAGACGGTCGATGTCGGCGCGATAGGCGGCCATCACCTGCTCGGGCGTAGCGCCCGGCGCGATCGGTTGGTTGGCCTGCCAACGCTCGAAGGACACGCCGATCTTGTTCAGTTCGGCGGCGATGGCGTCGCCGTCCTGGCTATCGAAGACCGGGGTGTCGGGGGCGGTGTCGGCGTAGATGCGGAGTCTGCTCATGGCGGCGGCGTTTGAGAGGGGGGATAGCGTGGGAGTCAGCGCGGACCGCGCAGCTTGCGCAGCTCCAGCTCGCAGTGGAACAGGAACTCGAAGGCCTCGAGGTGGCGGCGCGCCTCGGCCATGTTACGGCCCCAGGCATACAGCCCATGTCCATCGATGAGATACCCCCACATGCACTGTTTGTCCAGCAGGGCATCCACCTGGGCGGCGAGCACGTCCATGTCCTGGGTGTTGGCGAACACCGGCACGTCGATGGCCATCTCGTGGGTGCGGTTGCCCTCGAAGGCCTTCAATAGCTCGTAGCCCTCCAGGCGGATATGGCCCTGGTCGGCGTACAGGCGCGAAGCCACCGTCTGCACCGGCGAGTGGGTGTGCAGCACGCAGCCGATTTCCGGGTAGCGCCGGTACAACTGCGTGTGCAGCAGGGTTTCGGCCGACGGCCGCAACTGGCGGCCGACCGGGCGGCCATCGAAGTCCACCACCATGATGTCGTCTTCGACCAGCCGGCCCTTGTCGCGGCCGGAGACGGTGATGGCCGCGTGCTGGTCGTCCAGGCGGTGCGAGAAGTTGCTGCTGGTGGCCGGGGTCCAGCCCGATTGGGCCAGCTCGCGGATATTGCCGATCAGCAGCTGCGCCAGCTCGTGCAGGCGCGTGGTGCTGTAGGGGACGGAAGTCTGGTTCATGGCCATATTCTATGGCTTTCACCGCGACGGCGGAGTCAGCGCCACCGTCGCGGGCCGCACACCGCGGCCTATCCCTTCAAGCGGCTGTGGCGGAAGCCGTAGGCGAAGTAGATACCGAAGCCGCCCAGGGTCCAGAACGCCATCAGCATCCAGTTGTGCGCGGTCATCCGCGACAACAGCACCAGGCAGCTGATCACGCCGAGGCTGCAGATCAGCCACGCCGCCGGCATCCGGAACGGACGCGGCAGGTCAGGCTGGGTGCGGCGCAGGATCAGCACGCCGGCACACACGGCGGCGAACGCGATCAGCGTGCCCATCGAGGTCAGTTCGCCGAGCACGTCGAGCGGGAACAGCGCCGCCAGCAGGGCGATGCCGACGCCGGTGATGACGGTATTGATGTGCGGGGTCCGGTACTTGGGGTGGATGCGGGTGAACACTTCCGGCAGCAGGCCGTCGCGCGCCATGATCATGAAGATGCGCGGCTGGCCGATGATCATCACCAGCACCACCGACGAGAGACCGATCAGCGCGCCGATTTCCACCACCATGCGCAGCCAGCCCAGTTCCGGATGCGCGGCTACGGCGGTGACCACCGGCTCGTCGGTGCCGAGCAAGGTGTAGGGCACCAGGCCGGTCATCACCGCGGCCATGGCGATGTACAGCACCGTGCAGATCACCAGCGACAGCAGCATGCCGATCGGCATGTCGCGCTGCGGCCGGTGCGATTCCTGCGCCGCCACCGAGACTGCCTCGAAGCCGATGTAGGCGAAGAACACCATCGAGGCGCCGCGCAGCACGCCGTCCCAGCCGAACCGGCCCGGGCCTTCGTTGGCCGGGATGAACGGATGCCAGTTGGCCGGGTCCACGTATTTCCAGCCGACCACGATGACCAGCACGATCAAGCCGCTCTTGAGCAGCACCATCGCCATGTTCATCGCCGAGGACTTGCGGATGCCGACGTAGCACAGCCAGGTCAGCAGCAAGGTAATGCCGGCTGCCGGCAGGTTGGCAATCGCGCCGGTGGGGCGCAGTTGTGCGTCCAGCGGCGAGTTGGTCAGCGCCGCCGGCAGGGTGATGCCGAAGTGTTGCAGCAGGCTGAGGAAATACCCGGTCCAGCTCACCGCCACGGCCGAGGCAGAGACGCCGTATTCCAGCACCAGCATCCAGCCGATGAACCAGGCTGCCAGTTCGCCGAAGGTGGCGTAGGTATAGGTATAGGCGCTGCCGGAAACCGGCACCATCGCCGCGAACTCGGCATAGGCCATGGCGCAGAAGGCGCAGCAGATGGCCGCCAGCAGGAACGACAGCATGATCGCCGGACCGGCATGGTTGGCCGCGGCGGTACCGGTGATGACGAAGATCCCGCCGCCGATGACCGCGCCGATGCCCAGCGCGGTCAGGCCCCAGGGGCCGAGGGCGCGGGTCAGGCCGAGGCCGCCGGCATCGGCGTGGCTGGCATGGGGATGCTTGGTGGCCCAGAGTTGCTTGAGCATGTAGACGCGTTTCCGATGGGGAACAGCTAAAGGCGAAGCCGGCGCGGGCGCCGGCTTCGTATGGGGGTCAGGCCTTCTGGGCCAGGCGGCTGTTGCGGATGCCGTAGAAGAAATAGATGCACAGGCCGATCAGGGTCCAGCCTACGAAGACCTTCCAGTGTTCGCGGAACGCCTGCAGGAACAGGAACAGGCAGAACAGCGCGCCGAGCGGGCACACCAGCCATGCCAGCGGCACGCGGAACGGTCGTTCCAGTTCCGGCCGCGTGTAGCGCAGCACCAGTACGCCGACGCAGACCGTGGCGAAGGCCAGCAGCGTGCCCATCGACACCAGCTCGCCCAGTACGTTCAGCGGCACCAGCCCCGCCAGCAGCGCGGCGACCACGCCGACCAGGATCGTGCCGAAATAAGGCGTATGGAACTTCGGGTGGACGCGACCGAAGATCTTCGGCAGCAGGCCGTCGCGCGACATGGTGTAGAAGATGCGCGGCTGCGCCATCAGCATCACCAGCACCACCGAGGACAGGCCGGCGATGGCACCGATCTCGACGAACGTCTTCAACCAGGCCAGCTGCGGATAGTGCTCCAGCGCGGTGGCCACCGGCTTGGCCGTGCCCAGTTCGGTATAGGGCAGCAGGCCGGTCAGCACTGCACAGACGATGATGTAGATGATGGTGCAGACGGCCAGCGAGCCGAGGATGCCGATCGGCATGTTCTTCTGCGGGTCCTTGGTCTCGCCGGCCGAGGTGGAGACCGCATCGAAGCCGATATAGGCGAAGAACACGATCGAGGCGGCACGGAAGATGCCGCTCCAACCGAACACGCCCGGCGCGGTGTTCTCCGGGATGAACGGATGCCAGTTCTCAGGGTTGATATAAGAGATACCGAAGCCGACGAACAGGCAGATGACGATGATCTTGATCGCCACCACGATCGAATTGACGAACGCCGACTGGGTGATGCCGACGTAGCACAGCCCGCTGACTGCCGCCACGACCAGCACCGCCGGCAGGTTGACGATCGCGCCCGAGGCTTCGAAGGCGTGGCCCGTCCAGGCCAACGGCGCGTTGGCCAGTTCGGCCGGGAAGGGCAGGCCGAGCGTGGTGGTGAGGAAGCTGATCAGGTACGCCGACCAGCCAACCGCCACGCTGGACCCGGCGAACAGGTACTCCAGCACCAGGCACCAGCCGATGAACCAGGCCATGCCTTCGCCGAGGGTGGCGTACGAATACGAGTAGGCACTGCCGGAGACCGGCATCATCGCCGCGAACTCGGCATAGCACAGGCCGGCGAAAGCGCAGGCCAGGCCGGCGAAGACGAAGGACAGGATGACTGCCGGGCCGGCGTGGCCCGCCGCCGCCTGGCCGGTCATCACGAAGATGCCGGCGCCGATCACCGCGCCGATCCCGAGCATGACCAGGTGCTTGGCGGTGAGGGTGCGCTTGAGGGTGGCCTCGCCCTCCAGGCTGCCCTCGAAGGGCTCCCCGGCATCGACATGGCCGGCGGGTTGGACCGGTTTGACCCTCAACAATGACTTCAGCATTCGCTCGCTTCCAGAAAAGGCGTACGGGGCGCGGCCGGCGGCCGTGCCCGTGTGGGCGTGGAGGTCCGGTGAAGACCGGAGTGGCCCGTACCTTAGCCAAAGCTGAAGCCAGACCACAAGCGCGCTGCAACATCGGCTGGCGATAATGCCGAATCTTTTTGGCTCGAATTCCTACATGACAACCAGCGTTTCCCCCAATCTGCGCCTGCAACTGACGAAATATGCCCAACGTTGGCCGGACGAGGCCGGCGTGGCGGCTGAATTCCTCAGCCTGCTCGAGGACCCCGCCGACCCCTTCTTGCGCGAACGCCTCGCCGGGCACTTCACCGCATCGGCCTGGCTGGTCAGCGCCGATGGTCAGCGCGTGCTGCTGACCCACCACCGCAAGCTGGAGCGCTGGCTGCAGCTCGGCGGCCATGCCGACGGCGACGCCGACCTGGCCCAGGTGGCGTTGAAGGAGGCAGAGGAGGAGTCAGGATTGAGCGGGCTGGTGGTCGAAGCCGATGCCATCTTCGACCTGGACCGGCATTGGATTCCCGAGCGCGGCGGGGTTCCCGGCCATTGGCACTACGACGCCCGCTACATCGTGCGTGCGGGCGCCAGCGAGGATTTCGTGGTCAGCGAAGAATCGCTGGCGTTGGCCTGGCGCGAGATCGCCGCGCTGAGGAGCGACCCGCAATCGGATGAATCGATGCGGCGCATGGCCGGCAAATGGCTGGCGCGGAAGCCCGTAGGAGGGGCTTGAGCCCGACGAACGGCGTAGCGAGCTGTCAGTTACCGGTCGCGGCTGATGGCCCAAGGCCACCTAGAGCCGCTCCTACAAAGTGCGAGGTCAATACAAAATCCGCGTCCGCAGCGTCCCCGGGATCCGCGCCAGCTCGTCCTTGATCACCGCCGCCTGCGCTTCATCGGCGCTGATGTCGATCACGACGTAGCCCACCTTGGAATCTGTGCGCAGGAACTGGCCATCGATGTTGACGTTGTGGCGCGAGAACAACTCGTTGATCTGCGACAGCACGCCGGGCACATTGCGATGGATATGTAGCAGGCGCAGGCTTTCGGCGTGCTCGGGCAGCGTGGCTTCGGGGAAGTTGACCGCCGACAGGGTGCTGCCGTTGTCGCTGTAGCGCACCAGCTTGGCGGCCACTTCGATGCCGATGTTGTCCTGCGCCTCCAGCGTGCTGCCGCCCACGTGCGGGGTCAGGATGACATTGTCGTGCGCGGTCAGCGGCGAGACGAACGCCTCGCCGTTGCCCTTGGGCTCGACCGGGAACACGTCCACCGCCGCGCCGCCGAGGCGACCTTCGCGCAGTGCCGCATCCAGCGCGTCGATGTCGATCACGGTGCCGCGCGAGGCGTTGATCAGGTGCGCGCCCGGCTTCATCTGCGCGATCTGCGCGGCGCCGAACATATTCTTGGTCGCCGGTGTCTCCGGCACGTGCAGGGTGACCACGTCCGATTGCTTGAGCAACTCGTCCAGGTCGGTGGCCGCGCGTGCGTTGCCCAGCGACAGCTTGGCCTCGATGTCATGGAACAGCACCTGCATGCCGAAGGCTTCGGCGAGCACGCCGACCTGGGTGCCGATGTGGCCGTAACCGACGATGCCCAGCGTCTTGCCGCGGGTTTCGTGGCTTCCGGCCGCCGACTTCGACCAGCCGCCGCGATGGCACTCGGCGTTCTTTTGCGGGATGCCGCGCAACAGCAGGATGGCTTCGGCGATCACCAGCTCGGCAACGCTGCGGGTGTTGGAGTAGGGCGCATTGAACACCGGGATGCCGGCCAGCTCTGCCGCTTCCAGGTCGACCTGGTTGGTACCGATGCAGAAGCAGCCGATCGCGATCAGGCGCTTGGCCTCGGCCAGCACTTCGGCGCTGAGGTGGGTGCGCGAACGGATGCCGACGATATGGGCCTCGGCGATTCGCGCCTTCAATTCGTCTTCCGGCAGCGACTTGGCATGCGCCTCGATTTGCGAATAACCCGCCGCGCGGAAGGTATCCACCGCGGTCTGGCTGAGGCCTTCGAGCAACAGCACGCGGATATCCTGCTTCGGAAACGAGGTCTTCTTCGGCGACATGGCAAGCGAGACTGGGGAGGGAGATGGGCGGTCACTATGCCAGAGCGGGCCCGCGATTGGTGCGCCGCGGCAACGCGCAAGTCGTTGCCGCGCAATGGTTTCAGCTGAATCGTATGGCGCTGCGATGCGCGGCTGGACGAGTTCGCGCCGCGCTGGCACGCTGTCATGCTTTCTCCGCGCGCACGCCCATGACCGACCCCCGCATCGCCTCGCTGCAACGCGCCGTCCACGGCTTGCGCCTGAAGACCGAGCCGGCCGACCTGGAGCACTACGGCCGCGACTGGACCCGACGCTGGACCCCGGCACCGTTGGCCATCGCGCTGCCGGCCTCGGTCGAGGAGGTGCAGGCGACCGTGCGCTGGGCCAACCAGGAAGGCGTGGCACTGGTGCCCTCCGGCGGACGCACCGGCTTGTCCGGCGGCGCGGTGGCGGCCAATGGCGAACTGGTCGTCAGCCTGGAACGGATGAACCAGGCGCTGGCCTTCGATGCCGTCGATCGCACCCTGACCGTGCAGGCCGGCATGGCGCTGGAAGCCGTGCACAACGCCGCGCGCGAGCAGGGGTTGGTCTATCCGGTCGACTTCGCCGCGCGTGGTTCCTGCAGCATCGGCGGCAACATCGCCACCAATGCCGGCGGCATCCGCGTGATCCGCTATGGCAACACGCGCGAATGGATCGCCGGGCTCAAAGTGGTGACCGGTAGCGGCGAGTTGCTCGAGTTCAACCGCGGGCTGATCAAGAATTCCAGCGGCTATGACTTCCGCCAGCTGCTGATCGCCTCTGAAGGCACGCTTGGCATCGTAGTCGAGGCGACCCTGCGCCTGACCGACCCGCCGCCGCCAGCCAACGTGATGTTGCTGGCGTTGCCTTCGTTCGAAGTGCTGATGCAGGTGTTTGCCGCGTTCCGGCAGCGCCTGCGCCTGGAAGCCTTTGAATTTTTCACCGACCGCGCGCTGGCCCATGTGCTTGCACATGGCGCGCAGGCCCCGTTCGAGCAGGTCCATCCGTTCTACGTGGTCACCGAATACGCCGCCGGCGACGAGGCCCAGGAGGCCGCCGCGCTGGCCGCGTTCGAAGACTGCATGGCGCAGGGCTGGGTGCTGGACGGGGTGATCAGCCAGAGCGAAGCCCAGGCCCAGCAGCTGTGGCGCCTGCGCGAGGGCATCACCGAGGCCGTGGCGCGCTACAAGCCGTACAAGAACGACGTCTCGGTGCGGATCTCGGCGATGCCGGCGTTCCTGGCACGGACCCAGGCGCTGCTGGGCGAGGCCTACCCGGATTTCGAGGTGGTGTGGTTCGGCCATATCGGCGACGGCAACCTGCATATCAACGTGCTCAAGCCCGACGGTTACGGCGATGCCGAGTTCATCGCCGCCTGCGAGCAGGTCACCCAGGTGCTGGCGCAGGTATTGGCGGAATTCGGCGGCAGTATTTCCGCCGAACACGGTATCGGCCTGGTCAAGAAGCCTTACCTGGACGGAACTCGCAGCGCCGAAGAGATCGCGCTGATGCGCGGCGTCAAGCGCGTGTTCGACCCCAACGGATTGCTCAATCCCGGCAAGCTGTTCGACGCCTGAGCGTGGCCCGGGTAATCTTGGCTTCCCGTTGCACCGCAACCGCCTGTTGTTTACTCGCACCATGATCCGACCGCTCCTGCTTTGCGCCGTGTTCCTCCTGCCCGCCACCGCGCTGGCCAGCAGCTTCGCCGGTACCTCGGCGGGGGCCTCGTCGGCCGGTTCATCGGCCTCGTCCGGCAGCACTTCGGGCGACGACAAGGTCTTGCTGGCTGCGCGCGACGATGCCGCCGCCTTCGTCGCCAGCGATGGCCAACTGCGCAGTGCGCGCCTGCAGGCGGCATTGCGCCAGCTGCGCACCAGCAATGGCGCCTTGGCGCAGGCCGACGACCTGGCCTTGGCGCGGCGTATCCTCGCGCTGTGACCCGCTCGGGCAGCGCGCCGCGCCTGCGCGGCCGTGCCTGCCTGTGGTTGGCGGGGATCTGCGCCGCGGCGCTGGGTCTGCCCTGGCCAGCAACGGCGGCGACGCCCACCGGCCTCGATCCGACGGCAACCGCTGCCGAACAGCGCCTGCTGGACAGCGCCTATGCGCGCTTGCCAAGCGGCTGGCGTGCCGCTCTGCCGGCGATGCCGACGATCGACTGGCGCGACGACTTGCCGGCACACGTGGCCGGCCGCGCGTTCGGCGCGCAACTGCGCATGGACCGCACCCTGCTGGCCGCCTGGAAAGACCCGCAAGCCGACCCCGAGCATGACCCGGCCGCCCGGCTCGCGTTGGCGACCTTGCTGCACGAGCTCGCACATGTGCTCGATCGCGGCCCCCAGGGCGGACTCTCTCGCGACGCGCGCCTGCGCGACCTCGCTGGTTGGCCACGACATCGCTTGTGGCCGGGCCGCGGCGGCAACGCCCTGACCGACCGCAGTCCGGATCGCTACGAACTGCAGGACCCGCGCGAATTCGTCGCGGTCAACCTCGAACACTACGTCCTCGACCCCGACTATGCCTGCCGGCGCCCGGCCTTGGCGGCGTGGTTCCAGGCCCGGCTCGGCCCGGCGCCCGCAGCGCGTGGCGAATGCAGCGCGAGCATGCCGCTTCTGCAAGGCGAAGGTGCAGACGGCCAGGTCGGCTGGCTCGATCTCGACCCGTCGCGCGTTTACGCCATCGACTACCTGTTCGCCGAAGGCAACGACGCGCCGATGAGCCGTTGGGGCCACGCCATGTTGCGGCTGGTCATCTGCGCTCCGGGCCGTGCGCCCGGCCCGGACTGTCGTCTCGACCTGGCCTACCACCGCGTGCTGTCCTTCCGCGCCTTCGTCGACGACGTGCAGATTTCCACGTGGCGCGGCCTCACCGGGGGTTATCCGTCGCGGCTATTCGTATTGCCGCTGGAACAGGTGATCGACGACTACACCCAGGTCCAATTGCGCGCGTTGTCCTCCCTGCCGCTCGCGCTCGACCGGCAGGGGATTGACGCAGTCCTCGAACGCGCCGCCCGCCTGCACTGGAGTTACGACGGCCGCTACGCCTTCATCAGCAACAACTGCGCGGTGGAGACCTGGAAGCTGCTGCGCGACGCCGACCCGCGGATCGAAGCGCGCACGCATTGGCGCGGGATCGCCCCCAACCGCCTGCTGGCCGCGCTCGAACGCAGCGGCATGGCCGATGCCAGCGTCCTGCAAGACTCGGCGGCCGCGCAGGCGCAGGGCTACTACTTCGCCTCGGCCGCGGCACGCTACGAGCAGATGTTCAAGGTCGCACGCCAGCATTTGCCGTTGCCGGCAGACAGCGCGCACGCCTGGCTCGACCTGCCCGCGGCCGCGCGCGCGCCCTGGATCGACCGCGGAGATCTGCGCGCCACCGCCGCGCTGCTGTTGCTGGAACAGGCAGCGCAGCGACGGCAGGAGATGCTGGCGCGCGATTGGCTCAAGCGGCGATTGTCGCGGCGTGATGGCCAGGCGGGGGAGGCGCGGGAACAGGTGCGCGTGCTGTTGGCCGATGCGGGGGTGTTGGCGCGGCCGGCGGCGTTGCTGGACGGTGTGCCGGGTTACGGGTTGCCGCAGGCGGGTGAGCGCGAGGTGGTGATGCGGCGGTTGGTTGCGCGCAATGGGCGGTTGGCGGAGGGGTGGCCGGTGTTGCGGTTGGCTGCTCGGTCGGCTTTGCCTTTGCGGCAGCGGTTGGAGCGGGAGGAGGTTGATCGGAATTTGGTGGTTATTCGGGGGCGGTTGAGAGAGTTGGCTGCTGGGTCGTAGGGCGGACCCTTACTTGTTCCGTGCGGCGTTCGGAGCCGGTCCCTTGCCCCGGGGGACGCCAAGTACCGCATCCATGCGGGGCTCGTTGGGCGACGTCCATGTCGCCCAACGCCCCCGGGACAAGGGCCCGGCCCCGAACGCCCGATAGGAGGTCGCGTTTGTGTGGGGAGTGCCCTCATCCGTCGCTGTCGCGAGACCTTCTCCCAGGGGGAGAAGGACGGCATGCATTTCTGCGGCTGCAATCAATCGCCAACAGCAGGGCCGGATGAGGGTGCTGTTTTTCTCTTCCTCCCAAACCGCGATGATCTATCGGGCGGTTGGGGGTAGTCCCGTTTCGGGACAATTGGCGACATGGATGTCGCCAATTAGCCTACATGGACGTATTCACGGCGTGTCCCGAAACGGGACTGCCCCCGACCGCCGCACGCAAAAACAAAGCAATCAATCAGCGCGACCACCAAACTCACCCGTAGTGGTATTCACCAGAATCCGCTCTCCGTTGGTGATGTACTCCGGCACCATGATCTCGATCCCGGTGCTGAGCTTGGCCGGTTTCGGCCGCTTGGTCGCCGTCCCGCCCTTCAACTCCGGCGGCGTCTCCACCACTTCCAGCGTCACATGCTGCGGCAATTGCAGCGCTACCGGCTGCTCGTCGATCACCTGCACGTAGAGCCCGGTCAGGCCTTCGGTGATATAGCCGGCGTCGTCGCCAATCACGTCCGCATCCAGCGTATACGGCGTGTAGTCCTCGTCATCGAGGAACACGAAGGCGTCGCCGTCCTTGTAGGAGAAGGTCGACAGGCGGCGCAGCAATTCGACTTCGGGCAGGTTGTCGTCGGCATCGAAGCTGGCGTCGAGCTTGGCGCCGCCCGGGACGCTGTACATGATGAAACGGAAGCGCACGTTGCCGCCGCGGCCCTGTGGCGAGCTGCGTTCGATGTCGCGGATCTGGTAGACGCCGTTGTTGTATTCGACGACGTTGCCCTTCTTGATGTCGTTGGCTTTCATGGAGGCTGGTTATTGAGGGGATCGGGAAGGGTTTATTTCGGCGCCAGGCGCACTGCGCCATCCAGGCGGATGGTCTCGCCGTTGAGGTAGCGGTTGCGCAGGATGAAGGCCACGGTGTCGGCGAATTCGTCCGGCTGGCCCAGGCGCGATGGGAAGGGGATCGAGGCCGACAAGGATTGCTGCACCGCTTCGCTCATGCCATCGACCATCGGCGTCCAGAAGATGCCGGGCGCAATGGTCATCACGCGGATGCCAAAGCGCGACAGTTCGCGCGCCATCGGCAGGGTCATGCCGACTACGCCGCCCTTGGACGCGGAATAGGCGGCCTGGCCGATCTGGCCCTCGAAGGCGGCGACGGAGGCGGTGTTGACGATGACGCCGCGCTCGCCGTCGTCGCCGGCCGGGTTGTGCTGCATCAGGTCGGCGGCGGCCTTGGCGACGTTGAAGCTGCCCACCAGGTTGACCATCACCGTGCCGCGGAAGGTCGCCAGCGGCATCGCCGCTTCCTTGCCGAGCACGCGCCCGGCGCCGAGGATGCCGGCGCAGTTCACCAGTACGTTGAGGCCGCCGAGGAAGCTGGCGGCGTCGGCGACGTTCGCCGCGACCTGCGCTTCGTCGGTGACATCGGTGCGGAAGTAGCGGGCATTGGGCGCACCCAGCGCTTCGATCGCCGCGGCTGCCTTGTCGTCGTTGACGTCGAACAGGGCCACGCGGCCGCCGTCGGCGACCAGGCGCTGGGCGACCGACAAGCCCAGGCCGGAGACGCCGCCGGTGACGATGGCGCGTACGGATTCGGAGTGCATGGACGATTTTCCGGGAAGCAAGAACGCGGAATTCTAGCCGAAAGGCCCGCCGCGGCCGTGTTGCGCAGCGTCAGGAGGTGAGCTGTGGCAGCTGCAGCTCTTCCAGGCGTCGGGCGAATTCGTCCGGCGGCAGGCCCGGCGCGAACAGGAAGCCCTGGCCCACCGGTACGCCGAGCTTGAGCAGGAACTGCCGCTGCGCCTCCGATTCCACCCCTTCGGCCACCAGGCCCAGGCCCAGGCTGCGGGCAATACCGCAGACCGCCTCGCACACGGCCACGTCCGAGCGGTTGCCGGGCACGCCTTCGACGAACAGCTGGCTCAACTTGAGGCCATGGATCGGCAGCCGCCGCAGGTAGTTCAAGGCGCTGTAGCCTTCGCCGAAATCGTCGATGGTCAGCACCACGCCCATGTCGCGCAGGTTGGCGAAGGTCTGCAGGGTCGAGGGTGCGTCTTCGATCAGCACGCGCTCGGTGAATTCCAACTCCAGCGCCGAGCCGGGCAGTTCGAACTCGGCCAGGGCTTCGCGCACCTGTTCGGCCAGGTCCTCGCCGACGAACTGGCGGTAGGAGACGTTGATCGCGACCCGCACAACGCCCAGGCCCTGGTCCAGCCACTCGCGCACCTGGCGGCAGGCTTCGCGCATCACCCAGCGGCCGATTCGCACGATGTCGCCGGTGCTCTCGGCATGGCCGATGAACAGGTCCGGGCGCAGTTCGCCGAGTTGGTGGTTTTGCCAGCGGATCAGGGCTTCGGCGGCTACCACGCGGCCGTGCCGCAGGTCGACCTGGGGTTGGTAGACCAGGCGGAATTCCTCCTGGTCGGCGGCCTTGCGCAGTTGAGTTTCGATCTGCAGGCGGTCTTGCTGGGCGCGCGCCAGGTCCGGGCTGAACACCTGCCAGCCGTTGCGGGTGCGGCGCTTGCAGTCATACATGGCCATGTCCGCGTTCTGGATCAGCTGCTGCGGACGGGTGCCGTCCTGCGGCGCGCGCGCGATGCCGATGCTGGCGGTGACGGAGAATTCGTCCTTGCCGAAGCGGAAGGCCGGGGCGAATTGCTGGGTGATCGCCTGCGCCAGCCGTTCGGGCTGGTCGGGCACGTCGCGGGTATCGCAGACCACCAGGAATTCGTCGCCGCCGAAGCGTGCGATCAGGCCCTCGGTGCCGACCGCGCGCGAAATCCGCTGGGTGGCCTCGATCAACAACTCGTCGCCGGCGTTGTGGCCGAGCACGTCGTTGATGGTCTTGAAGCGGTCCAGGTCGATGTACAGCACCGCCACCTTCGAGTGGGTGGGGTTGGACAGGCGCGCGCCGAGGTCGCTGAGCGCGGCGTCGCGGTTCATGATGCCGGTGAGGGGGTCGGTGCGCGCCTGGATCCGCAGCGTCTCCTCGGTCTGCTTGCGCTCGGTGATGTCCTGCAAGGTGCCGGCGATGCGGGTGGAGGCGAGGTCGCCGCTTTCGACCTCGCCGATCATGCGGATCCAGAACGAATGGCCGTCGCCGCGCTGGCCTTGCAGTTCCAGCTCGAAGCCGGACTGACGCGCGACCGCGTCGATCAGCGCCGACTCCAGCCGTGCCTGGTCTTCGCCGCGCAGGCAGGCCAGCAACTGGGTCATGGTCTGCGGCGGTTCGGCCTGGCCGACAATGCGCACCGACTCTTCGGTGAGATACAGGCGCTGCTGGCTGCGGTTCCATTCCCAGCCACCAATGTGCGCCAGCGATTGCGCGCGGTCGAAGATGGCGTTGTCGCGCTTGAGCTCGGTGATGTCCGAGAACAACGCAAAGGCGTGGTCGGGCTGGTCGCGGCCGCTGGAGAACACCGGCACCGAGGTCACCGAGATCCAGATCATGCGTCCGCGCGGGCGGTGATACAGGCCCATGGTGGTGCTGGCGATGATCTGGCCTTCGGCGAAGGCGCGGGTCATCGGCCATTGCTCGCGCGGCAGGTGGCGGCCGTGCTGGTCGACGATGACCCAGTCGTCAGGCTGCAGCAGGTCTCCGAGCGCCTCGTTGCCGGCGATGCCGAGGATCCGGTGGGCGGCCGGGTTGGCCGAGACCACGCGGCGGTCGTGGTCGAACAGCACCACGCCCTTGTCGATGGATTCCATCAGCAGGCGGTAGCGCGATTCGGCCTGCCAGCGACCGCTGAGGTCGCGCGCGACCGCCACGATGCAGGGCTTGCCGTCGAACTGGAAGCCGGCCGAATGCACTTCCACCGGGAAGCGGCTGCCATCGCCGCGCATGTTGGTGACTTCGATGACGTAGGTTTCGCCGCGCTTGAGGGTTTCCCACACCGGGTCGAGGTGGTCTCGCGGCAGGTCCGGGTTGAGGGTCTCGATCGGCTGGCCGACGATCGCTTCGCGCGGCCGTTGGTAGGCGCTGACCCCGGCCTTGTTGAGGTCGAGCACGATGCCGCTCTCGCTGAGGATGCTGACCGGGTCGGGGACCGCGTCGAACAGGGCGACGTAGCGCATGTGCGAGGAGTGCAGCGCCTGTGCGCACTCGTTTAGTAGTGGCGCGGCGGGATCGTCCGGGTGCGCGGCGAGGAAGCGCTCGATCTGCGCCAGCGTGTGTTCCGGCGTGCTGGCCGCGCCGGGCGTGCTGGCGGCCGGATCGGCGCCGGCAGTCATGAGGCCGCCAGTGCGCGGCCGGCCTTGCTGCCGGTCTCGCGGCCGAGCAGGCCGGCCAGCCAGCGGCCGGTGGCCGCCAGTGCCTGCAGGTCGATGCCGGTGTCGATGCCCATGCCGTGGAGCATATACACCACATCCTCGCTGGCGACATTGCCGCTGGCGCCGCGCGCATAGGGACAGCCGCCGGCACCGGAGACGGCACTGTCGACCACCCGCACGCCTTGCTCCAGGCAGGCGGCGATATTGGCCAGGGCCTGGCCGTAGGTGTCGTGGAAGTGCACGGCCAGCGCGGCCATCGGTACCTCGCCGGCAACCGCGGCCAGCATCCGCCGCGCCTGGCTCGGGGTGCCGACGCCGATGGTGTCGCCGAGCGAGATTTCGTAGCAGCCCAGCGTGTGCAGCCGGCGCGCCACGTCCACCACCGCCGCCACCGGCACCTGGCCCTGGTAGGGACAGCCGAGCACGGTGGACACGTAGCCGCGCACCTTGATGCCCTCCTGCGCGGCGCGCGCCAGAATCGGCCGGAAGCGCTCGATCGATTCATCGATGCCGGCATTGGTATTGGCGCGGTTGAAGGCTTCCGATGCGGCCGTGAACACCGCCACCTCGCTTACCCCGGCGGCCAATGCGCGCTCGTAGCCTTGTTCGTTGGGCACCAGCACCGGATAGGCGACGCCGGGGCGGCGCTGGATGCCGGCAAAGACCTCGGCCGCGTCGGCCAGCTGCGGCACCCAGCGCGGGCTGACGAAACTGGTGGCCTCGATGGTGCGCAGGCCGGTCGCCGACAGCCGGTCGACCAGCGCGATCTTGTCGGCGGTGGCGACCTGGGTCTTCTCGTTCTGCAGGCCATCGCGCGGCCCGACTTCGACCACGCGCACGAAATCGCTCATTGCCTGTGTCCTTTTCGCGCGGCCGCGCCGCGGTTCCGTTCTGCGCCTTGCAGCTAGGGATGATGGCAGACCGCTTCGACGTTGTTGCCATCCGGGTCGAGCACGAACGCCCCATAGTAATGCGGGTGGTAATGCGGGCGCGGGCCGGGAGCGCCATTGTCGCGCCCGCCGGCGGCCAGGGCGGCGCGGTGGAACGCGTCCACCTGGGCACGGTCACTGGCGGCGAAAGCAACGTGGCAGGCGGCGCCGGCCTGTGGTTGCGAACCGATCCAGAAGAACGGGCGGTCCTTGCCGAAGCCGGCGTGATCGCCCGCGCCGCTCTGTTCGTGGCTGACCTCCATCACTACGTCCAGGCCCAGGGGCGCCAGGGCGGCGCGATAGAAGGCCAGGCTGGCGGCGAAATCGCCGCAGCGCACACCGACATGGTCGAGCATTCAATTCTCCTTGGCAGGCACCCAGGACGCAGTGCGTTTTTCCAGGAATGCCGACAAGCCCTCCTGGCCCTCGGCCGAGACTCGCAGGCGGGCGATCAAGGCGGCGTTGTCGCGGTCCAGGCGGTCGCGGTCGTGGATGGCGGCGACATCGCGTACCAGTATCTTGGCGGCGGCGGCCGCCCGCGGGCCGGCGGCGAGCAGCAGGCCGACCTGGCGCTCGACCGCCGCGTCCAGCGCGTCGGCCGCCACTACTTCGTGCAGCAGGCCGATGGCGTGGGCGGTGGCCGCGTCGAAGGTTTCGGCGCTGGCGAACCAGCGCCGCGCCTGGCGCGCGCCGATGGCTGCGATGACATACGGCGAGATCACTGCCGGCAAAAGCCCGAGGCGGCTTTCGGTCAGGCCGAAGCGCGCCTGCTCGCTGCCGATGGCGATATCGCAGCAGGCGACCAGGCCGACGCCGCCGCCGTAGGCCGCGCCGTGGACGCGGGCCAGGGTGGGGCGCGGTAATTCGTCCAGCGTGCGCATCAGGCGGGCGAGGGCTTCGGCATCGCGGCGGTTGTCGGCCTCGCTGGCCGCGGCCATGCCGCGCATCCAGTGCAGGTCGGCGCCAGCGGAAAAGGAAGCGCCGGCGCCGGCCAGGACCACTACGCGCACCGCCGGATCGCGCCCGGCCTGTTCGAGCGCCTCGGTCAGCTCGGCGATCAGGTGCGCATCGAAAGCATTGTGCAAGGCCGGGCGCTGCAGCTGCAGCGTGCGCACGCCGGCGCGGTCCTCGATCGACAGTACCGCCATGTCCATAAACCCGCGCACCCGCAAATCGTTGTCGGCATCATAACTAGCCGAGCGCGCCAGGCCTTGACGCAGCGCGGCGCGTGTTACAATTGAGAACCATTCCTATCCTGCCAGGGCGTTCTGTGACGCTGTCCGATATGCCGCTGCATCAGCCCGCCATCGTCGAGTCCGTGCAAGATCGCCATGACAACGACACCATCTCGCGGCGCCTGCGCGAGCTCGGCTTTGTCGCCGGCGAGGAAGTGACGGTGGTGGCGACCGGGCCGTTCGGGCGCGAACCGCTGCTGGTGCAGGTCGGCTACACCCGCTTTGCGCTGCGCCGCACCGAAGCGGCACGGGTGCAGGTGCGGGCGCTGGAGCAGGCCGCATGAACGCCGCCGCGGTCCCCTTGCGCCTGGCCCTGGTCGGCAACCCGAACTGCGGCAAGACCGCCTTGTTCAACCAGCTCACCGGCAGCCGGCAGAAGGTCGCCAACTACACCGGCGTGACCGTGGAGCGCAAGGAAGGACAGCTGCGCGCACCGTCCGGTCGCGAGTTCGCGGTGCTCGACCTGCCCGGCGCCTACAGCCTGCACCCGGCCAGCCTGGACGAGGCGATCACCCGCGACCTGTGCCGCGGCTTCTATCCCGGCGAACCGGCACCGGATGTGCTGGTGTGCGTGATCGACGCCACCAACCTGCGCCTGCACCTGCGCTTTGCGCTGGAGCTGCGCGAGCTGGGCCGGCCGATGATCGTGGCCTTGAACATGGTGGACGCGGCGCAGCGCCGTGGCATCGTGATCGATCGCCAGGCGCTGGAGCACGCTCTCGGTGTGCCGGTGGTGGAGACGGTGGCGGTGCGCCGTCACGGCGCGCAGGCGCTGGTGGAGAAGATCGACGCGCTGGCGCCGCACCTGGCCGCGCCCACCGCCACGCCGCCACAGGATGGCAACTACCACGCGCTGGTGCGGCAGATCCTGTCGGTGGCGGTGCAGATGCCAGAGCGCACCAGCCGCATCGACGATGCCCTGGACCGTTGGCTGCTGCACCCGGTATTCGGCTTGCTGAGCCTGGCGGTGGTGATGTTCCTCATCTTCCAGGCGGTGTACGCCTGGGCCACGCCAGTGATGGACCTGATCGATGCCGGCACCGGTGCGCTCGGCGCCTGGGTGGGTTCGACGCTGCCCGAAGGCCCGCTCAACAGCCTGCTGACCGACGGCATCATCGCCGGCATTGGCGGGGTGATCATCTTCCTGCCGCAGATCCTGATCCTGTTCGCCTTCATCCTGGCGCTGGAGGAATCCGGTTACCTGCCGCGCGCGGCGTTCCTGCTCGACCGCATGATGGCCTCGGCCGGTTTGTCTGGTCGCTCCTTCATTCCTCTGCTGTCCAGCTTTGCCTGCGCGGTGCCCGGGATCATGTCCACGCGCAGCATCCAGGACCCACGCGACCGCCTGGCCACGATCGTGGTGGCGCCGTTGATGACCTGCTCGGCGCGCCTGCCGGTGTACGCGTTGCTGATCGGCGCCTTCATTCCACAGAAGACGGTGTGGGGCATCTTCAACCAGCAGGGGCTAGTGTTGTTCGGTTTGTACGCGGCCGCCATTGCCAGTGCGCTGGTGGTGTCGTGGGTGATGAAGAAGTGGCGCCGCGACAAGGGCGAACACCCGTTGTTGCTTGAGCTGCCTTCCTACCGCCTGCCGCATCCGCGCGACCTCGCACTGGGGCTGTGGGAGCGCGGGATGATCTTCCTCAAGCGCGTCGGCGGCATCATCCTGGCGCTGACCGTGTTGCTGTGGTTCCTGCTGTCGTTCCCCGGTGCGCCGGCCGATGCTACGTTGCCGGCGATCGACTACAGCTTCGCCGGCCGTATCGGACATGCCATGACCACGGTATTCGCGCCGCTGGGCTTCAACTGGCAGATCTGCATCGCGCTGATCCCGGGCCTGGCCGCGCGCGAGGTCGCCGTCGCCTCGCTGGCGACGGTGTACGCCCTCTCGGCCGCCGACGACGATGCCGCGGCGCAAGCGCTCTCGCCGTTGATCCACGATGGCTGGTCGCTGGCGACCGCGTTGTCGTTGCTGGTCTGGTACATCTACGCGCCGATGTGCATTTCCACGCTGGCCACGATCAAGCGCGAGACCAATTCCTGGAAACAGATGAGCTACACCGCCATCTATCTGTTCGCGCTGGCCTACGTTGCCTCGCTGATTACCTATCAGCTGGCCAAGGCGATGGGGGCGGGCTGAGCCATGGCGCTTTGGTTGCAATATTTCATCGTCGCGCTGGCGGTGCTGGTGAGCGCCGGGGTGGTGTGGAAGAAACAATTCCCGACCAGTTGGCGGCGCAGCTTGAGCGCCTTGGCGCTGGCGTTGCTGCGGCGGCGTTCGCTGACCGCGCAGCGCCTGGGGCGCCGGCTGGCGCCGAGCGGCAGCGCCGCCAGCGCCGCCTGTGGCGGCTGCGACAACTGCGGTCCGACGCCCACCAAGCGGCGTTGACCAGCGCTCCCTGTAGGAGGGGCTTCAGCCCCGAGCTTTAGCAACCGCGTTCAATCCCGCACCAGCCCCCCATCCACCACCAGGTTCTGCCCGGTGACCGCGCGCGACCACGGCGAGGCGAAGAACAGCACCGCATCGGCGAACTCCGCCGGCGTGGTCACGCTGCGCAGCGGCGTGGCGGCGGCGATGTAGTCGAACACCGCTTCGGGCGTGGCGGCGCTGGCATCGGTGGTTCGCAGCAGTCCGCCGGAGACCATGTTCACGGTAATGCCGTCCGGCCCCAGGTCGCCCGCCAGCGTGCGCGTCAGCGACAGCAGCGCGGCTTTGGCGGCGGTGTAGTCGTGGTAGGGCACCACCGGGTTCTGGAACAGGTTGGTGCCGATGTTGACCACGCGGCCGAAGCGCTGCGCGCGCATCCCTGGCAATGCTGCTTGCACGGTATTGAGCGCGCCACGCACGCTGCCTTCGAACTGCGCGGCGAAATCGGCCCAGCCGATGGTGTCCGGACGCGCGCGGGCATCGCCGTTGAAGGAGAAATCGGCCAGCGCGTTGTTGATCACGGTGGTTACGGTGCGGCCGAAATGCGCCTGGGCCTGGGCGAGCAGAGAAGCGGTGGCGGTCGGGTCGGTCACGTCGGCCTGCACGGCAAGGACGCGCGGGCCGAGTTCGGCGGCCAGCGCTTCGGCGGCCTCACGGCTGCGGCGGTAATTGATCACGACCTGCGCGCCCTCGCGCGCGAAAGCACGCACCAGCGACTGGCCCAGGCCGCGGCCGCCGCCGCTGACGAGCACGAGTTGTTCGGAAATCTGCATGGAGCCTCCAGGAGTGGCCATAGCATAGAAGCTTCGATCGCGGTCGTGGCAAAGGCCAGTCCGCCCCGCCTAAGATGGCGGCAGGCCGCAGGAGGCGGCATGACAGGGGCGGAAGCATGCGATTGCTGTGGATAGTGGCGTTCTTCGGCGTTATCGCCGGCGTCTACCAGTGGGGCGGCAACACGCTCGACGAGGACCAGGTCCGGGCGTTCTACGAACAGGCCGAACAAGCCCTGGCCGAACAGGACGACAAGACGCTGTGCGCGATGCTGGCGCCGGAGTTCGAGCAGGTCACCCTGTATCGCGCCGACAACGACCAGGCGCGCAAGGTGATCGATCGCGAGAAGTACTGCCATGACTTGCAGCAGACGATGGCGCAGATGCGGCGCATCCGCGAAATGACCGGTGGCGAGGTGCCGATCGAGCACGAGCAGACCATTACCCGGATCACGATCGCCGACGACAAGCACTCGGCCGAGGTGGAAACGCGCTCGACCGTCGCCGCCCCCGGCATGCGCATGACCGCGCGCACGCGCGACACGGTGGTGCGCGAACGCTGGCGCATGTCGGTCCGGCGCAGCGAAGGCACCACCTTCATCGGGCCGGCGCCACGCTAGCCGCGCTGCAGCGCACAGTGGCGTGCGCGCCGGGAGCGGCTATGCTGGTTTGATGGACAAACCCTTCGCCATTTCCCGCCGCGCCCAGGCGCTGACCAGCTCGGCCATCCGCGAGATCCTCAAGGTCACCGAACGACCGGAGGTCATTTCTTTTGCAGGCGGGCTCCCGTCGCCGGCCACCTTTCCGGTCGAACGCATACGCCAGGCCAGCGAGCGCGTGTTGCAGGAGTCACCGCAGGCGGCGCTGCAATACGGGCCAACCGAGGGCTACCTGCCGTTGCGCGAGTGGGTGGCGGCGCACGTGAGCCGCCCGGGCGCACGCATCGATCCGGCGCAAGTACTGATCACCACCGGCTCGCAGCAGGCACTGGACCTGGTGGCCAAGGTGTTCATCGACGAGGGCAGCAAGGTGCTGGTGGAGACGCCGAGCTACCTTGGCGCCTTGCAGGCCTTCTCGTTGTTCGCGCCGGCGTTCTCGCCGCTGCCTTCTGACGAGGCCGGGATTGCGGTCGAGATGCTGGACCCGGCGCAGCTGCACGGCGCGCGCTTCCTCTATTGCCTGCCGAACTTCCAGAACCCGACCGGGCGGCGGCTGCCGCTGGCGCGCCGGCAGGCGCTGGTGGCGATGGCAGCGGCCGCCGGGGTGCCGATCGTCGAGGACGATCCCTACGGCGAGCTCGGCTATGCCGGTGAGCCGTTGCCGAGCCTGCTGTCGATGAATCCGGCAGGTGTGGTGTACCTGGGCTCGTTTTCCAAGGTGCTCTCGCCCGGGTTGCGGCTCGGTTACGTGGTCGCACCGGTGGCGCTGCACGCCAAGCTGGTGCAGGCCAAGCAGGCCGCGGACCTGCACACGCCTTCGTTCAACCAGCGCATCGTCCACGAAGTGCTGCGCGATGGTTTCCTCGCCGAGCACGTACCGCTGATTCGCGAACGCTATGCCAGGCAGTGCGCGCTCATGCTTGACGCCATGGCGCGTCACTTCCCGAGCCAGGTGCGCTGGAACCAGCCCGAAGGCGGGATGTTCCTGTGGGTGACCCTGCCCACGGGTATCGATAGCCAGGCCCTGCTGCAGGCGGCCATCGCCCGCAACGTGGCGTTCGTGCCCGGGGCCCCGTTCTTCGCCGCCGAACCACAGCACAACACGCTGCGGCTTTCTTTCGTGACAGTCTCGCCCGAGCAGATCGAACGCGGCATCGGCGTGCTCGGGCAATTGCTGCACGAATCGGTGCGATCCCTCGCCGGGCAGGCCGCATAATCGGCGCCAGGACGTCGTGGCGGGGTAGCGCATGCAGGTACGGATCGAACAGGTGCGGATGGGCAAGGCGGTGGACTACACCCGGCTGGGCAGCCGCAGCGCCATCGACAAGCGCCTGCATTACGGCCCGGTGGAAGTCGGCGAACTAGGGTTGGTCGGAGACGAGCAGGGCGACCACCGCGTGCACGGCGGGCCGGACAAGGCGGTGCACCACTATCCGCACGACCATTACCCCGCCTGGGCGCAGGATCTGGGTGCGCATCCGTTGCTGGAAGCCGGCGGCGCGTTCGGCGAGAACCTGTCCAGTACCGGCATGACCGAAGCCGATGTCTGCCTGGGCGACCGTTTCAGCCTGGGCACGGCGGTTGTCGAGGTCTCGCAGCTGCGGCAACCGTGCTGGAAGCTCTCCGATCGCTTCGGCGTGGCCGACATGGCCCGGCGCGTGCAGGAAAGCGGCCGTACCGGTTGGTACTACCGCGTGCTGGTGCCGGGGCGGCTGACCGCCGGCGATCTGCTCACCCTGCAGGAGCGACCGCACCCGCAATGGCCGTTGTCGCGGCTGGCAGAGCTGCTGTACCGGCGCGGGGTCGAACCGGCGCTGCTGGCGGAAGTGCTGCGGCTGCCGCTGGTGCCGTCGTGGCGCACGCTGTTCGAACGGCGCCTGGCGCATGGCCAGGTCGAGAACTGGGACAAGCGGCTGCACGGCGCGAGTTGATCGCCGGCACAAAGTCCTTTTCAGCGTCTGCCGCAGCCGCTAGCCTGCGCCCATGAATACGCCGACCGCTCCGTTGAAACTGTTGATCCATGGCGCCTCTGGAAGGATGGGCCAGGCCTTGCTGCGCCTGGCCGGCGAAGACCCGGCGCTGCAGGTGGTCGCCGCCGTGGTCGGCCGCTCGCCTTCGCAGCGAGTGGTGGAGGGCGTGCCGCACTTTGCCGCCAGCGAATTGGCCGGCGTGCCGGTCTTCGATGTGGCGATCGACTTCAGCCTGCCGCAGGGCTTCTCGCCGTTGCTGGCATTGTGCGAGCAGCGCGGCGCGGCGCTGGTCTCGGGCACCACCGGCCTGGCGCCCGAACAGAAGGCGGCGCTGGCGCAGGCGGCGACCCGCATTGCCCTGGTGTGGGCGTCCAATTTCAGTCTCGGCGTCGCGGTGTTGGCCGACCTGGTCGAGCGCGCCGCCGGCACCTTGCCGGGTTGGGATTGCGACATCGTCGAGTCGCACCACATCCACAAGCAGGACGCACCCTCGGGGACGGCATTGACGCTGGGCGAGGCGGCCACCGGCAGTGGCGCGCAGCCGCGCTTTGCCAGCCTGCGCGCCGGCGACATCGTCGGCGAGCACCTGGTGCAGTTCACCGGGCTGGGCGAGCGCATCGAGCTGGTGCATCGCGCCACCAACCGCGACATCTTTGCTCGCGGCGCCCTGCACGCCGCCAAGCGCATGCTCGGGCGCACGCCTGGCCTGTATCGCGTGCGCGACCTGCTGGGCTGAACAAAGGCCGCGTCCGTGTTCAGCCAGCGCGCATGCGCAGTAGTAATGGCATAGCGGCATTCCGTATTCACACTGGCAGGGCGGGGCGCATGTCGCTACAATTCCCGCTTGCCCGAACCTAGCGTCGGACCGGTCCCCAGCACCGCGTCCGCGCTTTGCTGCAACCGGATTTTGGCCGGTGCATGTCGGAGTCCCCCGCAGCCATAGCGAGATTCCCGTGACCCAACCCGCAATCCTTGTCCTCGAAGACGGCACCGTGTTCGAGGGGCAATCCGTAGGCGCCCCCGGGCTATCGGTCGGCGAGGTGGTGTTCAACACCGCCATGACCGGCTACCAGGAAGTGGTGACCGATCCTTCCTACGCCCGCCAGCTGGTCACGCTGACCTACCCGCATATCGGCAACACCGGTTGCACCGACCAGGACGACGAGGCCAAGAAGGTCTGGTCGGCCGGCTTGATCGTGCGCGATGTGCCGCGCCGCCCCAGCAGCTGGCGCAGCCAGGTGTCGTTGCCGGAATGGCTGCAGGCGCGCAGCGTGGTCGCCATCGCCGGGATCGACACCCGCAAGCTGACCCGCATCCTGCGTGAGAAGGGCGCCCAGAACGGTGCGCTGATGGCCGGTGAAGTCAACGTCGAGCAGGCGCTGGAAGCGGCGCGCAAGTTCCCCGGCCTGAAGGGCATGGACCTGGCCAAGGTCGTCAGCACCGACAAGTCCTACGCCTGGCGCGAAGGCCAGCTCGACCTGGACAGCAACCAGTTCGTCAGCGCCGCGCCCAAGTACAAGGTCGTCGCCTACGACTACGGCGTGAAGCTCAACATCCTGCGCATGCTCGCCGAGCGCGGCTGCGAGGTGACGGTGGTGCCGGCACAGACGCCGGCCGCCGAAGTGCTCGCAATGAGGCCCGATGGCGTGTTCCTGAGCAACGGCCCGGGCGATCCGGAACCGTGCGACTACGCCATCGCCGCGATCCAGGAATTCGTCGCCCGCAAGATCCCCACCTTCGGCATCTGCCTCGGCCACCAGCTGCTGGCGCTGGCCGCCGGCGCGAGGACCGTGAAGATGGCGCTCGGCCACCATGGCGCGAACCATCCGGTGCAGGACCTGGACGATGGCCGGGTGATGATCACCTCGCAAAACCACGGCTTCGCGGTCGATGAGACCACGCTGCCGTCCAACGTGCGCGTGACCCACCGCTCGCTGTTCGACGGCACCAACCAGGGCATTGCCCTGACCGACGCGCCGGCCTTCAGCTTCCAGGGACATCCGGAAGCCTCGCCGGGACCGCGCGACGTGGCGCCGCTGTTTGATCGCTTCACCGCGCTGATGGCGGGGCAGAAGGCGTGATCCCGGGCCGGCACGCGCACCGCGCCTGCCGCCCGCGATCCGCCCAGCACTGTCCGCTGCTCCCCACCGATCCATCCTGACAGGCGGCCGCCGCCCCGCGACCGCCCAGATCTCGAGAAGAAAATGCCCAAGCGCTCAGACATCCAGACCATCCTCATCATCGGTGCCGGCCCGATCGTCATCGGCCAGGCTTGCGAGTTCGACTACTCCGGCGCGCAGGCGTGCAAGGCGCTGCGCGACGAGGGTTACCGCGTGGTGCTGGTCAACAGCAACCCGGCCACGATCATGACCGACCCGAACATGGCCGATGCCGTGTACATCGAGCCGATCAACTGGCAGACGGTCGAGAAGATCATCGCCAAGGAAAAGCCGCACGCGCTGCTGCCGACCATGGGCGGCCAGACCGCGCTGAACTGCGCGCTCGACCTGGCCGAGCACGGCGTGCTGGAGAAGTACAACGTCGAGCTGATCGGCGCCAAGCGCGAGGCCATCCGCATGGCCGAGGACCGCGAGCTGTTCCGCGTGGCGATGGGCGAGATCGGCCTGGAATGCCCGAAGGCCGAAGTCGCGCACACCCTTGAGGAAGCGCTCGACATCCAGACCCGCGTCGGCTACCCGACCATCATCCGCCCCAGCTTCACCCTGGGCGGCAGCGGCGGCGGCATCGCCTACAACCGCGAAGAGCTGATCGAGATCGTCAACCGCGGCCTGGAACTGTCGCCGACCACCGAAGTGCTGGTCGAAGAATCGGTGCTGGGCTGGAAGGAATTCGAGATGGAAGTGGTCCGCGACACCGCGGACAACTGCATCATCGTCTGCTCGATCGAGAACCTCGATCCCATGGGTGTGCACACCGGCGACTCCATCACGGTAGCCCCGGCGCAGACCCTCACCGACAAGGAATACCAGCGCCTGCGCGATGCCTCTATCGCGGTGCTGCGCAAGATCGGCGTCGATACCGGTGGCTCCAACGTGCAGTTCGGCATCAACCCGAACACCGGCCGCGTGGTCGTGATCGAGATGAATCCGCGCGTGTCGCGCTCCTCGGCGCTGGCCTCCAAGGCCACCGGCTTCCCGATCGCCAAGGTCGCGGCCAAGCTGGCGGTGGGCTACACCCTGGACGAACTGAAGAACGAGATCACCGGCGGCCTGACCCCGGCTTCGTTCGAGCCG
Source organism: Stenotrophomonas sp. (assembly GCA_036566925.1). Classification (GTDB taxonomy): domain Bacteria; phylum Pseudomonadota; class Gammaproteobacteria; order Xanthomonadales; family Xanthomonadaceae; genus Stenotrophomonas_A. Next base: position 66,245 of record DATCVI010000061.1, read on the forward strand.
TCGATCGACTACGTCGTCACCAAGATTCCGCGCTTCGCCTTCGAGAAGTTCCCGCAGGCCGACGCCCGTTTGACCACGCAGATGAAGTCGGTGGGCGAGGTGATGGCGATGGGCCGCACCTTCCAGGAGTCGCTGCAGAAGGCGCTGCGCGGGCTGGAGACCGGCAAGATTGGCCTGGACCCGACCGGCCTGAATCTCAGCGATGCCGACGACCTGACCACGCTGCGCCGTGAGCTCAAGGCGCCGGGCCCGGAGCGCCTGTTCTACGTGGCCGACGCCTTCCGTGCCGGCATGGGCGTGGACGAGGTCTACAACCTGTCCTATATCGACCCGTGGTTCCTCGACCAGATCGAGGAGATCGTCGCCGCCGAACAGCAGGTGGCCGCCGAAGGGCTGGACGCGCTGGACGCCACGCGCCTGCGCAATCTCAAGCGTGCCGGTTTCTCCGACGCCCGCCTGGCCGAACTGACCGGTACCAACGAGGCCGGCGTGCGCGCCCTGCGCCGCGCCCACAAGGTGCGCCCGGTGTACAAGCGCGTGGACTCGTGCGCGGCCGAATTCGCCACCAGCACCGCCTATCTGTACTCGACCTACGAGGACGAGTGCGAAGCTGCGCCGAGCAACCGCGACAAGATCATGATCCTCGGCGGTGGCCCCAACCGCATCGGCCAGGGCATCGAGTTCGACTACTGCTGCGTGCACGCGGCCTTGGCGCTGCGCGAAGACGGGTACGAGACCATCATGGTCAACTGCAACCCGGAAACCGTCTCCACCGACTACGACACCTCCGACCGCCTGTATTTCGAGCCGCTGACGCTGGAAGACGTGCTGGAGATCGTCGAGCTCGAGAAGCCCAAGGGCGTGATCGTGCAGTACGGCGGCCAGACCCCGCTGAAGCTGGCGCGCGCGCTGGAAGCCAACGGCGTGCCGGTGATCGGCACTTCGCCGGACTCGATCGACCTGGCCGAGGACCGCGAGCGCTTCCAGCAACTGGTCGACAAGCTCGGCCTGAAGCAGCCGCCGAACCGCATTGCCCGCAATCCGGAGGAAGCGCTGCTGCTGGCGCGCGAAATCGGCTATCCGCTGGTGGTGCGCCCGAGCTACGTGCTGGGCGGCCGCGCGATGGAAATTGTGTACGGCGAGTCCGACCTGGCGCGCTACGTGCGCGACGCGGTCAAGGTGTCCAACGATTCGCCGGTGCTGCTGGATCGCTTCCTCGACAACGCGGTCGAAGTCGACGTGGACATCATCGCCGACAAGGATGGCCACGTGCTGATCGGCGGGGTGATGGAGCACATCGAGGAAGCCGGCGTGCATTCGGGCGATTCCTCGTGCTCGCTGCCGCCTTACTCGCTCTCGGCCGCCACCCAGGATCGCCTGCGCCAGCAGGTGATCGAGCTGGCCAAGGCGTTGAATGTGGTCGGCCTGATGAACACCCAGTTCGCCATCCAGTCCAACGATGACGGCGACGACATCATCTTCCTGCTGGAAGTGAACCCGCGCGCCTCGCGCACGGTGCCGTTCGTGTCCAAGGCGATCGGTGTGCCGCTGGCCAAGATCGCCGCGCGCTGCATGGCCGGCATGACCCTGGCCGAGCAGGGCGTTACCCGCGAGGTGGTACCGAACTACTACTCGGTGAAGGAAGCGATCTTCCCGTTCGCCAAGTTCCAGGGCGTCGATCCGATCCTCGGGCCGGAGATGCGTTCGACCGGCGAAGTGATGGGCGTTGGCCGCAGCTTCGGCGCCGCCCTGGCGCGTGCGCAGGAAGCTGGCGGCATCAAGGCGCCGCAGCCGGGCAAGGCGTTCGTCTCGGTGCGCGACCCGGACAAGAAGCGCGTGCTCAACGTGGCGCAGGCGCTGATCGAGCGCGGTTTCAGCCTGGTCGCCACCCGTGGCACCGGTGCCTGGCTGCAGCAGCACGGGTTGGCCTGCGAGATCGTCAACAAAGTCGCCGAAGGGCGCCCGCACATCGTTGATGCGATCAAGAACGGCGAGATCGTGTATATCGTCAACACCACCGAGGGCAGGGCGGCGATTGCCGACTCGTTCTCGATCCGGCGCGAAGCTTTGCAGCAGCGCGTGACCTATTCGACCACCATTGCCGGCGCCCGTGCGCTGGTGAATTCTCTCGAGTTCCGCGGAACCGGCCCGGTGTGGTCGCTGCAGGAACTGCACAAGGAGCTGGAAGCATGAGGGCCCCCATCACCGCCAAGGGCGCGCAGCGCCTGCGTGAAGAGCTGGACCACCTGAAGAGCGTGAAGCGGCCGAAGGTGATCACCGCCATCGCCGAAGCCCGCGAACACGGCGATCTCAAGGAGAACGCCGAGTACCACGCCGCGCGCGAGGAGCAGGGCTTCATCGAAGGCCGCATCAAGCAGCTGGAGAGCGAGCTGTCGCATGCCGAAGTCATCGACATCACCAAGCTCGCCGCCGGCAACAAGATCGTCTTCGGTGCCACGGTGACGCTGGCCGATGTCGAGACCGACGAGGAGAAGCGCTACCAGATCGTCGGCGACCTCGAGGCGGACATCAAGCAAGGCCTGATCGCGATTTCCTCGCCACTGGCGCGAGCGTTGATCGGCAAGCTGGAAGGCGACAGCGTCACCATCGATGCACCCGCCGGCCAGCGCGAGTACGAAGTGGTCAGCGTCGCCTACGTCGGCTGAGCCAGTGGCCACGGCGACTTTGTTGTTGCCGGCGCGCGCGCGCCTGCCGGGCGCGTTGCCGGCCGATGCGGTCGCCCATGCCCTGACCCGTGCCGACCGCGCCCAAGGCGCCGCCGGAGAGCGGGCCCAGTTGCAACGCCATTTCACCCTGGACGCCGAGCCCTGGCCGGTCGCCGCGCTCACCCGCCAACTCGATGCCGGCGACGCCGCCGGTGCCAGCTGGGTGCGCGCCGATCCGGCCTTCGTGGTGCCGGACATGCATGGCGCGCGGATGATGGCCTACGGCGAAGCGCTTGCGCTGGAGGCCGACGACCTGGCCGCGCTGCTGCCCGACCTGCGCCCGTTGTTTGCCGATGCCGGCTTCGTGCTCGATGCACCGGATCCGTCGCGTTGGTATGTGCGGCTTTCGCCAGAGGCACAGCTGCCTGAATTCGCCGAGCCGGAGTCCGCGCTCGGCGATGACTTGTTCGCGCACCTGCCGCCCGGCGAGGCCGGCCGCCGCTGGCGCGCCTTGTTGACCGAATCGCAGGTGCTGTTGCACCAGCATCCGTGGAACCGCCAGCGTGCCGCGCGCGGCAAGGCGCCGGTCAACTCGTTGTGGTTCTGGGGCGGTGGCCGCCTGGATAGCACGGTGGTTTCGCCACACGCCCAGGTGCGCAGCCGCGATGCGTTGTTGCGGGCCCTGGCCAAGGCCGCCGGCGTATCGGCCGACGTGGGCGCCAAGGTAGACGCGCTGGTCGACCTGCGCCACCTGCGCTCGTTGCAGCAATTCGGCGAGGATGCGGTGCAGCCGCTGCTGCTGGCGATGGCGCGCGGGGAGCTCGACCGATTGATTCTCGACTTCCAGGACGGCGAGATCCTGACGCTGGCGCACGCGCAGCGCTGGCGCTTCTGGCGGCGTCCCGCGGCGACTTTGGAAGGATGAAGTCCGCCGCGCGAATCGTGCGCCGCGAGCCAGGGGCCGGTGGTGAATGGCCGGCAGATGTTCTGCCGCTATTGCAGCGGCTATATGCCGCCCGCGGCGCCCGCGATAGTGCCGCGGCCCAGCCCCGGCTGGCGGGTCTGCTGCCGCCGTCTGAACTGTCCAATATCGACACGGCGGCGCGGATGCTGGCCGACGCGATCGCCGCGCGGCAACGCATCCTGGTCGTCGGCGATTTCGACTGCGATGGCGCCACCGCCTGCGCGGTGGGCGTGCGCGGCCTGCGCATGCTCGGCGCCCGCGATGTGCTGCATGCGGTGCCCAATCGCATGGTCCACGGCTATGGGCTATCGCCGGCGCTGGTCGCCGAGCTGGTGCCGCTGCGTCCGGACATCCTGGTCACCGTCGACCATGGCATCGCTTGCCACGCCGGCGTGGCAGCGGCGCGGGCGCAGGGTTGGACAGTGCTGGTCACCGATCATCATCTGCCCGGCGAGCGCTTGCCGCCGGCCGATGCCATCGTCAATCCGAACCTGCCGGGCGATGGATTTGCCAGCAAGACCCTGGCCGGCGTCGGCGTGATTTTCTACGTGCTGCTGGCGGTGCGCGCCGAATTGCGCGCCCGCGGGATGCTCGCCGAAGGCGGACCGGATCTATCTGTCTTGCTCGACCTGGTCGCGGTGGGCACCGTGGCCGACCTGGTGCCGTTGGACGTCAACAATCGCGCGTTGGTCTCTGCCGGTTTGCGCCGTTTGCGCCAGGGCCGCGGCTGCATTGGCTTGCAGGCGTTGATCGAGGTCAGCGGCCGCGATGCCGCGAGCCTGACCGCCAGCGATATCGGCTACGCGCTGGCGCCGCGGCTGAACGCCGCCGGCCGGCTGGAGGACATGGCACTGGGAATCGAGTTGCTGTTGTGCGAACAGCCGCAGCGCGCCGGCGAGATTGCGCAATCGCTCGAGTCGATCAATGCCGAGCGGCGCGCCGTGCAGCAAGTCATGACCGAGGAGGCGGAGGCCGCCGTGGCGCGTGCATTGCTGCTTGCTGACAGTCAGGCACCGCTGGCGCGCTGCCTGTTCGACCCGCAATGGCATCCGGGCGTCATCGGCCTGGTGGCTTCGCGGATGAAGGATCGCCTGCATCGGCCAGTAGTCGCATTCGCACCGGCCGAGCCGGACGCGACGGTGCTGCGCGGCTCGGCCCGCTCGATCGCCGGGCTGCATATTCGCGACGTGCTGGCTGCGGTCGATGCGCGCCATCCGGAATTGATCGAGCGCTTCGGCGGCCATGCCATGGCGGCGGGGCTGACCCTCGAACGCGCCGCGCTGCCCGCGTTCGAGCAGGCGTTGCTGGAGGAGGTTGCGCGCCAAGTCGATCCGACGCTTTTGCAGGCCGAACTTCTGAGCGATGGCGAGCTGGCGCCGCATGAATTCGACTTTCGCCATGCCCAGGCCCTGAGGATGGCCGGCCCGTGGGGGCAGGGTTTCCCCGAACCCTTGTTCGATGGCGAGTTCGAAGTCCTGCAATGGCGTCCGCTGAAAGAGCGCCACCTGCGCTACAGCCTGCGTGCGCCCGGCCTGCCGGTGGCGCTCAATGCGATCCATTTCGATGGCTGGCGCGGCGAGCCGCCGGCAAACCGCGTGCGCCTGGCGTATCGCCTTGTCTGCGATGACTACCGCGGCGGTGACGCGATCCAGTTGATCGTCGAGCATTGCGAGTCAGCCACGCGCTGAGTCGCCATCGGTAGCATGCGATGAATCGCATATCGCGGGGTCCTGGCCCTCACTAGATTGCCCGTTCCTCATTTTCATACGGGTAATCTGATGCATCGCAAACCTGCTGGCACCGTATTAGGGGCCGCCCTGGGCCTGGCCCTGGCTTTCCCGACGCTGGCCCAAACAGCGCCTGCCCCTACGCCGGAATGGACCGGCAGCGGCGAGTTCGGACTGACCAGCGCCAGCGGCAACACGCGCTCGCAGAACCTCAATGCGCAGCTCAAGGCTGGCTTGAATGACGGCAACTGGCATCACAACGCGACCGTGTTCTGGCTGCGCAACCGGGGCGAGACCAAGCCGGGCAATGGCGTTACGCCGGGCAACCAGGAAATGCGCGACACCGCAAACCGCTACGGCCTCGGCCTGTCGTCGGCCTACGACCTGAGCGCGCGCAGCTACCTCGTCGGCGGCGTACGCTACGACCACGACAACTTCGCTACTTATCTTTGGCGCGGTGTGGCCTCGGTCGGTTACGGCTATCGCTGGTTCGACGATGCACGGATGCGCCTGCTGACCGAGATTGGGCCGGGCTTCCGCCGCAGCCACGACAAGAAGACCGGCAAGGTCGAGAATGAGGCCATCGGTCGTGGATTCGCCGATTTCAGCTATCGGCTCACCGACAACACCAAGTTGCTGGATAGCGTCCTGGTTGAATCCGGTCGACTGGGCACCTTCGTGCAAAACGATCTGGGCGTGCAGGTGGCCATGAGTCAGCGCCTGGCGCTGAAGCTTGGCTACCAGGTGCGCTACAACAGCAAGGTGGACCCGGGTTTCAAGAAGACCGACACCGTCACGATGTTGAATCTCGTGTACGCGGTCGAGTAAAGACGACGCCTGCCATCCCGCTCGGGGTGGCAGGCGCTCAGTACCAGGATGTGCTTGCGCTGGCCTGGGGCTCGGCCTCGTTGCCCTCCATCTCATCCAGCCAGCGGGTCATGACGGCATGGCAGGCGTGACGAAGGCGTTGCATCGACTCGCTGGCCTGCATACGCAACAGCATCGGGTCCACCCACGCGCTGGACGGGGATTGCGTCAGGTGCTGTAGGCGCGCATTGAGGTAGTCCATGTCCGCTTCAAGGTGGAACTGGAGGCCCAGGATCTGCGGGCCGCGGCGAAAGGCCTGGACCCGGTCGGCGGCAGTGGACGCCAAACGCTGCATCGTGTGGGGTAGCACGATTTCATCGCGATGCCAGTGCAACACGGGCGTGCTGTGCCTCAAAGGGGCCAGGCAAGAGCGCCTGCCTGCATCGGAGAGTTCGACGGCAGCGAAGGTGATCTCGGGCCGGGTCATCGGTTGAACACTGCCGCCGAGTGCACAGGCGATGAGTTGCGCACCCAAGCCAATGCCCAGCATCGGCAGGCCGAAGTGCGAACGCGCACGCACGAGGTCCAGGATCTCCTGTGAAAAATTCGCCACGGGCGCTTCGTTGGCCAGGGACATATTGCCAAGCAGCAGCAGGATGTCGACTTCCAGTGGGTCGATCGAGCGGATGCGCTCGGGCACGGCGGCGCAGTAGCGTGTCCGGTAGCCGCGGCTCTCCAGGATGGGCCGCAGCGTCCCCATGCTGTCGTGCGGGCCGCAGCGAAGCGCCACGGCTGATCTGGGGGGGGGGGACATCACGACAGACGTCCTGCGGCGGCGAGTCCATGGCGGTGCACGCAGGCCCTGCGTCGGTTTGCGGGATGCGGGTCAAGCTTTACGCAAATCGCGCTCATTTCATCGGCCGGCGGTCAGACTGCGCGCGGCGATGGGCGTGCGTGCGCGGGGAAAGTCGCAGCGGCAACGGCGGGGCGATCGCCGCAGGCGGGGCCTCGGCGGCGACGGAAAGCGGATCGTCCTGGTGCATTTGCAAGCGGAGATAGCCGGCGCGCACCGCCTGGCGTGCCTCGTGCCATTCGACCCGCGAGTGCCGGCGCAAACGCGCGTAACGCGGCGCCAGCCGCTGCTCGTCCAGTGCCTCCAACAGATAGTCGTGGCACTGCAGGAACAAGCTGATGCCCAGGGTGAATGCCGGTACGTATTCGTCGAACGGCAGTATGTCGCGATGCCATGTCGCGGTGCGTTGGTAGTGCGCCCGCCAGAAGGCAAGCTCGCCGTCCACGTCCACCACGCTGGGTGACAGCGGCGAGGTGCCGACAGCCGCCACGGAGTACAGCACCAACTCTGCACACAGCCAATGCGGGCGCCCAGGGTCTGCATCCAGGATGCCGCTGCTCCCTCGATGGTCGCTCGCTCCCACGCTGCCGGGTCTGGTCGGTGGGGCAGGGCCCAGGGTCATCGGGTATTTGGGAAGCATGGCGTGTGTATCGGTCTGACGAAGTGCGTCGATGCACGCCAAACTAACTAACAGCTGCTTCCGGTGATATATGATTTTTCGAATGCCGCTGGGCGCAGTCTCCCAGTAGCAGCTGCGGGCCGCGTGGCTATCGTCAGGGCCCTGGCGTTTCGGTTTCCTGGAGTCCTGCCAGTTCGACGCACACGGCCCGGAGCGCTTGCATGAAGTCCTCGCAAGCCCGCCTGTGCAGACTCAATGAGTCCAGCTCCAGCGCGCTGCTCAGGTCGCGCCCGGTCATTGCCAGCTGGTTATAGCCGAAGTATCCAAGTGCACCCGAAACGCGGTGGAGGCGGCGGGCGACTTCCAGCACATCGTCGCGCGAGAGTGCGCTTTCGATCTTCGTCATGTCATCGGCGGTGCTGTCCAGGAAAGTTCGCAGCAGCGGTTGCAGGTGATCGCCCAGGCGTTGACGCAGTTCATGCACGTGGCCGGCTGGGGCCCGTTGGACGGGATCGGCTATCCATTTCGCCAGGACGCGCGCGAGCTGGGCGAGGTTGACGGGTTTGTGGATCTGTGCGTCCAGGTTGCCGGCGCCAGTGGTCAGGTGCACTTGGTCGAGCACGTTGGCGGTCATGGCAATGACCGGTATGCGACCTCCGCTGGACGCTTCGCGCTCGCGAATATGATTGGCCAGGGCATGCCCGTCCATCTTCGGCATGCTGATGTCAGTAAGGACCAGTGAAGGAGACATCTGGTCGAGGACAGCTAATGCGGCTTCGCCATTGTCGGCGATGACGTAGGGATATCCCAGTTCCTTCAATTGCAGTCCAATCAGTAGCTGGTTGGTCGGATGGTCTTCCACCACCAGGATCGGCGGCACGTTACGAGTCTGCGTTGCGCGCGAGACTTCGGAAGGGTGGGCCTGTCGAGTCGCAGGTTGCTCGAACAATGCGTGCAGCGTGCGCTGGAGTAGGTTGGGCACCAGCGGATCGATGGCGACATGATGCAGCGGCGCGGGGACGGTGGCATTGTGCGGTTGCAGGACAATCGCACGCAGTGTGCGGGGATCGCTGGAGGGCCCGGCGGGAATGCGATCGCCAATCCACACGTCCGGCAGCGTCAGGTCCGAATGGTTGACATCCATTCCCCAAGTGTCGAGCAGGCTGCGGACCGCTTCAGCCAGGGCCGGATCGGCGAGCTCCAGGTGCACCGTGCGGTTGACCAGGAAAGGGTCGGGCTGGGCATGGGGTCGCTTGACTGGCAACTCGATGGTGACCGTCAAGCGGGTGCCGCGTCCTTCTTCGCTCTGGAGCGACAACTCGCCGGCCATGAGTTCGACCAGTTGCTTGCAGATCGAAAGGCCCAGGCCGGTGCCGCCGTAACGACGCGTCGGGGTGGCATCGGATTGGACGAACGGACGGAACAGCGATTCTTGCTGGCTGGCTGGAATGCCTACACCGGTGTCGCTCACCGTAATCCGAATGCGCTGCAGTGTGTTGGCCGGCGGGGGCGAGGGCTGGTCCACTTCGACCTCGACCACCACTTGGCCCTCGTGGGTGAACTTGACGGCATTGCCCACCAGGTTGAGCAGCACCTGGCGCAGGCGGAAAGGGTCGCCGACATGCACCGCGGCCAGCCCCGGCGCCAGCGACATGCGCAATGACAGGCCCTTCTTCCGTGCCTGGGGCGCGAAGATTTCCAGGGCGGCGCCGACGATGTGCTGAATGTCGAGTTCAATTCTCTCCAGCCTGATCTCGCCGGCCTCGGCCTTGGAGAAGTCCAGGACATCATCGAGAATCTGCCGCAATGCGGCGGCGGAATCGGCACTGGTTGTCAGTAGTTGTCTTTGCGCCGGATCCAGCGACGTGCGGCCGAGCAGTTCCAACAGACCGGACAATCCCGCCATCGGGGTTCGGATTTCGTGGCTCATGACGGCCAGGAAGTTGGCTTTGGCGGTGGCGGCGGCCACCGCAGCGGCACGGGCTTGTTCAAGCGCTTCGTTCTGCTCGTGCAGCCAGGTCGAATCGACCCAATAGCCGGACCAGTGAATCGCGCCGTCTTCGAGTTGGCGCGGCACGCCATTGAGCGAGATCCAGCGCAGCCCTTCGGCACCATTGGCGTGGAAGTCGTACAAAAGCGGGCTTAAGGCCTCGGCCGAAACCTTGAGCGCGGCCAGCAGGCCCGGCCGGTCGGCCTCCACCACGCGGCGGAGCAGGGCGCGGGCGTCATCGAGGATTTGCGCGCTCTCCAGGCCAAACAGCGGCCTGGGGTTGCCGGCAACGTAGGTAAAGGCATACTCGCCGGCCCGCGAGCGACGCAGCTTGAACACGACCGCGGGCAGGTTGCGCGAGATTTCCCGCAACCGGATGTCGACCTCGCGACGACGCGCAATCTCGGCTCGCAGGCGCAAGTATGCCGCGACCAGCAGAGCGATGACGATCAGTGCCGCGGCGCTGCTCCACAGCACTACCGGCCGGGCGATGCCGTATTCGTAATCGACCTTGAGCCAGCGCTTGCGGATGTGCTGGCGGGTATCGTCGTCCATGCCCTCGACGACACGGTTGAGCAGCGGCACCAGCTTGGCATACGGCTCCCGCACTGCCAGCCCGACGCGATCGGCCAGTCCGGCCGGCGCGGCCACCTGCAGGCCATCGTAGCGGTGGTCGCGCAAGCTGTTGTCCACCGACGCCAGATTGCCCACATAGGCATCGGCGTCGCGTTGCATGACCTGGCGTAGGGCGTTGCTCTCGCTGGTTACCGTAACGTGGGTTGGCTCGGGCAAACGGCGCGCCAGGCGCTCGGCCAGCCCAGGGTCGGAGACCAGGACTCGTTTGCCGGACAGATCGTCCAGGTCGGCGACAATATCGGTGTCGTAGCGTTTGACGATCACGCTGGGAAAGGTCACCAGCGGGCGCGTGAGATGCCACTGCGGCCCGTAGTCGGCATCGCTCACGGCTGGCGCGATGTCGGCTTTGCCGGCCATCACCAGTTCGCGCGCCTGGATCCAGTTGTGCGCGGGAACCACGACCACCCGCAGGCCCAGCTCGTCTTCCATGCGTTGCAGGTAGTCGCCGAGGATGCCGGACATGCGGCCGTCCTCGCCACGCACCGTCAGTGGCGCCCAGGTGGGATCGAAGGCGATCCTCAGCTCCGGCAATGAAGCGACCCAACGTCGTTCCGCTTCGCTGAACAGCGGCGAGCTACCGGCCCACTGCATGCTCGGCTCGAACCAATGAGCCCGCATTCGCTTTCTTGCCTGTGGCGCGATGTCGGCCAGGGCGTGGTCCAGCGCGGCCGCCAGTTCTCCGCGGTCATTGGGCGTGGCGAAGTGCAAGGTGTTGGGGGGAAGGCGTGCAGGGCCCATCAGGGCGAGCCCCGGCTGCGGTTCGGCGCGCATATGTCGCGCCACCACATGGGGATCGCCGATATAAGCATCGGCGCGGCCGCTGGCGACTGCGGCCAGCGCGCTGCGCACGTCCGGCACCGTCAGGACCTGCCAGGTGGGGTGGATGTCGGTGAGCGTCTTGCTCAGGAAGTGCCCATCCTCGATCGCCACGCGCAGGTTGGGTGGGGGCGGCTGAAGGCGATCGGCCTCCTCCCGGCGTCCCACCATGGCGGGGTGCACGGTCTCGTAGGCGTGGGTGTAGGCCAGGCAGCGCGTGCGCTGAGCGGTGATCGATACGCTCATCAGCACGTCCACCTCGCCCCTGCAAGCCGCCTCCAGCAGAGTGGGCCAGTCGGCATAGATGCGGGGTCGCAAGCCAATGCCCAGGCGCGTAGCTATCGCCTTCAAGTAGTCGTAGGACAAGCCGTCGAGCCGTCCCTTGGACTGGATTTCGTAGGGCGGCCAACCGGCCGTCGTGCTGCCGACCGTGATGATGGGATGCTTGTTCAGCCATTTTCGCTCGCGCGAACTTAATTCAAACGAGGCCATGGCCTCGGCGCGAGATGTTGTGGCCTCCGCTTGGGCTGGAGATGGCGCGGCACGCCGCGCAGCGAGGGCAGCAGTGCCGCCCGCCCATGCAAGCACCAGCAGCAGGCCCGCTACTATTTTGACCGCGTGCGCCGAGCGGCCCATGTCGGCTCAGCCCAGCCAACCCTGCGCGCGCACGTATTCGAACAACGCCGCGTCTGTGGATAGGCCCAACTTGCGCATCGCGTCCTTCTTCTGTTTGCTCACCGTCTTGGTACCGCTGCCCAGTCTTTCCGCCACTTCGCTCGGGGTGGCGCCCAGCGCAAGCATGCGCACCACCTCGGTTTCGCGCGGGGACAGGCGCGGCGGCGGGACCGCTTCGCTGCCGGGCTGGTGCAGCAGCGCCAGCTTGCTGCGGAAGCTGGCGCTGACGAAGCGGCGTCGCCGCGACGCAGACAGGATCGCGGTCGGCAGTTCGTCCATCGAAGAACTCTTGTCGACCACGGCAAGAACGCCGTGCGCGAGCAATATCTGGATCATGCCGGGGTTGGCCATCATCGTTAGCACCACGATGGGCATCAGCGGGTAGCGGCGCCGGACCTCGGAGATCAGTGCCAGTCCATCGGCACCACCGGCGTCGGGCATGGAATAGTCGGTGACCAGAACATCACAAACCGTATCGGCGAGTCGGTCGTACGCTTCGTTGACCGAGCTGGCCTCGGCGGCCACCTGCAGTTGTGGAACGGATTTGAGAACAGCACGCACGCCGGCGAGCACGACGGGATGGTCGTCGGCGACGATGACGTTGAGGGCCTGCGTTTCCATTGAGTCACCTTGAATCGACATGGCCGGGAACCCGGCACATTGAGAGGTGGCCACCACCCACCGCGCTCAACGAAGCAGCAAACGCTAGGTAATGGTGGCTGCCATAGCCGGACTGCAGGATCATGAATAGCCCAAGCTGAAAACTCAGTCTCTGCTTCGAGATTACATGCGATATATCGCATTGTAATAATGCAGTTTCTGATTGCGTGAATGCCGAAAGCGGGTTGCGGCGACCGGCATTGCGGGTGCGTGTGAACACGCCCGTGAAAAGGGTGCGCCGAGCATGCGATTCATCGCATGGAGCTCAGCGTGGTCGCTTCGTTCAATACCGGTTCCCGTCGCGGACCGCCAGCTTTGCTTGCGCGGTTGCCGAGCGACGCTATCGAGAACGAAGTCCATGCAAAGTTTGACGAGCAAGTGTGCGGCCGAGTGCCTGGGAACTTTCTGGCTGGTACTTGGCGGATGCGGCAGTGCCGTTTTCGCCGCACACGCCGGCGGTGATTTCAATCCAATGGGATTGGGCTACCTGGGCGTCTCGCTGGCGTTCGGCCTGGCGGTCGCAACCGCGGCGTTCGCCTTCGGCGCCGTATCCGGCGGCCACTTCAATCCGGCAGTGAGCTTCGGCCTGTGGATCGGCGGGCGGTTCTGCGGCCGGCACTTGCCCGCCTATGTGGCCAGCCAGGTCGCAGGTGGCCTGCTGGCAGGTTCGCTGCTGTGCGTGATTGCCAGTGCCAGCCCGGACTACATGCCGCCTGACGGCGCCGGTGCATTCGCCACCAATGGCTTCGGCGCGTTTTCACCCGGCGGCTATCCGATGGAAGCGGCCTTCCTCGCCGAATCGGTGCTGACGGCGGTATTCGTCTACGTGATCCTCGCAGTGACCCGTCCGGGGGCACCGGTGGGTTGGGCGCCGTTGGCGATCGGCGCGACCCTTGCGCTGATCCACATGATTTCCATCCCGATCACCAATACTTCGGTCAACCCGGCTCGTTCCAGCGCTGTGGCCGCTTTCGTCGGCGCCAGCGCAGGGCATGCGCCATTGCACCAGCTCTGGCTCTTCTGGGTGGCGCCATGCCTCGGTGCGTTGGCCGGCGCGGTGGTGTACCGCGCCATCAATGTCGAGCGGATGGAGCGGCCGTGACCTCGCCACGCTTGAGCACATTCGTGGTCGCACTGCTGCTGGGCCTTGCGGGTCTGGCGGCGCGGATCGGCTACCTGAGCTGGCTGGAACCGGTGTCATTCGGCTTGCTGGCGGTGGGCTATCTGCTCCTCACGCTGGGCGTACTCGTGCCTCGCCTGTAGCCGCTTCGTAGGAAGTTACATATGCGTATCCTTGTCATCGAATCGCGTCGGGACGTTTCCGTTCCATTGGTCAATCATCTCGAGAGTGTTCGACATTGCGTGGATTTCGCGGCCGACGAATTGCTGGCCGCCCACCTGCTGTGTACCAACCGCTTCGACGCCATCGTCCTGGCCGAGCGCCTGCTGGACCAATGTGGCCTGAGAGCGCTGGAGCGGCTGCGGCAATTGATGCGCAAGCAGCTGCCGGTGCTCATGCTCGGGGCCCAGGGTTCCTCGGTGCCTCGCCTGGGCGATGGCGTCGGGCCGGACGACTACCTGGTGCCGCCTTATTCGCTCGATGCGATCACCGGCCGGCTGGGGATCCTGCGGCGACGGCGAGGCAAGAGCAGGGCCCAGTTGCGGATCGGCGACCTGATCTTTGACCTCACGGTTCAGCAGGTCACCCGGCAAGGGCAGGCCTTGCGGATCGATCCGACGCTGCTGTCGATGTTGCAGGCGCTGATGGAGGCGTCGCCCAAGCGGGTGTCGTTCCGAGAGTTGGGCAGTTGCCTTTCCGACGAGCCGACGCCGGTGGCGGAGGCCAGGGTGCGCGTGCGCATGCGCGCCTTGCGCGATTTGCTCGATCGGCCTTTCGATTTGCCGATGATCCGCAATCGCCGCGACGGCTTTTGCATCCTGCCGCCGGACGGCAAGGTGGTGTCCGCGGCGCAGACTGCTGGGTCGAGCAGGGACCACGCCGCATCGCGGCGTAGCGGTACGGCGCTCCACGTTTCCTGAAGCGTCGCCGATGGCTGGGGTCGTCGGCGGCCCCAGTGCGGAAATTTCCAATGGCGGTGCCGAGGGGCGCTCGCCGATGATGGAATTGGCTTTGGAATGGCCGTCGGGGCTCGCCCCGATCTGGCAAGGGAGTGTCGCTCGGCGCCTGTCGGTTCACGTTCCGCCGACAGGCGCCGATTTGGCCGGGCCGTTTCCAGGGCCGACCGCCGTCGCGGCAAAGCCGGATTTGTTAGAATCGCGGTTTCCTTGATCGAATCTGCCACGGACATGATGGAACTCAATCCCGTCCGCCAGCGCATCGCCGACCTGAAGGGTCGGCTGGATGCGCTCAGGGGGTACCTTTGACTACGACAGCAAGGTCGAACGTCTCGAAGAAGTAAACCGGGAGCTGGAAAGCCCCGACATCTGGAACAACGCCGAACGCGCCCAGGCGCTGGGCCGTGAGCGTTCCTCGCTGGAAAAGGTCGTCATCGGCATCCGCACCCTGACCGATGGGCTCACCGGTGGCGAGGAGCTGCTGGAATTGGCCGAGATGGAAGGCGACCAGTCGACCGTCGATGCGGTCATCGCCGACGTCGAGCGCCATGCCCGCGATGTGGAGAAGCTGGAGTTCCAGCGCATGTTCTCCGGGCAGATGGATAGCGCCAATGCGTTTGTCGACATCCAGGCCGGTGCCGGTGGTACCGAGGCCCAGGACTGGGCCGAAATCCTGCTGCGCATGTACCTGCGCTGGGCCGAATCGCGCGGCTGGAAGACCGAATTGCTGGAAGTGTCCGGCGGTGAAGTGGCCGGCATCAAGTCGGCGACCTTCCGCGTGGAAGGCGACTTCGCTTATGGCTGGCTGAAGACCGAGACCGGCGTGCACCGGCTGGTGCGCAAGTCGCCGTTCGACTCGGACAACCGCCGCCACACCAGTTTCACCTCGCTGTTCGTGTCGCCGGAAGTCGACGACAAGATCGATATCCAGATCAATCCGGCTGACCTGCGCACCGACGTCTACCGTTCTTCGGGCGCCGGCGGCCAGCACGTCAACAAGACCGAATCGGCGGTGCGCATCACCCACGTGCCCACCAACATCGTCGTCGCCTGCCAGACCGAGCGCAGCCAGCACGCCAACCGCGACCGCGCCATGAAGATGCTCGCGGCCAAGTTGTACGAGCTGGAGATTTCAAAGCGCAACGCCGAGAAGGACGCAGTGGAAGCCACCAAGTCAGATATCGGCTGGGGCAGCCAGATTCGCAACTACGTGCTCGACCAGAGCCGGATCAAGGATCTGCGTACCGGCATCGAGCGCAGCGATACCCAGAAAGTGCTGGATGGCGATCTCGATGAATTCATCGAGGCCAGCCTCAAGTCCGGCCTGGAAGTCGGCGCCAAACGCATCGACGCCTGACCCCGCGGGCGCATCGCGCGCCCGCCTGGCCGGTGGCTGTTCCGCTACCGGCCCGCTACTCTCGCTACGTCCCCCTACGACTCTTTCCCAAGCCAATCCGCCATGACCGAGCAGACCCCCGCGCCGCAGCCTCCCGTCGACGAGAACAGCCTCATCGCCGAGCGCCGCGCCAAACTGGGCGTGCTGCGCGAGAAGGGCGTGGCCTATCCGAACGATTTCCGTCGCGAGCACTATGCCGGCGACCTGCAGGACGAGTTCGCCGACGCAGAACGTTGGACCGCCGAGGCATTGGAGGCCGAGGGCCGCGTCGTGCGCCTGGCCGGCCGGCTGATGGCCAAGCGCGTGATGGGCAAGGCCAGCTTCGGCCAGATCCAGGACGAATCCGGGCGCATCCAGCTGTTCCTGCAGGCCAATACCCTGGGCGAGTCGTATGACGCGTTCAAGGGTTGGGACGTGGGCGACATCATCGCGGTCGAAGGCGGCCTGACCCGGACCCGCACCGGCGAGCTGTCGGTGAAGGCCACCGGCCTGCGCCTGCTGACCAAGTCGCTGCGGCCGCTGCCTGACAAGTGGCACGGGTTGTCGGATGTCGAACAGCGCTACCGCCAGCGCTATGTCGACCTGATCGTCACCCCCGAAGCGCGCGAGGTCTTCATCAAGCGCTCGAAGATCATTCGCGCGATGCGCTCGTGGCTCGATGCCAGGCGCTTCCTGGAAGTGGAAACGCCGATGATGCATTACATCCCCGGCGGCGCCACGGCCAAGCCCTTCACCACCCACCACAATGCGCTGGACCTGCAGCTGTACCTGCGCGTGGCGCCGGAGCTGTACCTCAAGCGACTGGTGGTCGGCGGGCTGGAGCGGGTGTACGAGATCAACCGCAATTTCCGCAACGAGGGCGTCTCGACCCGCCACAATCCCGAATTCACCATGCTCGAACTGTACGAGGCCTACGCCACGTACCACGAGGTGATGGACCTGACCGAGAACGTCATCCGCGATACCGCGGTCTCGGTCCTGGGGACCACCGAGGTTGAATGGGACGGCGTGCAGATCGACCTGGGGCCGGCTTTCCGGCGCTGGCGCATGGACGAGGCGGTTCGTCACCACAATCCGGAAATCAGCGTCGCCGACTGCACCGACCGCGCCGCCCTGCTGCGCCACTGCGAGCGCCTGAAGATCAAGGTCAAGCCGTCCTACGGCTGGGGCAAGCTGCTGCTGGAGATCTTCGAGGCCACCGTCGAGCACACCCTGGTGCAGCCGACCTTCATCACCGACCACCCGGTGGAAGTCTCGCCCTTGGCCCGTGCCAGCGACAGCGAGCCGGGCTACACCGATCGCTTCGAGCTGTTCATCAACGGCAAGGAGCTGGCCAATGGTTTTTCCGAGCTCAACGACCCCGAAGACCAGGCGGCGCGCTTCCGCGCCCAGGTCGAGGCGAAGGAGGGCGGGGACGACGAGGCCATGCACTACGATGCGGACTACATCCGTGCGCTGGAGTACGGGATGGCGCCGACCGGCGGCCTGGGCATCGGCATCGACCGCGTGGTCATGCTGTTGACTGGCAGCACCTCGATCCGCGACGTCCTGTTGTTTCCGTACATGCGTCCGGAGCACTAAGCCGGGTCGCACCGCGATAGGTGCGGCTGGCATGTTTCATGCATATGCTTGGCATGCGGGCAACGTCCATCCGGGGCGCCGCGGCCGGCGGCGACAAGCGCCGGAATCCCGGCGGATTTGCGTTCTCTGGCCATAGGAGGATCGCGCATGCAGGATGTCGCAGGACAACCCCGTTCAGGCGTATCGTTGCCCGTCAGCCACATGGGTTGGACGGAAAGGACGGATACCGGCTTGAACATCGTCATCGTGGATGACCAGACCTCGGCGCGCACGATGCTGCGGCACGTGATCGAAGACATCGCGCCGGAGCTGAAGGTCCACGATTTTGGCGATCCCCTCGCGGCCCTGGCCTGGTGCGAAGCCGGGCACGTCGACCTGCTGTTGCTCGACTACCGCATGCCGGGCATGGATGGCTTGGAGTTCGCCCGCCGCCTGCGCCGGCTGCCCAGCCATCGCGATATCCCGATCATCCTGATCACCGTGGTCGGCGACGAGCCGATCCGCCAGGCCGCGCTGGAGGCCGGGGTGATCGATTTCCTGGTCAAGCCCATTCGCCCGCGCGAACTGCGTGCGCGTTGCAGCAATCTGCTGCAGCTGCGCCAGCAGAGCGAGAACGTCAAACAGCGTGCGCTGTCGCTGGAGCAACGCCTGCTGGCGACCATGCACGAAGTGGAAGAGCGCGAACGCGAGACCCTTTCGCGGCTGGCACGCGCCATCGAATACCGCGACGCCGGCACCAGCGCCTACCTGGAGCGGATGTCGCACGTGGCCGGCCTGATCGCCGAGCAACTCGGCCTGTCCGAGGACGAAGTGCGGATCATCGAGGCCGCCGCGCCGCTGCACGACATGGGCAAGATCGCCATTCCCGACTCGGTGCTGCTGAAGGAAGGCAAGCTCGACGAGGACGAGATCGCGATCATGCGCCGGCACCCGCGCATCGGCTATGAATTGCTCAGCGGCAGCCAGAACCGCTTCATCCAGGTCGGCGCGCTGATCGCACTGCGCCACCACGAACGCTATGACGGCAGCGGTTACCCGGACGGCCTGGTCGGCGAGGCGATCCCGCTGGAGGCGCGGATCGTGGCGGTGGCCGATGTCTTCGACGCCCTGGTCTCGCCGCGTCCCTATAAAGAAGCGTGGACCATGGAGGCGACCCTGGCTTACCTGTACGCCCAGCGCGGGCGCCTGTTCGACCCGCGCTGCGTGGATGCGCTGGTGCGTGGCCGCGAGGCCCTGCAGCAGATCTGCGACCGCTTCTCCACCGCATCGGTGCGGCCAGGGCTGTGAGCATGTGGCCGGCCCTTGCCTGGGTGAAGCAGCGCCTGGCCCGGCGTCCGGACAGCGAGCACGCGCAGAACCTGATCCGCATCGTCATCACCGCCCTGTTCATGGGCTACCTGGGCTGGCGCTGGGCGCACCACAACCACGACGACACCCTGCCCACTACCTGGTTGATCCTGCTGTTCGAGCTGACCGTGGCGGTCTGCCTGATGGTCGCGATCCTGGCCCGGCCGCAGGTCTCGCATGTGCGCCGCTGGATCGGCATGTGCACCGACTACGCGTGCATGAGCGCGATCATGGCCATCCAGGGCGAGCCGGCCGCGCCGCTCTACGCGGTGGTGATGTGGGTGACCATCGGCAACGGTATGCGCTATGGCAGCAACTACCTGCGCGCGGCCACCGCGCTGGGCGGTCTTTGCTTCTTGCTGGCGATGTCGCTGTCGCCGTACTGGCAGGCCAATCCCTACCTGGCCTGGGGCCTGCTGCTGGGCTTGATCGCGATTCCGCTGTACTTCGACTCGCTGCTGCACGCGCTGACCCGCGCGGTGACCGAAGCGCGCCACGCCAACGAAGCCAAGAGCCGCTTCCTGGCCAACATGAGCCATGAGTTCCGCACCCCGTTGAACGGCTTGTCGGGCATGACCGAGGTGTTGGCCACCACCCAGCTCGACGCCGAACAGCGCGAATGCGTGGGCACCATCCAGGCCTCGGCGCGCAGCCTGCTGTCGCTGGTGGAGGAGGTGCTGGATATCTCGGCCATCGAGGCCGGCAAAGTGCGGATCGATCGCGAGGATTTTTCGCTGCGCGAACTGGTCGCCGCGATCGGCCTGATCCTCCTGCCGCAGGCGCGAGGCAAGGGGCTGGATTATCGCGTCGACATTGCCGCAGACGTGCCGGACTGGGTCACCGCCGATCCCGGCCATCTGCGCCAGGTCCTGCTCAACCTGGCCGGCAATGCGGTCAAGTTCACCCAGGAAGGGTTCGTGTTGCTGCGGGTGCGCAACCTCGGCGAAGCGCCGCAGCAGCGCGGCCGCACCCAGTTGCGCTTCGAGATCGTCGATACCGGCATCGGCGTGCCGGAGTCGATGCGCGAGCGCCTGTTCGATGCCTTCGAGCAGGCCGATGTGGGCCTGGCCCGGCGCTACGAAGGCACCGGCCTGGGCACCACCATTGCCAAGGGCCTGGTCGAGGCCATGGGCGGGGCCATCGGCCATGAAAACCATGCGCCGCGCGGCAGCGTGTTCTGGTTCGAGGTGCCGATGGAGGAAGCGCTCAAGGGCGCCGAGCCGGCAAGCGCTGGCGATGGCCTGGGCGAGGGTGGGGAAGGCGAGCACGCCGATACCAACGTCATCGCCTTCAGCAATCCGTTCCTGCGCCATCGCGCGCGGGTGCGCAGCATGCGCATCCTGGTCGCCGACGACCACGAGGCCAACCGCATGGTGCTGCAGCGCCTGCTGGAAAAAGCCGGGCACCGCGTGGTCTGCGTCAACGGCGCCGAGCAGGTGCTGGACCTGTTGTCCGATGCCGACTTCGACGCGGTCATCGTCGACCTGCACATGCCGGGCATGAGCGGGCTGGACATGCTCAAGCAACTGCGCGTCATGCAGGCCAGCGGCCTGCCGTACACGCCGGTGATGGTGCTCAGCGCCGACGTTACCCCCGATTCGATCCGCCGCTGCCAACAGGCTGGCGCCTACGCCTTCCTGGCCAAGCCGGTCATGGCGGTCAAGTTGCTCGACACCCTGGGCACGATCGCCGCCAATGGCCGCCGTGCCCCGGCCGGCAACCAGCTTGTCGTGCCGGAGGTCGCCGCGCCGAGCGATGGTGTGCTCGACCCCAGCGTGCTGGACGAGTTGGCCGCCCTCGGCATGGGCGAGAGCTTCGAACAACAGTTCGTCGCCCAATGCTTGAGCGACACCCAGGACTGCATGAGTGCCATCACCGAGGCGGGTGAGGCCGGCCAATGGGAACGCCTGCGCGAACATGCCCACGCCTTGCGCGGGGTGGCCAGCAACCTCGGCCTGGTCGGCGTGGCCAGTGGCGGTGGCGAGCTGATGCGGATGCCGGATTGGCAGGTCCAGGCCGAATGGCGGCCGCGCACGACGCGCCTGCGCGAGCAGATTGCCCAGGGCCGGGCCGCGCTCGACGCGCGGACCCTGAACCTCCGGGCCCGCGGCGAGGAGCGCACGCCGCGGCCGTGACCGTATCGGTCAGGCCGTGGCCGGTTCGGCGCGACGGCTCTGCGCGCGCACCAGGCGGTCCATCGTCCGCAAGGACTTCTCACCCAGTGTCATTGCGGTATCGACCCAGATCTCGGTGATCCGCATCATTTCTTCCAGCGGGACCGAGGTCGCCAACTCGCGGACCCGATGCATGGCAGCACGCGCGTGCGGGATGCGCTTGCTGTCGCGGATCACTTGCTCCACCGCCGCGACGCCTTCGCCCGTGGGAACGACGATGTCCACCAGGCCCATGTCGTGCAACTCTTGCGCGCTATAGAGGTTGCCCTCGAGCATCAGCTTCTCGGCCAGGCGCGGGCTGACCCGCTGGCACATGAAGGAATAAGCGCCCATGCCCGGGAACAGGTCGAACAGCACCTCCGGCAGGCCCATCATCACGTGTTCCTCGGCCACGATGGTGTGGCAGCTCAACGCCGCCTCGAAGCCGCCGCCCAGCGCGTTGCCCTGCACCAGGGCGATGCTGTGCGCCTGCACGCCAAGGCCATCGTGGAAGGCATGCACGCCGGTGACGCAGCGGCGAGCGTAATCGAGCAAGGTGGCGCGGTCCTGGTCGCGGATCAGGCGGCAGAACAGTTCGAGGTCGCCGCCCAGGTTGAACACATCGCTGTCCGAAGCCAGGACCACGTGCGGGGTTAGCGCCCCTTTCAATGTGAGGCGACGGCCGAGCTGGTGCTGGTAGTCGACGATGTCGTCGACCAGGCGGGAGGAGAAGCAGGCCCGACCCGGTTGCATCACCAGGTTGGCGTGCATGTTGATCCAGTACACGTCGCGCTCGGTCTCTTCGACGATGCGCAGGGTGCGAGTGGAGACGTGCTGGGGGAACGGGTGGACTACTGACATGTGGATTCTCCGTGAAGACCGTCCGGTCGGCCGCCATGCGGACGGAGAAAAAG
Organism: Stenotrophomonas sp.; assembly: GCA_036566925.1. Taxonomy (GTDB): domain Bacteria; phylum Pseudomonadota; class Gammaproteobacteria; order Xanthomonadales; family Xanthomonadaceae; genus Stenotrophomonas_A. The sequence continues at coordinate 88,125 of DATCVI010000061.1, forward strand.
GGAAGAACGTGGAGGGAGCGCGCGCCGACTGACGATTCTATGCGCCCAAAGTGAAGCGCCCGCAAGCAAGGCTTACGGGCGCTTCAGGTCAGCGGGGGCGGAAGGCCGCACGCGGCCCGGTCGGGTCAGGGCGCCTGGGCGCCCTCGCGCAGCTCGCGGCGCAGGATCTTGCCGACGTTGGTCTTGGGCAGTTCCTTGCGGAATTCGACGATCCGCGGATGCTTGTAGCCGGTCAGGTTGGCGCGGGCATGTTCCTTGACCTGCTCGACGGTCAGGTTCGGATCCTTTTTCACGATCACCACCTTGACCACCTCGCCCGACTTCTCGTCCGGCACCCCGACCGCGGCCACCTCGGCCACGCCGGGCATCATCGCGATGACATCTTCGATCTCGTTGGGATACACGTTGAAGCCGGACACCAGGATCATGTCCTTCTTGCGGTCGACGATATAGAAGAAGCCCTTTTCATCCATCCGCGCGATGTCGCCGGTATGCATCCAGCCATCGGCGTCGATGGCCTGGGCGGTTTCCTCCGGCCGCTGCCAATAGCCCTTCATCACCTGCGGGCCCTTGATGCAGAGCTCGCCGATCTCGCCCGGCGCCAGGGTATTGCCGGCATCGTCCTTGACGCAGGCGTCGGTGGACGGGATCGGCAGGCCGATCGAGCCGTTGTACTCGGCCAGGTCGAGCGGGTTGATGCAGGCGGCCGGCGAGGTTTCGGTCAGGCCATAGGCTTCGACCAGGGTGACGCCGGTGACCTTCTTCCAGCGCTCGGCCACCGAACGCTGCACCGCCATGCCGCCGCCCAGGGTCATCTTCAGCGTGGAGAAATCGATCTGGTCGAATCCCGGCGTATTGAGCAGGCCATTGAACAAGGTGTTGACGCCGGTGATCGCGGTGAAACGCGCACCCTTGAGCTCCTTGACGAAGCCCGGCATGTCGCGCGGGTTGCTGATCAGGTGGTTGCAGCCGCCCAGCTTCATGAAGACCAGGCCGTTCGCGGTTAAAGCGAAGATGTGGTACAGCGGCAGCGCGGTGATGACCACCTCGTTGCCTTCCTCGAGCTTGCCGGTCGCCGCGATCCAGGCATGCGCCTGCTGCATGTTCGCCACCAGGTTGCGGTGGGTGAGCATCGCGCCCTTGGACACGCCGGTGGTGCCGCCGGTGTACTGCAGGAAGGCGATGTCGTCGCCTTCGATGTCCAGCTGCGGCAGCGTGTGCTTGGCGCCCAGCGCCAGCGTGTCGCGGAAGCGCACCGCGCCGTTGACGCGATATTCCGGCACCAGCTTCTTGATGTACTTGACCACGAAGTTGACCAGCGGCCCCTTCGGGAAGCCGAGCATGTCGCCCAGGCCGGTGGTGATGACCTGGCGCACCGGAGTCTGCGCGATCACCTGTTCGACGGTATTGCCGAAGTTGTCGATGGCCACCAGCACGCACGCGCCGGCGTCGACCAACTGGTGCTTGAGTTCGCGCCCGGTATAGAGCGGGTTGACGTTCACCACCGTCAACCCGGCGCGCAGGATGCCGAAGGTGGCGATCGGGTACTGCAGGCAGTTGGGCATCATCAGGGCGACGCGGTCGCCCTTTTTCAGCTGCAGCTCGCCGAGCAGGTAGGCGGCGAACTGGCGCGAGAGTTCATCCACTTCCCCGTAAGTCAGGGTCTTGCCGAAACTGGCATAGGCCGGGCGGTCGCGGAACTTGCTGACCGAAGTCTGGAACACGTCGGCGATGGTGTGGAACTGATCCGCGTCGATTTCGGCTGGAACGCCGTGCGGATAACTTTGCAACCAAGGACGCGCCTGACTCATTTGCCCCCCTCCAGGGTGTGTGGTGTCGCCGCGGATGGAAGCAACCGGGCCAGCGCTGAGGATACCGTCCCGAATGGAAAAGGCGAAGGGCGCGTGAAGGGCATGCTGCGCTGCGCTGCAGCATGCCCCGCGGCGTCAGGCGGCCTGGCGGCCGGCCAGCTGCCTCAAGACGTACTGCAGCAGCCCGCCGTGCTTGAAGTACTCCACTTCCTTGGGCGTCAGCAGCATCACCGAGACCTGGAAGGCGCGGCTGCTGCCGTCGGCCTTGCGCGCGGTCACCGTCGCGCGCTTGCTGGCGCCGTCCTCCAGGCCGGTGACATCGAACACCTCCGAGCCGTCCAGGCCCAGGGTCTGCGCGTTCTCGCCGGGCAGGAACTGCAGCGGCAGCACGCCCATGCCGACCAGGTTGGAACGGTGAATCCGCTCGAAGCTCTCGGCAATCACCGCCTTGACCCCGAGCAGGTTGGTGCCCTTGGCGGCCCAGTCGCGCGAGGAGCCGGTGCCGTATTCCTTGCCGGCAATGACCACCAGCGGGACGCCGTCGGCCTTGTACTTCATCGCCGCGTCGTAGATCGCCAGTTTTTCCGGCGCCGCGCCAGTGGGCGGGTAATACAGGGTGTTGCCGCCTTCCTCGCCACCGAACATCAAGTTCTTGATGCGGATGTTGGCGAAGGTGCCGCGCACCATGATGTCGTCGTTGCCGCGGCGGCTGCCGTAGCTGTTGAAGTCCGCCGGCTGCACGCCGCGTTCCTGCAGGAAGCGCCCGGCGGGCGAATCCTTCTTGATGTTGCCGGCCGGGGAGATGTGGTCGGTGGTGATGGAGTCGCCGAACAGGCCGAGCACGCGCGCCCCATGCACGTCCTCCACGCCCCCGGTCTGCATCGTCATGCCCTCGAAATAGGGCGGGTTCTTGATATAGGTCGAGGTCACGTCCCACACGTACAGGTCGCCATCGGGCGAGGCAATGGTGTTCCAGCGGCTATCGCCCTTGAACACGTCGGCATAGTTCTGCTTGAACATCTCCGGGCCGACGGTCGCGGCGATGGTGTCGCCGATCTCCTTGTTGCTCGGCCAGATATCGCGCAGGTACACCGGCTGGCCATCGCTACCGGTGCCAAGCGGATCGCGGGTCAGGTCGATGTCGGTGGTGCCGGCGATGGCGTAGGCCACCACCAGGGGTGGCGAGGCCAGGTAGTTCATCTTCACTTCGGGATGCACGCGGCCCTCGAAGTTGCGGTTGCCCGAAAGCACCGAAGCCACCACCAGGTCGCCGGCGGCGATGCCGGCGCTGACTTCGGTCGGCAGCGGCCCGGAATTGCCGATGCAGGTGGTGCAGCCGTAGCCGACCACGTAGAAGCCGAGCTTTTCCAGCGGCTCCATCACCCCGGCCTTGTGCAGGTAATCGGTGACCACGCGCGAGCCTGGGCCAAGCGAGGTCTTGACCCACGGCTTGCGCGTGAGCCCCTTGGCGGCGGCATTGCGCGCCAGCAAGCCAGCGCCAAGCATGACCGCCGGGTTGGAAGTATTGGTGCAGGAGGTGATCGCGGCGATGACCACCGCGCCATCCTTCAGCCGCGCGCGGCTGCCTTCGATCTCGATATCGGCAAAGCCCTTGGCCAGTTGTTCGTTGCCCACGGCGGCACCGCCACCTTCATTGACGAACGTCGCCACGTCTTCGCTGCGCTTGTCGCGGTTGCTGGTCAGGCCGGTCAGGTTGTCGCGGAAATTCTGTTGCACATCCTGCAACAGCACGCGGTCCTGCGGTCGCTTCGGGCCAGCCAGAGAGGGCCGAACGTCGGCCATGTCCAGTTCCAGCGTGGTGCTGTATTGCGCCTGCGCGCTGCCCGGTTCGTGCCACAGGCCCTGCGCTTTGGCATAGGCCTCGACCAGGGCGATCTGCTCCTCGCTGCGGCCGGACAGGCGCAGGTAGGTCAGCGATTCGGCATCGATCGGGAAGATGCCGCAGGTGGCGCCGTACTCCGGCGCCATGTTGCCGATGGTGGCGCGGTCGGCCAGCGGCAGGTGTTGCAGGCCGTCGCCATAGAACTCGACGAACTTGCCGACCACGCCGAGCTTGCGCAGCATCTGGGTGACGGTGAGCACCAGGTCGGTGGCGGTGGCGCCCTCGGGCAGCTTTCCGGTCAGCTTGAAGCCAACCACCTGCGGGATGAGCATCGACGAAGGCTGGCCGAGCATCGCCGCCTCGGCCTCGATCCCGCCCACGCCCCAGCCGAGCACACCAATGCCGTTGATCATGGTGGTGTGGCTGTCGGTGCCGAACACCGTGTCCGGGTAGGCGATTGCACGGCCGTCCTTGCCGCCGGTCATCACTACCCGCGCCAGGTTCTCCAGGTTGACCTGGTGGACGATGCCGGTGTTGGGCGGCACCACCTTGAAGTTGTGGAAGGCTTTCTGGCCCCAGCGCAGGAAGCCGTAGCGTTCCTTGTTGCGCTGGAATTCGATCTGGCCGTTGAGGTCGAGCGCTTCGGGCTTGCCGAACACGTCCACCTGGACCGAATGGTCGATGACCAGTTCGGAGGGAATCTGCGGGTTGATCTGCTCGGGCCGGCCGCCGAGCTTGACCACCGCATCGCGCATCGCCGCCAGGTCGACGACGCAGGGCACGCCGGTGAAATCCTGCAGGACGACGCGCGCGGGCATGAAGGCGATCTCGATGTCCGGTTCGGCCTTCGGATCCCACTTGGCCACGGCCTCGATGTGGTCCTTGCCGACGGTGATACCGCCGTCCTCGTGCCGGAGCAGGTTCTCCAGCAGGATCTTCATCGAATAGGGCAGGTGGGCCAGGTCGAAGTGCTTGCCCAGGGCGGGCAGGCTGAAATAGTCGTACTGCCGGCCGTTGACCTCGAGGGTGGCGAGGGTCGAGAAGGAATCATGCATGTGGGGCTCTCCTTGAGGCGTTTGCGGGCAACGCCACGGGGAGTGGCGGCTGGCGGCGTAGCAAGCCCTGAAGATTACATATGAATATGTGGCGGTTGTGTCTCGGCGGGTGGAATGGTGGGTTTCAAGGTGGCCCCGGCCGGCCCAGGTATGTATAATCAATACATACTTTCTGGAGCCTACCCATGGAAGCCACCGTCGCCGAACGCGGCCAGATCACCCTGCCCAAGACCGTGCGCGATGCGCTCGGCCTGACCAAGGGCAGCGTGCTCAAGGTCGAGCTGGAGGGCAGCCGCATTGTCCTGCGCAAGAGCGTGGACGATGCGATCTCGCGGGTCCGCGGCAAGTTCGCGCTCGACCCTTCGGCAGGTCCGGAGCAGGGCTGAGGCGATGATCGCCATCGATGCCCCGGTGCTGGTGCAGTTGCTCACCGACGGCCCCCAGGCCGATGCGGCCGAGGCCTGCCTGCGGCAGTGCCTGGGCAACGGCAAGGTGGTCGTCAGCGATGTCGCGCTGGCCGAGTTGTGCGCCTCGTTGCGCAACGGCGCCGAGGCCTTGAGTGCGCTGGAGGAAATGGGCGTGCACTTCCACCCGGTGGAGGCCAAGTCGGCGCTGCGCGCCGGCGAGATGCAGCGACGTTCGCGCCAGCGCGGCGGCGGCGCGCGGCCGGTCGCCGATTTCCTGGTCGGCGCCCACGCGCTGCTGCAGTGCGACGGCCTGATCACTCACGACACCACCTTTTATCGCGACTACTTCAAGGGCCTGAAGCTGATCGTGCCGCAAGCCTGAGCCCCAAATCACCGAATCCCTCTCGATTCACGGAGTGTTGTCATGTTGGAAGCCTATCGCCACCACGTCGCCGAACGCGCCGCGCTCGGCATCCCGCCGCTGCCGCTGAGCGCGCAGCAGACGGCCGATGTCATTGAATTGCTGAAGAACCCACCGGCCGGCGAAGAGGCTTTCCTCGTCGACCTCATCACCCATCGCGTGCCGGCCGGCGTCGACGATGCCGCCAAGGTCAAGGCTTCGTACCTGGCCGCGGTTGCCTTCGGCACCGAGAAGACCGCGCTGCTCAGCCGCGAGCGCGCCACCGAACTGCTGGGCACCATGCTCGGCGGCTACAACGTGCACCCGCTGGTCGAGCTGCTCGACGACGCGGTGGTTGGCGCGATTGCCGCCGAAGGCCTGAAGCACACGCTGCTGGTGTTCGATGCGTTCCACGACGTCCAGGAGAAGGCCGAGCAGGGCAATGCCAATGCCAAGGCCGTGCTGCAGAGCTGGGCCGATGCCGAGTGGTTCACCAGCAAGCCGGAAGTACCGCAGAGCCTGACCGTCACCGTGTTCAAGGTGCCGGGCGAGACCAACACCGACGACCTGTCGCCGGCGCCGGACGCAACCACGCGCCCGGACATCCCGCTGCATGCGCTGGCGATGCTGAAGAACAAGCGTCCCGATGCGCCGTTCACCCCGGAAGAAGACGGCAAGCGCGGGCCGATCCAGCAGATCCTCGACCTCAAGGCCAAGGGCAACCTGGTCGCCTACGTCGGCGACGTCGTCGGTACCGGTTCCAGCCGCAAGTCGGCGACCAACTCGGTGCTGTGGTTCACCGGCGAGGACATTCCGTTCATTCCGAACAAGCGCTTCGGCGGTGTCTGCCTGGGCTCGAAGATCGCGCCGATCTTCTACAACACCATGGAAGACGCCGGCGCGCTGCCGATCGAACTGGACGTCTCGCAGATGGAACACGGCGATGTCGTCGAGCTGCGCCCGTACGATGGCAAGGCCCTGAAGAACGGCCAGGTCATCGCCGAATTCGAACTGAAGTCTGAAGTGCTGCTGGACGAAGTGCGCGCCGGCGGCCGCATCCCGCTCATCATCGGCCGCGGCCTGACCGCCAAGGCGCGCGAAGCCTTGAAGCTGCCGGCCACCGACCTGTTCCGCCTGCCGGTCAACCCGCCGGACACCGGCAAGGGCTTCTCGCTGGCGCAGAAGATGGTCGGCCGCGCCTGTGGCCTGCCGGAAGGTCAGGGCATGCGCCCGGGCACCTATTGCGAACCGAAGATGACCTCGGTCGGCTCGCAGGACACCACCGGCCCGATGACCCGCGACGAACTCAAGGACCTGGCCTGCCTGGGCTTCTCCGCCGACCTGGTGATGCAGTCGTTCTGCCACACGGCGGCCTATCCGAAGCCGGTCGACGTCAAGACGCACCACACCCTGCCGGAATTCATCTCCACCCGCGGCGGCGTCTCGCTGCGGCCGGGCGATGGCGTGATCCACAGCTGGCTCAACCGCATGCTGTTGCCCGACACCGTCGGCACCGGCGGCGACTCGCACACCCGTTTCCCGATCGGCATTTCCTTCCCGGCCGGCTCGGGCCTGGTCGCCTTCGCCGCGGCCACCGGCGTGATGCCGCTGGACATGCCCGAATCGGTACTGGTGCGCTTCAAGGGCCAGATGCAGCCCGGCGTGACGCTGCGCGACCTGGTCAACGCGATTCCGCTGTACGCGATCAAGCAGGGCCTGTTGACCGTGGCCAAGCAGGGCAAGAAGAACATCTTCTCCGGCCGCATCCTTGAAATCGAAGGTCTGCCGGAGCTGAAGGTGGAGCAGGCGTTCGAGCTGTCCGATGCCTCGGCCGAGCGGTCGGCGGCCGGCTGCACCGTGCACCTGAGCAAGGAGCCGATCATCGAATACCTCAACAGCAACATCACGCTGCTGAAGTGGATGATCGCCGAAGGCTATGCCGATGCCCGCACCCTGGCGCGCCGCATCAAGAAGATGGAAGACTGGCTGGCCGACCCGCAGCTGCTCGAGCCCGATGCCGATGCCGAATACGCCGCGGTCATCGAGATCGACCTGGCCGACATCCACGAGCCGATCGTGGCCTGCCCGAACGACCCGGACGACGTGAAGACGCTGTCCGAAGTGGCCGGCGCGCAGATCGACGAAGTGTTCATCGGCTCGTGCATGACCAACATCGGCCACTTCCGTGCCGCGGCCAAGTTGCTGGAAGGCAAGCGCGATATCCCGACCCGCCTGTGGGTCGCGCCGCCGACCAAGATGGACGCCTCCGAGCTGACCAAGGAAGGCCATTACGGCACCTTCGGCACCGCCGGCGCACGCATGGAAATGCCGGGTTGCTCGCTGTGCATGGGCAACCAGGCGCAGGCGCGGGAGGGTGCCACCGTGTTCTCCACGTCCACCCGCAACTTCCCCAACCGTCTGGGTCGCAACACCAATGTGTACCTGGGTTCGGCCGAGCTGGCGGCGATTTGCTCGCGCCTGGGGCGGATTCCGACCAAGGCCGAGTACATGGCCGACATCGGCGTGCTCAACAGCAAGGGCGCCGAGATCTACCGCTACATGAACTTCGACCAGATCCAGGATTACCAGGAAGTGGCCGATACCGTCGCGGCGTAAGTCCGGCGGTGAGCAGGAACAAAAAGCCCGGCGAAAGCCGGGCTTTTTGCATGCGGGGCAGCGCGGTGCGGTTTACTGCACCGTTTCGACATCCTCCAACTTCCATTGCTTGTCGAAGAACGCCTTGGTCGGCCCGTAGGCGCGGAACATCAACTCGAATCCGCGCTTGGGATCGGTAGGAATCCAGTTGGCTTGCTTGCCCGCGGGTGCCTTCGGCCCGATGAAGAGATCCACCGAGCCATCCGGGTTCTTCTGCACTTCGGCGTTGTTCGAGGCGCGGCTGGCGCGGTCGACGTTGCGGATCAGCGCATGGGTTTGGCGATCGTAGGCGGTCACCGACCAGTACTGTTCGATCGGCGCATCGGCCGGCACGTGCAGGCGGTAGGTCTTGCTGCCGTCGAAAGGCTTGCCTTCCTTGTCCTTGATCGCAATCGCATAGAACTGGCCGGCGCCCAGGCGCTTGAGGCCAATGAACGCGTAGGTGTACGCCAGGCCGCGGTGGTCGATCGGGTAGGTGTCCGGGTCGCTGTAGCCTGCTTGGGCGGCGGTGACTAGGTCCGAGAGCGCCGGCAACGTCCAATGCGTGCCCTCGTAGAAAGGCTCGAATCCCGCGTCGTACAGGCCGCCCAGATACTGCTGCGCCAGTTGCACGCCGGCCTTTTGCGCCTGCTTGAGTTCGGGCGAGGGTGCGTAGGGCTTCCCCTTCTCGATGCCGATGGACTTGAGGATGTCGATCATCACCCGGTCGCGATCGAGCCACGGTTCTTCCTGCACGACGTGGTTGAGATTGTCGAAGAAGCTCGCGTTGTAACGAATGGTCGAGTCGAAGTCGATGCCGGTCACGTCGGTATACACCGTCGGCGCGGGCTTGGCCGCTTGCGACAGCGGATAGATCTTCACTTGCTTGCCATAGTCGATCGAGGCCGCCACGTCGGCGTCGCTATGGCTGCTGAGGTTGGAACGGATCAGCGCATAGCTGCCATAGGTGCCCGGTTGCAGTGCCTCGTAGCCGGTCGGCACTTTGCCTTCGTAGCCGGGGGGCAACAGCAGCAGTTTCACGCCCTTGCCCTGGTCAATGCCATGGCCGCCAGCATCTTCCAACGGCATCTGCCAGACATTGACGAAGTTGGCGTTGAGCGAGCCAGCCTCGCTGGCCGGCGGAATCTCGACCACGATCGGGCCTACATCGCGGGTATTGAGGAAGGCCATCATGTAGAGGGTGTCCGGGTTCGGCGTCAGCGTCTGGTTGTGCCAGTCGAGCGGCCGGCCCCAGTAGATCACCTGGTTTACCTTGCCCTGGGTCTTGCCCAGCATCTGCTGGCGCATCAGGTCGTAATTGACGGCTGGCATGCCCCAGATGGCGGCCTGGGTGGCGCGTTGGGCGGCGAGCGTGGCCGCGGGGTCGGCCGCCGCTGGCGCTACGGCTGCGGAGGCCACGGCGTCCGGCGTCGTCGTTGGATCGGGCGTCGGGCGCTGGCACCCGGCGAGAAGCATGGTTGCCAAGACGGCAAACAGGGAACGGCTGAGCGTGAGCATGCCAAGCTCCGGCGGAGGCGATGCCGAAAGCACCGCGTGGAGTGTCTCGGCAGCGTAGGCGGATCCTTCGTGATTGCCGTCGGCAAATGCACCCAGGCAACATCAGTATTTCTACTGGTGGCAGGTGGGGCAGCGTGTCGCGGGCAATGCCGCGTCAAGCGGCTCGCTGCCCGTTCGCGCCGCTAGGACTCCCGCGCCGCCAACCAAGCCTCCAACGCATCGGCCGGCAACGGCGGCGAGAACAGGAACCCCTGCAGCACTTCGCAACCCAACCCGGCCAGCAAGCGGCGCTGGCGATCGGTCTCCACGCCCTCGGCCACCACGTGCTTGCGCAGGCTCTCGCCGATCCGCAACACCGAGTTGGTCAGGGCGCGCGCGGACATGCTGTGTTCGAGGTCGCGCACGAAGCTCATGTCCAGCTTGAGCTCGTGGATCGGCAGGCGGTGCAGGTGACTGAGGCTGGAATAGCCGGTACCGAAGTCGTCCAGCGACAAGGCCAGGCCGGCGGCCTGCATCGCGGCGATGTTGTCCAGCACCCGCGGCTGCGGCGAGAGCATCACGCTCTCGGTCATCTCCAGGGTGATGTCCGAGGGCGAGAGCCCGTGGTGCTGCAACAGGCGCAGCAGTTCATCGAGCAACTGCGGGTCTTCGAAGTTGCTGGCCGACAGGTTCACCGCCACGCGCGGAATCGCCACGCCGCGCAGGCGCCAATCGGCCAGTTGCGCCATCGCGTTGCGCAGTACCCAGCGCCCGAGGTCGCCGATCAGGCCGCTTTCCTCGGCCAGCGGCACGAATCGCGCCGGCGAGATGGGCCCTAGCTGCGGGTGATCCCAGCGCAGCAATACTTCGACGCCGTATAGCGGATGCGGCGGGTGCGCCAGCACCTGGGGCTGGTAGTGCAGGTGCAGCTGGTCACGCCGCAGGGCCTCGCGCAGCGCGGTTTCCAGGGCCACGCGTTCCTGCGCCAGGCGGTTCATGTCGGCGCTGAAGAAGCGGAAGCTGCCGCCGCCTTCGGTCTTGGCCCTGTGCATCGCCAGATCGGCGTGGCGCAGCAACGTGTTGATGTCGCGGCCGTCCTCGGGAAAGATCGCCACGCCGATGCTGGCCGACGGATGCAGGGTGATGTTCCCGACCACCGAGGGCGCGGCCACCGCACCGAGCAGGCGTTCGGCGATGCCGGCGGCCTGTTCGGCGCCGCACTGCGGCAGCGCCAGCACGAATTCGTCGCCGGCCTGCCGGCCGACCAGGTCGCCCAGGCCCAACTGCTCGCTGAGGCGCTGGGCGATATCGCGCAGCAGGCCGTCGCCGGCGGCATGGCCCTGGGTTTCGTTCACGCGCTTGAAGCGGTCCAGGTCGAGGAACAACACCGCCGCGCCGCTGTTCTGGCTCTCGGCATTGACCAGCAACTGCTCGGCGCGGGCGTTGAACATCATCCGGTTGGGCAACGCGGTGAGGGCGTCATAGAACGCCAGCTGGTGCACGCGCGCACGGGTCTGTTCGCGTTCGAGCGCCAGCGCGCACAGGTGCAGGCAGATGTCGGCCAGCTTGATGTGCCAGGGGTCCGGCTCGCGTGCCTCGCCGTAATAAATGGCGAAGGTGCCGAGCACGCGCCCGCCGCTGGACTTGATCGGGCTCGACCAGGCGGCCAGCAGGCCGTAACGCTGTGGAATGTCGCGGAAATTGGCGAACAGCGGGTCGCTGCGGGTGTCGCTGACGCTGACCGGGCGGCCACGCCAGGCGGCGGTGCCACAGACCCCTACGCCGGCGCCGATGCGCAGGCCTTCGATCGCCTGGCTGTACTCATCGGGCAGGCTGGGCGATGCCAGCGGCCGCAGGCGGCTGTCGTGGTCCACGCTCAAGACAGAGGCTTTCAGTGCCGGCGCCACCCGCTCCAGCTCGACGCAGATCATCGTCATTACATCGGCCAGCGGCTGCTCGCGCACCAATGCGTCGAGCACGCGGTTATGCAGCACCTCGTGCATCTTGCTGTGGGTGATGTCGGTCAGCACGGCCACCGATTCGCTCGGCGTGCCGGCCTCATCATTCACCGGATTGGTGATGATCGAGGTCCACAGCGGCCGGCCATCGCTGCGATACATCAACAGGTCGGCGCTGAACTTGCGCCAGTTGGCGGCCTGTTCGTAGATGTAGCGCATGGTGTCCGGGTCCGAGTGCGGACCGGACAGTAGCTGGGTCGGGCGCTTGCCGCGCATCTGCTCCAGCGTATAGCCGAACAGCCGGGTGAAGCCGGCATTGACGTAGGTGATGCCGAGGTCGGCATCGAGCGTGATCAACGCGGTGTCGCTGCGATCAACCGCCAGCGACAAATTGCGCATGCGCGCCTCGTGCTCGCGCTGGCGGGTGACGTCGCGTACGAAGGCAACGGTCAGGCGGCGCGCGTCCTGGGCCACGCACATGAGCGATACCGCCAGCACCACCTGGCTGCCGTCGTCGCGCGACAGCGTCAGGTCGCGTGGCTCGGTGGCCTGGCCAGGGTCGGCCAGTGCCGCGTCATCGAAATAGCTGGCCAGCAACGGCGGCTGCAGGGCAGTCAACGGCTGCCCGCACAGCTCCGACGCCGCCACCTCCCAGATACGCTCGGCGGCGCGGTTGAACATGACCACACGCTGCGCCGCATCCACCGCGATCACCCCATGCGGCATCTGCGCGAGCGAGTACGCCAACAAGGCGTCGAGGTCGCGCGGGTCGACCGCAGCGACGTTGCTGGGTGATACGGGGGCGAGCGCGGTCGTATCCATGCGCTAACGGCCGGGGCCGGCGAGGCTGAGCAAGCGTTCGGCGATGCGTTCCAGCGGCACCGTTTCCTGGGCCGCGCCGAGCTTGAAGGCGGCACCGGGCATTCCCCAAACCACCGAGGTGGCTTCGTCCTGGACCAAGGTGGCAGCCCCTGCCTGCTGCATTTCCAGCAGGCCGCGCGCGCCGTCGTCGCCCATCCCGGTCAGGATCGCGCCGATCGCGTTCTGGCCGGCATTGGCGGCGACCGAGCGGAACAGCACATCCACCGCGGGCTTGTGCCGGTTGACCGGCTCGGTATCGTCGATGCGGCAACGCCAACGCGCGCCGTCGCGGATCACTCGCAGGTGGCGCCCACCGGGGGGCAGATAGGCATGGCCAGGCAACACTGCTTCGCCATCGCTGGCTTCGCGCACCGACATCGCCGAATGCCGGTCCAGGCGTTCGGCAAACGCCGTGCTGAAGCTGGCCGGCAGATGTTGGGTCAGGACGATCGCCGGGGCATCGGCGGGCATGCCTTCGAGCACCACGCGCAGCGCTTCGGTACCGCCAGCCGAGGCGCCGATGGCGATCAGGCGGTCGGTGGTGCGGAACTGGCTGGCGCGTGCGGCCGACGCCGCCGGCCGGGCGGCCTGGACGTCAAGTTCGACCTTGGCCGCGGGCGCGCGCGCAATCGCGCGCACGCGTGCCTGTGCGGCCGCCTTGACCTTGCCGACGATCTCTTCGGCATAAGTCTCCAGGCCGCGCGCGATATCAAGCTTCGGCTTGGCGACGAAATCGACCGCACCCAGCGACAGTGCCTGCAACGTGGTGTCGGCACCGCGTTCGGTGAGCGAGGAGATCATCACCACCGGCGTGGGCCGCAGGCGCATCAGGTTTTCCAGGAACGCCAGGCCATCCATGCGCGGCATCTCCACGTCCAGGGTGATGACGTCCGGATTCAGGCGCTTGATCTTGTCGCGCGCCAGCAGCGGGTCGGCGGCACTGCCGACCACTTCGATGCCGATATCGCGCGAGAGGATCTCGGTGAGGATCTGGCGCACGACCGCAGAGTCGTCGACGATCAGCACGCGAACAGGGGCTTGCAGGCTCATTGGAACAACTCCACGCCACCGCTGACTGGCGTCTTGGACAGGCGGGCGCGCACGGCCGACTCGGTCGCGGCGACCTCGGCTTCGTGAGCGTGCGGCAGGCGCTGCACGACCACGCGGCCGGTCGTGGGAAAGAACCAGACCTTGCGCGGATGGATGCCACACAGATCTTCGGCGATGATCGGGATGTGCTCGGCCTGCAGGTACTGGCGGACGAATTCGGCGTTGCGCGTGCCGACCGGGTTGGAGGTGAAGCCCTTGAGCACGTTGGCGCCGCCGAACACCTTGGCTTCCAGGCGCTTGCGATGCGCGCCGCGCTTGAGCAGGTCGTTGATCAGCAGCTCCATCGCATAGCTGCCGTAGCGGGCCGGCGCGCCGTCGCCGACCTGGCCTTCGGGCAACAGGAAGTGATTCATGCCGCCGATCTTCAGGACGGGGTCGCGCACGCAGGCCGCCACGCACGAACCCAGCGTGGTGGTCAGCGCGGTATCGTCGTCGACCACCAGGTATTGGGTGGGCAACAATTTGGCGGCGATGGTCTGGAAGCGGGTGTCGCGGTAGCGCATCACCTCGTCGATCTTCAGCGCCGAGCTCATGCGCTGGCTCCGCGAGCGGCGCGGCGGTACAGCGTGCGCCCGCACGGCTGGATCAGGTCGGCGGCATGCAGGTAGTTTTCAGAGTGCCCGGTATACAGCAGGCCGTCGTCGCCCAGGTGCGGCACCAGGCGCGAGAGGATCCCGCGCTGGGTCGGCTTGTCGAAATAGATCATCACGTTGCGGCAGAACACCGCGGTAAACGGGCCGCCTACGTCGTAGCGCGGCGCCAGCAGGTTGAGCGGGCGGAATTCGATCAGCTGGCGCAGCGCCGGCAGCACCCGGCACTTGCCTTCGTTGGGGCCGCTGCCGCGCTGGAAGTACTTGCGCCGCAGCGCCGGCTCCAGCGAAGAAACGCGGTCCACCGGATAGACGCCGCGCGCACCGGTCTCCAGCACCTGGGTGTCGACATCGGTGGCCAGGATACGCACCGGCGGCTGCAACGTGCCGAACGCCTCGCAGGCGGTGATGGCCATCGAGTAGGGCTCCTCGCCGGTAGACGATGCGCACGACCACAGCCTCAGGGTGGCTTCATGGCGGCGCTGCAGCAGTTCCTCGCGCAGGCGCTCGAAGTGGTGCGGCTCGCGGAAGAACGAGGTGAGGTTGGTGGTCAGCGCGTTGGTGAAGGACTGCCACTCGTCCTCATCGTCGCCACGCTCCAGCACGTCGAGGTATTCGCGGAACGAACGCAGCCCGAGCACGCGCAGGCGCCGCGACAGGCGGCCATAGACCATGTCGCGCTTGGCCGGCGCCAAGGCGATGCCGGCACGCTGGTGGATCAGCTCGCAGACCCGGCGGAAGTCGCGGTCGGCAAATTCGAATTCACGGCTATCGACTGCGCTGGGGGAAACGTTTGACATGCGGCACCTCGGGCTCATATGGGTTATCGGCCGGTGACGGGGGGACTGTAGTGAGCTGGGTCACAGGTCCTGGTACGGCCACGCTGCCGGTAGATGCCCGGAAAAAAATACCCCGGCCGAAGCCGGGGTATCGGTGTTGCCTACCGCAGGAGAGATCAGAATTCCTGCCAGTCGCCGTCGGCCACTACCGCCTCGACCTGCGCGCGCGCCGGTCGAACCGGGCGCACGGCGGCCGGCTGCAGCCGGGCAGGGCGCTCGCTGTTGCGCGAGGCCGTCGTGGCCGGGACAGCGACGACGCTCTGTTCTTCCAGGCGGAAGATCGAGACCGCATCGGCCAGCTGGCCGGCCTGCTCCTCCATCGAGCGGGCGGCGGCGGTAGCTTCTTCCACCAACGCGGCGTTCTGCTGGGTGGTTTCGTCCATCTGGGTGACCGTCTGGTTGACCTGCTCGATGCCGGCGGACTGTTCCTGCGAGGCGGCGGAGATTTCACTCATGATGTCGGTCACGCGCTGGACCGAGGCAACGATCTCGCCCATCGTCGCGCCGGCCTTGTGCACCAGCGCCGAGCCGTCGGCGACGCGGCCGACCGAATCGTCGATCAAGCCCTTGATCTCCTTGGCCGCGTTGGCCGAACGCTGGGCCAGGGTGCGTACTTCCGAAGCCACGACCGCAAAGCCACGGCCTTGTTCGCCAGCACGTGCCGCTTCGACCGCGGCGTTGAGCGCCAGGATATTGGTCTGGAAGGCGATGCCGTCGATGACCGAGATGATCTCGGCGATCTTCTTCGAGGACTTCTCGATATCGCCCATGGTGGTGACGACCTTGCCTACCACTTCGCCGCCCTGCGAGGCGACCGAAGCGGCGCCGATGGCCAACTGGTTGGCCTGGCGCGCATGCTCGGCGTTCTGGCGCACGGTGGAGGTCAGTTCCTCCATCGAAGCGGCGGTCTCTTCCAGGTTGGCGGCCTGCTGCTCGGTGCGACGCGACAGGTCGCTGTTGCCCGAGGCAATTTCGCCGGCGGCCGAGTTGATCGCGATGGACGACTGCTTGATGCGGCCGACGATCTCGGTCAGCTGCTCGGCG
>DATCVI010000062.1:0-3919 GCA_036566925.1 Stenotrophomonas sp.
GGTGATGTTCTCCGGCAATGGCGAAGACGCGCTGATCCGCGCCGCGGTGGGCGTAGGCGTCACCGCCTATGTGGTCGATGGTTTGTCGCCGGCGCGCCTGGCGCCGATCGTGCAGGTCGCGCTGGCGCGCTTCGAACAGGAAGCGGGCATGCGCAAGCGCCTGGGCGAGGTGCAGCAGGCACTGGAGGACCGCAAGCTGGTCGAACGCGCCAAGGGCGTGCTGATGAACCGCCGTGGCCTGAGCGAAGCCGACGCTTACGCGGCGCTGCGCCAGCAGGCGATGAAACAAGGACTGAAGCTGGGCGAGGTGGCGCGGCGAATCGTGGACATGGCCGAACTGTGGGGATGAGCCGATGACGCAACAACCGACCCCGCTGGCGGTCGCCTACATGCCATTGATCGATTGCGCACCGCTGGTCGCCGCCAGCCGGCTCGGGCTGGATCGCGCGCAGGGCCTGCGGTTGGAACTGCGCCGCCAGGCCTCCTGGGCGGCCGTACGCGATCGCCTGCTCAGCGGCGAAGTACAGGCCGCGCACCTGCCGGCGAGCATGGTCCTTGGCATCGACCTGGGCATCGCCGGTCCCGGCGCGCCGATGGCCTGGCTGCTCACGCTCAACCAGAACGGCCAGGCCATCACCCTCGCCAATGGCCTGGCCGATGCCCTGGCCGCCGGCCAGCCCCTGCCGCAGGCGCTGGCGATGCTGCCGCGGCGTCCCCGCCTGGCGCAGACCTTTCCGACCGGTACCCATGCGCTGTGGCTGTACTACTGGCTGGCGCAGGCCGGTGTCGACCCGATGAAGGACATCGACGCGCTGACGCTGCCGCCGCCGGAAATGCCGGCGGCGCTCGCCGACGGTGACATCGATGGCTTCTGCAGCGGCGAACCCTGGGCGGCGGTGGCCGAGGCGCGCCGCAGCGGCCGGCGGGTGATTCGCAGTGGCGCGATCTGGCCGGGGCATCCGGAAAAAGCGCTGGCCTGCCGGCGCGACCTGGCGGCGCTGCAACCGGAGTTGGTCGAGGCGCTTACCGCCTGCGTCCTGTCCGCGTGCCGATGGCTCGATGAAACGCCCGACCACCGGCGCGAATGTGCGCGATGGTTGGCGGAGCCGGAGGTCATCGGCGCACCGGTCGAGCAGTTGGTGGCTTGCCTGGGCGATGACCCGGCCGACCCGCAGGCGCTGGCCTTCCATCGCGACGGCAGCGTCAACCTGCCGTGGCTGTCCGATGGCGAATGGTTCGCCAGCCAGTTCGTGCGCTGGGGATGGTGCCCGGCCGAGGCGATGCCGCCCGAGCGCCTGCAACAGATCCATCGCCTGCAAAGCTATCGGCAGGTGGCGGCCCGGATCGGGGTGAACGTTCCGCACGGCGACCGCCGCGCCGCGCCGCCAAGCCGGTAAGCCGCGCTCACCCGCACTATTGCGGTGCACAACGCGCGTGCAGTCGCACGTAATCGGGGCGTGGTTTAGCTGAGCTGCAACGCCTGCTGGCCGCGCTGCGAATGACATCGCGTTGTCGATCAGCCACTTGCGTGTGCGCCGAAGCGCCTGGCAGCGCTTGGCACGGCCCTTGCGTAGTGTCCCGTGGGGGCAACGGCGCTCCCGCACAACACGTACACGACGCAGCAGGCCAACGGCGGTCGGCTGCATCAGGACAAAGGCGTCCTTCCGGGTAACCGGAGGGGCGCTTTTTTTTTCGCCAACGCACCGCGGAGATGGATGCATGAATCGTTCGTTCTGGCGATCCGGTCATACCCCGACGTTGTTCGCCTCGTTCCTCTATTTCGACCTGAGTTTCATGGTCTGGTACTTGTTGGGACCGCTGCAGGTGCAGATCGCCGAGGCCCTGGCGCTGGATACGCAGCAGCGTGCCTTGATGGTGGCCGTGCCGATCCTGTGCGGCGCGGTGTTGCGCTTGTTCCTGGGCATGCTGGCCGATCGCATCGGCGCCAAGCGTGCCGGCCTGCTGGCGCAATGGGTGGTGATCGCCAGCTTGCTGGCGGCCTGGCACTGGGGCATCGGCTCGTTCGCCCAGGTGCTGCTGTTGGGCGCCTTGCTTGGCGTGGCCGGTGCGTCATTCGCGGTTGCCTTGCCGCTCGCCTCGCGCTGGTATCCGCCGCAGCACCAGGGCACCGCGATGGGCATCGCCGGGGCCGGCAATTCCGGCACCGTGCTGGCGGCGTTGTTCGCACCGATGCTGGCCACCGCGTTCGGCTACCGCAACGTGTTCGGCCTGGCCTGCCTGCCGTTGCTGGCGGCGCTGTTGGTGTTCGCGCTGGCTGCGCGCGAGGCGCCCGGGGTGGTGCCGCGCAAGCGCTGGGCCGACTACGGACGGGTGCTGGTCGGCAACCGCGATTCCTGGCGCTTCATGTTCTTCTATGCGATCACCTTCGGCGGCTTCGCTGGATTTGCCAGCGCCTTGCCCGGCTACTTCCACGACCAGTTCGGCTTCGATGCGCGCAGCGCCGGCTGGGCGACCGCCGCGTGCGTGCTGGCCGGCTCGGTGATGCGCCCGCTGGGCGGCGTCATCGCGGACCGTATTGGTGGCACGCGCTCGCTATTGGCGGTGTACCTGGCGGTGGCCTTGCTGGTTGGCGCGGCTGCCAGTGGCGTGGGCGGCGCCAGCGCCACCCTGGCCTTGTTCGTGCTGACGTTGTTGTTCCTGGGCGCCGGCAACGGCGCGGTGTTCCAGTTGGTCCCGCAGCGCTTTGGTGCCGAGATCGGCGTGGTGACCGGATTGATCGGCATGGCCGGCGGTCTCGGCGGCTTCGCCCTGGCGGCCAGCCTCGGCGTGATCAAGCAACACACCGGCAGCTATGCGCCCGGTCTGTGGCTGTTCGCTGGCTGCGCGCTGGCGGCGTGGGCGTGGTTGGCGGGGGTGCGCCATGAGTGGCGCAGCCGCTGGGCTGCCGCCGGCGCGGCGCGAGTCTGAGGAGAGAGGCCCATGCAGACTCCCAAGCTCGTCGTCATCGGCAATGGCATGGCCGGCATCCGCACGGTCGAAGAACTGCTCAAGCTCGCGCCCGGCATGTACGACATCAGCGTGTTCGGCGCCGAGCCGCATCCGAACTACAACCGCATCCTGTTGTCGCCGGTACTGGCCGGCGAACAGGAATTCGAGGACATCGTCCTCAATCCGTTGTCCTGGTACCAGGAACATGGCATCCGCCTGCACTTGGGCAAGGCGGTGGCGCGCATCGACCGCGTGCGCCGGCGGGTGATCGCCGTGGACGGTACCGAAGCCGAATACGACCGCCTGCTGATCGCCACCGGCTCGCAGCCGTTCGTGCTGCCGATTCCCGGCAACGACCTGGCCGGCGTGATCGGCTATCGCGATATCCGCGACACCCGCACGATGATCGAAACCGCAAGGCACAAACGCCACGCGGTGGTGATCGGCGGCGGCCTGCTCGGGCTGGAAGCGGCCAATGGCCTGGCTGCGCGCGGCATGGAGGTCACCGTCGTCCATCTGGCAGGCTGGCTGCTGGAACGCCAACTCGATCCGGTGGCCGCCGGGCTGTTGGAGAAATCGCTACAGGCGCGCGGCTTGCGTTTCCGCCTGGCCGCCTCGACCAGCGCGCTGCTCGGCAATGCCGCCGGCGAAGTCACCGGCGTGCGCCTGGCCGACGGCAGCGAGATTCCGGCCGACCTGGTAGTGATGGCCGCCGGCATCCGGCCCGATACGCGCTTGGCCGAGGAAGCAGGCATCCACTGCGCGCGCGGCGTCGTCGTCAACGACAGCCTGCAGACCTTCGATCCACGTGTGTATGCGGTCGGCGAATGCGCCAACCACCGGGGCACCGCCTATGGCCTGGTCGCGCCGCTGTTCGAGCAGGCCAAGGTCTGCGCCAACCACCTGGCGCAATTGGGGATCGGCATCTATCGCGGCTCGGTGCCTTCGACCAAGCTCAAGGTGACCGGGA
>DATCVI010000063.1:0-5700 GCA_036566925.1 Stenotrophomonas sp.
GGCGAATGGCTGCCCGAAGCGATCGAGCTGCCGGTGCGGGTCCTGGCCGAAGCCGCCAGCGGCACCGGCGGCTGCTTCCTGTGGCTGCAGTTCGACGACCTCGAACCCGGCCTGGAAGCGGCGCTGGAGCGTCACTTGTTCCGGCTGCATCGGCGCCAGATCGCCGAAACCCGGCGCAGCCGCTCCGATCCGGGCTGAGCCCCGGCGCGCCGCCCGGCCTGGGCGGTTGGCGGCGGCCCTCAGCTCGGCTAAGGTGCAAATCCCGCCTTTCTTATCGTCCAGGCCCCCACCCCGTGCGAGTCATCATCGTCGACGATCACACTCTGGTGCGCGCGGGCCTCTCGCGGCTGCTGCAGACATTCGCCGGCGTGGACGTGGTGGCCGAAGCCAGCGACGCGCGCCAGGCGTTGGACATGGCCATCCTGCACCGCCCCGACCTGGTGTTGATGGACCTCTCGCTCCCGGGCCGCAGCGGCCTGGACGCAATGACCGACATCCTGCGCGAAGCGCCCCGCATCCGCGTGGTGATGATGTCCATGCACGACGACCCGGTACACGTGCGCGATGCGCTGGACCGCGGCGCCACCGGTTTCGTGGTCAAGGATGCGGCGCCGCTGGAACTGGAGCTGGCGTTGCGTGCGGCGTCGGCGGGCCAGGTATTCCTGAGCCCGCAGATTTCTTCGAAGATGATCGCGCCAATGTTGGGGCGCGAGAAGCCGGTGGGGATCGCGGCGTTGTCGCCGCGGCAGCGCGAGATCTTGCGCGAGATCGGCCGTGGGCAGAGCAACAAGGAAATCGCGGCGGATCTTGGGATCAGCGTCAAGACGGTGGAGACGCATCGGGCGCGGATGATGGAGTCGCTGGGGTGTCGGCGGGCCAACGACCTGGTTTTGCTTGCTGCTCGGCATCACAACGAGCTTACGTGACGTAGTCCGCTGAGCGGACTACGTCCCCAAAGTTTGCTACGCAAACTTCGGGCCCCGCCTTCCGCCTTGCCTATCCCCCGCGCCTTCGGCGCACCCCCCTTAACAGAAGGGGGGTTCTTCTCCAGACGCGCCGCCGCAAACCCGTCATCAAGCCAGCGTCCGTCAGGACATTCCCGACAACCCGTCAGGAATATGACGCCCCAATCCGGAAACGCCCTGATTAAAAAGCCGTCACCCCCTCCTGCAAGATGTGTACCAAGGCGCAACCGCGCCGGGGATGCCGAAGGGGAACACGATGAAGCCGACTCTCTCCACCCAGCTGGGCCAGCAACTGCACCTCACCCCGCAGCTGCTGCAGTCCATCCGCCTGCTGCAGCTGGACGGCTTGCAGCTGGAAATGGAGATCCGCCGCGCCCTCGACAACAACCCCCTGCTCGAACTCGAAGAAGCCGAGACCGATAGCGCCGATGACGCCGCCGTCGAATCGACCGCGCTCGAAGTGGCCGCCTTCGACGAGCTGCCCGAAAGCTCGCTGTGGGATGTCCCCGGTTCGAGCTGGAACGATGGCGAGGACGACCGCCTGCAGCGCATCGCCGCCGGCGAATCCAGCGATCCGCACCTGCGCGTGCTGCAGACCCTGGCCCTGGAACTGGACGAACGCCGCTTGGCGGTGGCCGCGTTCTGGCTCGAACACTGCGACGATGCTGGCTACCTGGCGGCGCCGCGCGCCGACCTTAGCCTGCTGGCCAGCGCCCGCCTGGATGTCGATGCCGACACCGTCGAGGCCGTGCGCCAGCGCTTGCTGGCCGGCGACCCGGCCGGGCTGGCGGCGCAGGATCTGCGTGAATGCCTGCAGGCCCAGCTCGCCGCACTGGCCGGCAAGGTTGCCGGGCGGACGCTGGCCCAGCGCATCCTCGCCGGCGACCTCGACTTGCTCGCCAGCCACGACTACCCGCGCCTGGCCCAGGCGGTCGGCGCCGAAGAGGCCGACGTGCGCGAGGCCGTACGCTTGATCCTGTCGCTGCAACCGCGCCCGGGCGACACCTTGCTGCCGACCCCGGAACACAACGTCATCCCCGATGTGGTCGCCTGGCACGCCGACGGCCAGTGGCGCGTGGCGCTGAACCCGGCCACCACCCACCGGGTGACCCTCAACCCGATGCACGAACGCGCCCTGTCCGAATCCAACGAGGCCGCCCCGGCGCTGCGCGAGATGCTGCAGGAAGCGCGCTGGCTGACCCGCGGGCTGTCGATGCGCTACGAGACCCTGCTGCGCGCCACCCGCGCGATCGTCGAGCGCCAGTCGGCGTTCCTGACCCGCGGCGAAGAGGCCATGGCGCCGCTGACGCTGAAGGAGATCGCCGAGGAAATCGGCATGCACGAGTCCACCATCTCGCGCATTACGACGGGCAAGTACCTGCAGACCCCGCGCGGCACCTTCGAGCTCAAGCACTTCTTCGCCGTGCGCCTGGAAGGGGCCAGCGTCTCCGGCCAGGCCGTGAAGGCCATGGTCCGCCGGCTGATCGAAAGCGAGCCGGCCGGGCGCCCGCTGGCCGACGAGGCCATTGCCACCCTGCTCGCCCGCCAGGGTGTCAACGTCGCGCGACGGACCGTCGCCAAGTATCGTGAGCAACTGGATATCGCCCCGGCGCGCGAGCGCCGTCGCCATCACAAGCCGTTGCTGGCCCGCGCCGGCTGAGGGAACGCCCATGAACAAGCTCACCGTTTTGCTCGTCGACGACCACGAAGGTTTCATCAATGCTGCCATGCGGCATTTCCGCAAGGTCGAGTGGCTGGACATCGTCGGCAGCGCCGGCAACGGCCTGGAGGCGATCGAACGCTCCGAGAGCCTGCGCCCGCGCGTAGTCCTGATGGACCTGGCCATGCCCGAGATGGGTGGCCTGCAGGCCACCCGCCTGATCAAGACCCAGGACGACCCGCCCTACATTGTCATCGCCAGCCATTTCGACGATGCCGAGCACCGTGAACATGCGCTTCGCGCCGGTGCAGATAACTTCGTCAGCAAGCTGTCCTACATCCAGGAAGTCATGCCGATCCTGGAGGGCCTGTCGGAGGCGGGTGGTAATGAGTGAATCACGCATCCTGCTGATCGACAGCGATGCCGTGCGCGCCGAGCGCACCGTCTCGCTGTTGGAGTTCATGGACTTCAACCCGCGCTGGGTCACCGACGGCGCCGATCTCAATCCCGAGCGCCACCGCCACGACGAGTGGATGGCGGTGATGGTCGGCTCAGCCGACGATGCCGCCTCGGCCACGCGCTTCTTCGACTGGCTGGCCAAGGCCAAGCTGCCGCCGCCGGTGCTGCTGATGGCCGGCGAGCCGGGGGCGTTCGCCGCCGCCCATGGCCTGCACGAGGCCAATGTGTGGACGCTGGACACCCCCCTGCGCCACACCCAGCTCGAAGCGTTGCTGCGTCGCGCCAGCCTCAAGCGCCTGGACGCCGAGCACCAGGCCGGCACCCAGGCCGATACCGGCCCCACCGGCCAGAGCCAGGCGGTGCAGCAGTTGCGCCGGCTGATCGACCAGGTCGCCGCGTTCGATACCACCGTACTGGTGCTGGGCGAGTCCGGTACCGGCAAGGAGGTGGTGGCGCGCGCCATCCACCAGCAATCGCCGCGCCGTGATGGCCCGTTCGTGGCGATCAACTGCGGCGCGATCCCGCCGGACCTGCTCGAAAGCGAGCTGTTCGGCCATGAGAAAGGCGCCTTCACCGGCGCGCTGAGCGCACGCAAGGGCCGTTTCGAGATGGCCGAGGGCGGCACGTTGTTGCTCGACGAGATCGGCGACATGTCGCTGCCGATGCAGGTCAAGCTGCTGCGCGTGCTGCAGGAGCGCAGCTTCGAGCGCGTCGGCGGGGGCCAGACCATTCGCTGCAACGTGCGCGTGATCGCCGCCACCCATCGCAACCTGGAAACGCGCATTGGTGACGGGCTTTTCCGCGAAGACCTGTTCTACCGCTTGAACGTGTTCCCGATCGAAATGCCTTCGCTGCGCGAGCGCGTAGACGACCTGCCGATCCTGGTGCAGACCATTGCCGCCCAGCTGGCGCGCACCGGCCGCGGCGAAGTGCGCTTTGCCGAGGAAGCATTGCAGGCCCTGCGCGGCTACGAATGGCCGGGCAATGTGCGCGAGCTCACCAACCTGGTCGAACGCCTGGCGGTGCTGCATCCCGGCGGCCTGGTGCGGGTGCAGGACCTGCCGGCGCGCTATCGCGGCGATTTCCAGCCGCTGCCCGACGCCCTGCCGGTGGCGCCACCGTTGGCCGCCATCGCCGATGCCCCCGCCGCGGCCCTGCACGAGCGCCACAAGACCGCCGAGGACGCGGCCAATGCGGTCAACCTGCCCGACGACGGCATCGACCTGCGCGGGCACATGGCCAGCATCGAGCTGGCGCTGATCAACGAGGCGCTGGAACGCACCCAGGGCGTGGTCGCGCACGCCGCGCAACTGCTCGGCCTGCGCCGCACCACCCTGGTGGAGAAGCTGCGCAAGTACGGCATCGACCGCGAGCAGACTGAGTTGGCCGGCTGAGCCGGCTGGCCCTCCTGTAGCCCCCGCCGGCATCCCGGCGGCATCGCGACGCCCTCCCCCGCGCCCGTCAAAGAACCGTAATGTCCGCCATTCCCCCGACGCCCGAAGAATTGTCGCTGCAGACCGTCACCGACGCGCGCGGCAACCGCATCATCGCGCCGGCCGCGCTGTTGCCGCGCTTGGGCGTGCACTTCCGCGCCAGCGACTGCCTGCTGGAAGTCGACCCGCAAGCCAGACCCGGTACCGTCAGCATCGAATTCAATGGTGACGGTGGCTATTGCCGGCTCGGGCGTGGCAACCCGGGTGGCCAGTTCTCGGCATTGCTGCGGATCGGTTACCGCAGCCGGATCGTGGTCGGGGACGACACCACAACGACCGCGCGCTGCTTCATCGGCGCCAGCGAAGGCGCTAGCGTGCTGATCGGTCAGGACTGCATGTTCGCCTCGGACGTGCAGCTGCGCTGCGACGATGCCCACCCGATCTTCGACGTCCACAGTGGGCAACGGGTCAACCCGGCCGAGGATGTGGTCATCGGCAACCATGTCTGGCTGGCCTATGGCACCCGGTGCATGGGCGGCAGCCACATCGGCGATGGCAGCGTGATCGGCCTGGATAGCGTGGTCACCGGCGCGCTGCCGAACAATTGCGTGGCCGTCGGCCGGCCGGCGCGGGTGGTGCGCCGCGATGTAGCCTGGGAACGTCCTCATCTGTCGCAGCTGCCGGCCGACCCGGCCGCCGCCGCAGCGGCGGTGCCGCGTTCTCGCTGGTGGGCAGCAACCCGGGACTGAGTGCGGCACGCGGCTTGCATCGCTACCGGCACGGCAAACCGCCGGCTGCTGGGAGCGCCCTGCAATGGCCCTCATCCTCACCTATGGCACCTTCGACCTGCTGCATGTCGGGCACGTCAACCTGCTGCGTCGGGCCCGGGCCCTGGGCGACCGCCTGGTGGTGGGGTTGTCCAGCGACGCCTTCAACACGCTGAAGCAGAAGCAGTCGACCCAGTGCTATGCCGACCGCGAAGCGGTCCTGCGCGCGGTGCGTTACGTCGACGACGTCTTCCCCGAAGAGACCTGGCAGCAGAAGGCGCAAGACATCCGCCGCCTGGGCGCGGACATGCTGGTGATGGGCTCGGACTGGACCGGGCACTTCGACGAGCTGCTGCGATTCTGCGAAGTGCGTTACCTGCCGCGCACCGAAGACATCTCCAGTTCGGCACTGAAGG
>DATCVI010000064.1:0-19460 GCA_036566925.1 Stenotrophomonas sp.
GGGTTCACGGCGTGTCCCGAAACGGGCCTGCCCCCGGCCGCCGCACGTAAAAATCAAACAACAAAAACCCGCAAAACCTTACAACTCCCGCAAATCCAACCGCCGCAACTTCGGCGCCTTAAACGCCGTAATCCCCACCACGCCCAGCGTGACGCACCCCCCCAGTACCACCGCCGGCACCAGTCCGATCAAGCGCGCCATCGTGCCGTCGTAGAACGCACCAAGCTCGTTGGACGAGCCGATGAAGATGCCGTTGATCGCCGAGACCCGGCCGCGCATCTCGTCCGGCGTGGCCAACTGCAGGATCGTCGAGCGCACCACCACCGAGACGCCGTCGCACATGCCGTAGGCCAGCAGGATTGCCGCCGAGAGCCAGAAGTGCCGCGACAGGCCGAAGGCGATGGTGCACAGGCCGAACCCGGCGACGGCGAACAGCAGGACGCGGCCGGCGTTGTGCTGCAGCGGCCGCCGCGCCAGCCACACGCCGACGACGATCGAACCCAGGGCCGGGGCGCCGCGCAGGATGCCCAGGCCTTCGGGGCCGTAGTGCAGGATGTCGTGGATGAAGGCCGGCAGCATCGATACGGCGCCGCCCAGCAGGACCGAGAACATGTCCAGCGCCATGGCGCCGAGCATGATCTGGTTGGAAAAGACGAAGCGCGCGCCTTCGGCGATGCTGCGCAGGATCGGCGCGCGGCCGGCCTGGCTGACGGGCTCTTCCACGCGCAGGGCGAGCAAGGCCGCCATGGCCACCAGCGCGATCACTGCGGCGGTGGCATAGGCCAGGCCCTTGCCGCCCCAGCCGACCAGCAGGCCGCCCAGGGCGGGGCCGATCACCATGCCGGTCTGGAACACGACGCTGCCGATGCTGGCGCCGCGGGCGTAGGCGGCGCGCGGCAGGGTGCGGGCGAACAGGGCGTTGTAGACCGGCGACAGGAACGAGCGCGCCGCGCCAGTCAGGGCGATGGCGGCGTAGATCGGCCACACGCCCTTGAAGGGGATCCAGCCCAGGGCCACCGCCATCAGTACGCAGGCGGTCGCGACCAGGCCGAGGCTGGCGATGGCGCCGAGGCGACGTCGCGGCAGGTGGTCGACCAGGTAGCCGGCGAATGGGGCGATGCAGAAGTACGGCAGGATTTCCGCCAGCCCCACCAGGCCCAGCGAGAACGGATCGCGGGTGATCTCGTAGATGTGCCAGCCCACTGTGACCGCCACGATCTGGTAGGACAGCATCGCGCAGATGCGATAGCCCAAGACCAGCGCGAAGCCAGGGTGGGAGAGCAGGGTACGCAGGCCTGGGTCGGGAGTCGCCGGCGGCGTGGCGCTCACTGCTGCGCCTGTGCGGTGTCGCGGATGAAGGCCAGCATCGCCGCCACGCCGTTGCTACGGGTCGGCGAGAGGTGCCGCGACAGGCCGATGTCGGCGATGTAGCTCGGCTCGGTAGCGAGGATCTCGGCCGCGCTACGCCCGGAGTAGACGCGCAACGCCAGGTAGATCAGGCCCGAGACGATGGCCGAGTCGCTGATGGCGTGGAAGTCCAGCCGCTGCGCGTTGCCCTCGGGCACGATCCAGACCATCGACTGGCAGCCGTGCAGGCGGTGTTCCTCGGTCTTCCATTGCTCCGGGAACGGCGGCAGCTTGCGGCCGAGGTCGATCAGGTACTGGTAGCGCTCGGACCAGTCTCCGAAGAAGGAAAACTCTTCGGCGATGGCCGCCTGTGCTTCGGCGGCGGTGGCTTCAAACGGGAACGGGGAGGGGGTGGGGGTCATGGTGTCTTCTTTGATGCGGTGAGGCCGCCAGGGCATCGGCTAAGCGCGCTTTCTCACCCAACGTACGCCTTGCGGCGTGTCTTCCAGGATCACGCCTTCGGCGGCGAGTTGTTCGCGCAGGGCGTCGGCGCGGGCGAAGTCGCGCGCCTGCTTGGCGGCGCCGCGTTCGTCCACCAGCGCCTGGATGCGGGCGTCGTCGTCACTGTCGCCGCCGCCACTGCCCAGCCACTGCGCCGGCTCCTGTTGCAACAGGCCCAGTGCCAGGCCGGCGCCCAGCAGCTCGGCCTTTAGCTGCGCGCGCTCCGCCGCGTCGCCGGCCTTGCGTGCCTCGGCCGCGATGCGCGCCAGTTCGGCCATCGCCTGCGGGGTGTTGAGGTCGTCGTCCAGAGCTGCCTCGATGCTGGCCGGGATCCGCGCCTCGGCCTGGACGTCGGCGAGGTCGCGCAAGGTGCCGTAGAGCCGGTCCAGGGTGCGGATCGATTGCTCGATCAGGGCGTCGGACCATTCCAGCGGCTGCCGGTAATGGGCCGACAACAACGCATAGCGCAGGGCTTCGGGCGGGTGCTTGCGCACCAGGTCGTGCACGCGCTCGATGTTGCCCACGGACTTGCTCATCTTGGCGCCGCCGAAGTTGAGCATGCCGTTGTGCAGCCAGAAGCGTGCGAACGGTGCGCCGCCGTGGGCGCATTCGCTCTGCGCGATCTCGTTCTCGTGATGCGGGAACTGCAGGTCGACGCCGCCGGCATGGATGTCGATGGTCTCGCCCAGGTGCGCGGCGGCCATCGCCGAGCATTCAATGTGCCAGCCCGGCCGGCCACGGCCCCAGGGCGACTCCCAGCCCGGCAGGTCGTCGCTGGAAGGCTTCCACAGCACGAAATCGCCGGGATCGCGCTTGTACGGGGCGACTTCGACCCGCGCGCCTGCCAGCATTTCTTCCGGATCGCGGCGCGAAAGCTTGCCGTAGCCGGGGAACGTGGCGACGGCAAACAGCACGTGGCCCTCGGCCGCGTAGGCGTGGCCGCGCTCGATCAGCTGTTCGATCATCGCCACCATCTGCGGGATATGCGCGGTGGCGTCGGGCTGGATGTTCTGCGGGGTCACACCGAGGGCGGCCATGTCCTGCCGGTAGGCGGCGGCGAAGCGGTCGGTGATCGCCGAGATCGGCACGCCCTGTTCGCGCGCGGCCTGGTTGATCTTGTCGTCGACGTCGGTGATGTTGCGGGCGTAGCGCAGCGCGCCGTAGCGGCGCAGCAGCAGGTCGGCAAGCACGCCGAATACCACCGGGCCACGCGCGTTGCCGATGTGCACGTAGTTGTAGACGGTAGGCCCGCACAGATACATCGTCGGGCAGGCGGGGTCGAGGGGCGCGAACGGTTCGACCCGCCGCGTCAGGTTGTTGTGGAGGCGCAGGCTCATCGGCATCGGGGGTAGGTAAGCAAGTCGATTCTAGCCGTTGCAGCCACCGACCGGTGCCGCAATGCGCCCATTCGTATCCGGATGGGTTATGTTCAGCCGCCGAGCCGGCGAGGTCCATACACTTGACCCACGCTTCCGAAGCCCGCCGGTGCTGATGCGCTTCCCCTTCCTGCCGCCATTGATCTGCCTGCTGGGCTGGCATGCCTTGCCTGCCCGCGCGGCCGATCCGGAAGGCGATGCCCGCAATCGCGTGGTGGTAATCGAGAACGTCAAGCTCGACTACGCCCAGGTGCTCAACGTCGAGCCGGTCTACCAGACCCTGCGCGCGACCCGCACCGAGGAGCAGTGCGACCCGCCGCCGGCCGGCAGCGGTGAGCCGCCCGCCGGAGAAGGGCCCCAGGAGGGCGGACGGGTCTCGCGGATGATGGACTCGGTCAAGGAAGTCTTCAGCCGCCGCCACGACACCGTGGTGCCGGCGCCGGCGCCGACCAGCACCCGCCGCAACTGCCGGGTGGTCGAAGTGGGCCGCGAGTTCCGCCGGCCTATCGCCTACGACGTGGACTACGTCTACAAGGGCACCAAGTACCGCTCGCGCCTGCCGGAGGATCCCGGCAACCGGCTGCGGATCCGGGTCTCGGTCACCCCCTATATCCCCGATGCCATCGTGCAACCGCCAAGGTGAGGGGCGCCCTTGCGCCTCACCGCTGCGCATGCGACGATAATTGTCTTATGCAGATCAACGACGCCCAGCTCGGTACCAGCGCCGCCCGGATGGCCTCCGGCATGACGTCGCGCGCGCGCCGACCGGAACCCCACATTTTCGCTGGGTAACCCGGAGCGTCGTGCTGTCCGTTCTGAAAACCCAGCCTGAGGCTGGGTTTTTTCGTTTTCGCGTTCTGAAAAGTTTCAATCGCAAGATTCCCTCCACCGTCGCGCATCGCGCACAGCCGCAACAAAGGATCGATCGATGTCCCTGAAGCACTTCCTGAACACCCAGGACTGGCGCCGTGCCGAACTCGACGCGCTGCTGACCCAGGCCGCGCTGTTCAAGCGCAACAAGCTCGGCAGCGAGCTCAAGGGCAAGTCGATCGCGCTGGTGTTCTTCAATCCGTCGATGCGCACGCGCACCAGCTTCGAGCTCGGCGCCTTCCAGCTCGGCGGCCACGCGGTGGTGCTGCAGCCGGGCAAGGACGCCTGGCCGATCGAATTCAACTTCGGCACGGTCATGGACGGCGATACCGAAGAACACATCGCCGAGGTCGCCAAGGTGCTGGGCCGCTACGTCGACCTGATCGGCGTGCGCGCGTTCCCGAAGTTCGTCGACTGGGCCTACGACCGCGAGGACATCGTGCTCAAGTCGTTCGCCAAGTATTCGCCGGTGCCGGTCATCAACATGGAGACCATCACCCACCCGTGCCAGGAGTTGGCGCATGCGCTGGCGCTGCAGGAGCACTTCGGCACTTCCGACCTGCGCGGCAAGAAGTACGTGCTGACCTGGACCTACCACCCCAAGCCGTTGAATACCGCGGTGGCCAATTCCGCATTGACCATCGCCACGCGCATGGGCATGGACGTGACCCTGCTGTGCCCGACGCCGGACTACGTGCTCGACGAGCGCTACATGGGCTGGGCCGAGCAGAACGTGGCCGAAAGCGGCGGTTCGCTGCAGGTCAGCCACGACATCGAGAGCGCCTACCGCGGCGCCGATGTCGTCTACGCCAAGAGTTGGGGCGCGCTGCCGTTCTTCGGCAACTGGGAGCCGGAAAAACCGATCCGCGACCAGTACAAGCACTTCATCGTCGACGAGGCCAAGATGGCCCTGACCAACAACGGCGTCTTCAGCCACTGCCTGCCGTTGCGCCGCAACGTGAAAGCGACCGACGCAGTGATGGATTCGCCCAACTGCATTGCCATCGACGAAGCCGAAAACCGCCTGCACGTGCAGAAAGCGGTGATGGCCGCCCTCATTTCCCAATAATCCACGCAGCCCGGAACTCCCCCATGAGCAAGAAAGACATCGTCCTCGCCTTCTCCGGCGGCCTCGACACCAGCTTCTGCATTCCCTACCTGCAGGAGCAGGGTTACGCCGTGCATACCGTGTTCGCCGATACCGGCGGCGTGGATGACGAAGAGCGCGATTTCATCGAGAAGCGCGCCGCCGAACTGGGCGCGGCCAGCCACGTCACCGTCGATGGCGGCCCGGCGATCTGGGAAGGTTTCGTCAAGCCGTTTGTCTGGGCCGGCGAGGGCTACCAGGGTCAGTATCCGCTGCTGGTCTCGGACCGCTACCTGATCGTCGACGCCGCGCTCAAGCGCGCCGCCGAGCTGGGCACCAACATCATTGCCCACGGCTGCACCGGCATGGGCAACGACCAGGTCCGCTTCGACCTGGCGGTGAAGGCGCAGGGCGACTACGTCATCGTCGCGCCGATCCGCGAAATCCAGAAGGAACACACCCAGACGCGCGCCTACGAGCAGAAGTACCTGGAAGAGCGCGGCTTCGGCGTGCGCGCCAAGCAGAAGGCCTACACCATCAACGAGAACCTGCTGGGCGTGACCATGTCCGGCGGCGAGATCGACAAGTGGGAAACGCCGGGCGAGGGTGCGCGCGGTTGGTGCGCGCCGCGCAGCGCCTGGCCGACCGATGCGCTGACCGTGACCTTGAAGTTTGTCGAAGGCGAGGCGGTGGAGCTGGACGGCAAGCCGCTGCCGGGCGCGCAGATCCTGGCCAAGCTCAACAAGCTTTTCGCCCAGTACGGCGTCGGCCGTGGCGTCTACACCGGCGACACCGTGATCGGCCTGAAGGGCCGCATCGTGTTCGAAGCCCCGGGCCTGGTCTCGCTGCTGGCCGCCCACCGCGCGCTGGAAGACGCGGTGCTGACCAAGCAGCAGAACCGCTTCAAGCCCGAGGTCGCGCGCAAGTGGGTGGAGCTGGTGTACGAAGGCTTCTACCACGACCCGCTGAAGACCGACATCGAGGCCTTCCTGAAGTCTTCGCAGGCCAAGGTCAATGGCGAAGTGGTGCTGGAAACCCGCGGCGGCCGCGTCGATGCGGTGGCCGTGCGTTCGCCGCACCTGCTCAACGCCAAGGGCGCCACTTACGCGCAGTCGGCCGACTGGGGCGTGGAGGAGGCCGAAGGTTTCATCAAGCTGTTCGGCATGAGCTCCACCCTGTACGCCCAGGTCAACCGCTGA
The DNA here is from genome assembly GCA_036566925.1 of Stenotrophomonas sp. Taxonomy (GTDB): domain Bacteria; phylum Pseudomonadota; class Gammaproteobacteria; order Xanthomonadales; family Xanthomonadaceae; genus Stenotrophomonas_A. Next base: position 6,381 of record DATCVI010000064.1, read on the forward strand.
GCCCAAGGTCATGAGCGAGCTGCGCATCAGCACCGACAAGGGGGAACTGGACTTTCCCCTGATCCACCGGTTCCTGTCTACCGAGGCTTACTGGAGCCTCGGTATTCCGGCGCAGACGGTGGCGCGCGCGATCGAAGGCTCGCTGTGTTTCGGCGGCTATGTGGAAGGCGTTGGCCAGGTCGCGTTCGCACGGGTGGTGTCCGACTTCGCCACCTTCGGTTATCTCGCCGATGTGTTCGTGTTGCCTGCGCAGCGCGGCCGCGGCTACTCCAAGCAGTTGCTGGACGCGGTGTTCGCCCATCCGCAACTGCAGGGCTTGCGCCGCTTCATGCTCGCCACCTGGGACGCGCACGACCTGTACGCGCGCTACGGCTTCACCGCGCCGGCACGCCCCGACCGCCTGATGGAAATCTCGCGGCCCGACGTCTACAGCACCACGCCGTCCGCGTGACTGCGCGCACCGACTCTTCGCTCCGAGTAACCATGACCGACCTGCTTGCCGCCACCCTCGCGCACCTGGAAAAACTGGTGTCCTTCGACACCCGCAATCCGCCGCGCGCCATTGCCGCCGAGGGCGGCATCTTCGACTACCTGCGTGCCCACCTGCCGGGGTTCCAGGTCGAAGTGGTCGATCACGGCGCCGGCGCGGTCAGCCTGTACGCGGTGCGGGGTACACCGAAGTACCTGTTCAACGTGCACCTGGACACCGTGCCCGATTCGCCGCACTGGAGCGCCGACCCGCATCGGATGCGTCGCCTCGAAGATCGCGTGGTGGGCCTGGGCGTATGCGACATCAAGGGCGCCGCGGCCGCGCTGGTCGCGGCGGCCAATGCCGGCGAGGGCGATGCCGCGTTCCTGTTTTCCAGCGACGAGGAGGCCAACGATCCGCGCTGCATTGCGGCCTTTCTCGCGCGTGGCCTTGCCTATGAGGCGGTGCTGGTGGCCGAGCCGACGATGGGCGAGGCGGTACTGGCCCATCGCGGCATCAGCTCGGTGCTGATGCGGTTCCAGGGCCGGGCAGGGCATGCGTCGGGCAAGCAAGACCCAGCGGCCAGTGCGCTGCACCAGGCGGTGCGCTGGGGCGAACGCGCCCTCGGCCATGTCGATTCGCTCGCCCATGCGCGGTTCGGCGGCCTGACCGGTTTGCGCTTCAACATCGGTCGCATCGAAGGCGGCATCAAGGCCAACATGATTGCCCCCGCCGCCGAGCTGCGCTTCGGCTTCCGGCCGCTGCCATCGATGGACGTTGACGATCTGCTGGCCACGTTCGCCGGTTTCGCCGAGCCGGCGGCGGCGCATTTCGAAGAAACATTCCGCGGCCCCAGCCTGCCTTCCGGTGACATTGCCCGGGCCGAGGAGCGCCGCCTGGCCGCGCGCGATGTCGCCGATGCGCTCGACCTGCCGATCGGCAACGCGGTCGATTTCTGGACCGAAGCCTCGTTGTTTTCCGCCGGCGGCTACACCGCGCTGGTCTACGGGCCGGGCGACATCGCCCAAGCCCACACCGCCGACGAATGGGTGACGCTGGCGCAGTTGCAGCGTTACGCCGATTCGGTTGATCGCATCATCAACGGCGCTCGTTGAGCGCGCCACCTCCTCCCGTCTCCTGAAGCCAGAAATGTCCCCTGCCGCCCCGCACAAACAGACCCGCCAGACCATCGTGCGCCTGCTCTCGAGCATGGCCAGCGCGAAGGAAATCAGCCAATACCTCAAGCGTTTTTCGCAGCTGGACGCCAAGCGCTTCGCCGTGGTGAAGGTCGGCGGCGCGGTGCTGCGCGACGACCTGGAGGCGCTGACCTCGTCGCTGTCGTTCCTGCAGGAAGTCGGACTGACCCCGATCGTGCTGCACGGCGCCGGCCCGCAGCTGGATGCCGAGTTGTCGGCGGCCGGGATCGAGAAGCAGACCGTCAACGGCCTGCGCGTGACCTCGCCCGAAGCGCTGGCGATCGTGCGCCGGGTGTTCCAGCAGTCCAACCTCAAGCTGGTCGAGGCGCTGCAGCAGAATGGCGCGCGCGCCACTTCCATTACCGGTGGCGTGTTCGAAGCCGAGTACCTCGATCGCGATACCTATGGCCTGGTCGGCGAGGTACGCAAAGTCAACCTGGCGCCGATCGAGGCCAGCCTGCAGGCCGGCTCGATCCCGGTGATCACCAGCCTGGGCGAGACCCCGAGCGGGCAGATCCTCAACGTCAACGCCGACTTCGCCGCCAACGAGTTGGTGCGCGAGCTGCAGCCGTACAAGATCATCTTCCTCACCGGCACCGGTGGTCTGCTCGACGCCAACGGCAAGGTGATCGACTCGATCAACCTGTCCACCGAGTACGAGCACCTGATCGAGCAACCGTGGATACACGGCGGCATGAAGGTGAAGATCGAACAGATCAAGGACCTGCTGGACAAGCTGCCGCTGGAGTCGTCGGTGTCGATCACCCGGCCCGCCGACCTGGCCAAGGAACTGTTCACCCACAAGGGCTCGGGCACGCTGGTGCGGCGCGGCGAGCGCGTGCTGCGTGCGACGTCGTGGGCCGAGCTGGACCTGACGCGGCTGCAGCAGCTGATCGAGTCGAGCTTCGGCCGCACCCTGGTGCCGGACTACTTCGACAACACCCGCTTGCTGCGCGCCTATGTGAGCGAGAACTACCGCGCCGCGGTGATCCTCACCGACGAGGCCGACGGCGTCTACCTGGACAAATTCGCCGTGCTCGACGACGCGCAGGGCGAAGGCCTGGGCCGCGCGGTCTGGAACGTGATGCGCGAGGAAACCCCGCGCCTGTTCTGGCGTTCGCGCCACAACAATCCGGTCAACATCTTCTATTACGCCGAGTCCGACGGCTGCATCAAGCAGGAGAAATGGAAAGTGTTCTGGTACGGGCTGGAGAACTTCGAGCAGATCCAGCGCTGCGTCGCCCACTGCGACACCCGCACGCCGACCTTGCTGGGCTGAGCCATGACACTGGACCTACTGCCTGCCGACTGGCGCGACGCGCCGACATTGCGCGGCCAGCACGCCACGCTTGAACCCCTGCGTGTCGAGCATGTCGGCGAACTGCGCGCGGCGCTGGGCGAAGGCGAGTTGTCGCGTCTCTGGTACACCAACGTGCCGGCGCCGGCGCAAGCCGAGGCCTACGTCCAAGCGGCGTTGCGCATGCAGGCCGAGGGCACGGCGCTGCCGTTCGTGGTCCGCAATGCCGCCGGCCACGTGGTTGGCAGTACCCGCTACTACGACCTGGCGGCGGACGTGCCGCGGTTGTCGATCGGCTACACCTGGTATGCACCTTCGGTGCAGCGCACCGGCCTGAACACCGAAACCAAGCTGATGTTGCTGGCGCACGCGTTCGAGCAGCTGGGCTGCATCAGCGTGGTGTTCGAGACCAGCTGGTTCAACCATGCCTCGCGCACCGCCATCGCCCGCCTCGGCGCCAAGCAGGATGGCGTGCTGCGCGGGCACAAGCGCCACGCCGATGGCAGCATCCGCGATACCGTGATCTTCTCCCTTCTCGCCTCGGAATGGCCGGCCGCGCGCCGGCACCTGCGGTTCCGCCTGGAAGCCAACGCATGAGCACCTCCTTTACCGTCGGCATCGTCGGCGCCCGTGGCCACACCGGCGCCGAACTCATCCGCCTGATCGCCGCGCATCCGCAGCTTGAACTGGCCTTCGTCTCCTCGCGCGAGCTCGATGGCCAGCGCGTGGCCGAGCACAACGATGCGTATGCCGGCGAGCTTCGCTATGAAAACCTGGATCCGGCCGCGGTCGCCGGCAAAGGCGCCGACGCGGTGATCCTAGCGCTGCCCAACGGCAAGGCGCAGCCCTACGTGGAAGCCATCGACGCAGCCGCACCACAGACGATCATTGTCGATCTCTCGGCCGACTACCGCTTCGACGCCGGTTGGTACTATGGCCTGCCGGAACTGACGCGCGAGCGCTATGCCGGGCAGAAGCGCATCAGCAACCCGGGCTGCTACGCCACCGCAATGCAGCTGGCGATCACGCCGCTGCTGGGCGAACTGGCCGGTCCGCCGCAGTGCTTCGGGGTGTCCGGCTATTCCGGCGCCGGCACCACGCCCTCGGACAAGAACAACGTCGAGCTGCTGCGCGACAACCTGATGCCGTATGCGCTCACCGACCACATGCACGAGCGCGAAGTCAGCGCCCAGCTCGGCGTGCCGGTGGAATTCATGCCGCACGTGGCCGCGCATTTCCGTGGCATCACCATGACCGTCAACCTGTGGCTGCAGCAGCCGCTCAAGCGCGAGGACATCCTGGCCCGCTACCGCGACCGCTATGCCGGCGAGCCGTTGATCGAAGTGGTCGACGAAGCGCCGTGGGTGAGCCGTATCGCCGGTCGCCATGGCGTGCAGATCGGTGGCTTCACCACCGCGCCGGGCGGCAAGCGCGTGGTGGTGGTGGCGACGTTGGACAACCTGCTCAAGGGCGCGGCCACCCAGGCGCTGCAGAACCTCAACCGCGCGCTCGGCCTGGCCGAGTTGACCGCGATCCCGCATTGACCTGTAGGAGCGGCTTCAGCCGCGACCTGAACCCATCCGGTCGCGGCTGAAGCCGCTCCCACAAGAAGCCCCACCCAAGAGGCCCACATGACCAATCTCCTCTGGCAGAAACCCGGCGTCGCGGTCGACGCGCAGATCCAGCGCTTCCTGGCCGGTGACGACGTCATCCTGGACCGCGAGTTCTTCCTTCACGATATCCAGGCCAGCAAGGCGCACGCCGAAGGCCTGCAGCACATCGGCATTCTTTCGGCCGACGAACTGGCCGGCCTGCTGGTCGAACTCGACACGCTGGCCGCCGATTGGCGCGCCGGCAACTTCGTGCTCGACGAGCAGTACGAAGATGGTCATTCGGCGATCGAGGCGCGCCTGACCGAGCGCCTGGGCGATGCCGGGCGCAAGATCCACACCGGCCGCAGCCGCAACGACCAAGTGCTCGTGGCCACGCGCCTTTGGCTCAAGGAAAAGCTGGCGCGGGTAGCCGAACTCAGCGCCCAGGCGGCGCGCGTGGCGCTGGACCGCGCCGCCGCCGAGCGCGCGCTGCCGCTGCCCGGCTATACCCATATCCAGCGTGCGGTGGTGTCTTCGGCCGGGATGTGGTGGGCGGGCTGGGCCGAAGCCTTCATCGACGATGCCGTTCGCGCCACCGATACCCTCAAGCTTATCGACGCCAATCCGCTCGGCACCGCCGCCGGCTACGGCGTCAACCTGCCGCTGGACCGCGACCACACCACTGCGGCGCTTGGCTTCGCGCGCCTGCAGGTGTCGCCGATCTACGCCCAGCTTTCGCGCGGCAAGTTCGAAATGGCGGCGCTCGAAGCGCTCGGCAGCGCGACCCTGGACCTGCGCCGGATCGCCTGGGACCTGTCGCTTTTCACCAGCGCCGAGTACGGCTTCGTCGCGCTGCCGGCGCAATACACCACCGGCAGCTCGATCATGCCGAACAAGCGCAATCCCGACGTGATCGAGTTGATGCGCGCCACCCACGCCAGCGTGGCGGCGGCCCGTACCGAGATCGAACAGTTGCTGTCGCTGCCTTCGGGCTACCACCGCGACCTGCAAGCGTCCAAGGGCGCGATCTTCCATGGCTTCGGCCGCGGCCTGGCGGCGCTGGAGCTGTTGCCGGCGCTGTTGGCGAACCTGGAGTGGCGCGAAGACCGCCTGCGCGCGGCGATCGACTCGGGCATGTATGCCACCGATGTCGCAGTCGAGGCCGCAGTGGCCGGCGTGCCGTTCCGCGAGGCGTACAAGGCCGCCGCGGCCAGCGCCGACAGCGCGGGGCAGGGCCGCACGCCGGAAGGCAGTCTGGCGGCTCGGGTGTCGCCGGGTGCGGCGGCCGACCTGCGCCTGGACGCATTGCAGGCGCGCTGGCAGGCGCTGGGCTGAGGGTGTGGCGATGAAGCACTATCTGGTCATGGCGATGCGCAAGCCGGGTTTCAGCGAGGCGGTGATCCAGCCGCACCGCGATTTCCTCGCCGCGCTGCGCGCCCAGGACAAGCTGCTGCTGACCGGCGGCTTTGCCGATGGCAGTGGCGGTGCCTATGTGCTGCAGCACGTGGCCAGCCTGGCGCAGGCGCAGGCGCTGGTGGCAGGCGATCCGCTGGTGCTGCAGGATGCTTCCGAGTTGACCGTGTACGAATGGAATACCCACTGAGTTCCTTACGGATATCACGATGACCGACCCCGTCGCGCCCTTGGCCACCCCCTTCGTCGAACAGGGGCTGCCGCCGTGGCGGCGGGCGGTGCTCAAGGTCGGCAGCAGTTTGCTCGCCGCCGATGGCGGCGGTCTGTCGCCGCGCTATGCGCTGGGATTGGCGCAGTTCGTCTCGACCCATGTGGGCGCCGGTCGCGAAGTGGTGATCGTCTCCTCCGGCGCGGTTGCCGCCGGCCGCGCGATCCTGCCGCGTGCGGCCGAGCAAGGCGCGGCGATGGCCGCGCGCCAGGCGCTGGCCGCGCTCGGCCAGGCGCAGTTGATGGCGCTGTGGCAACGCTTTTTCGAGCGCCCGGTGGCGCAGGTGCTGCTCACCCACGACGACCTGCGCAACCGCCGCCGCTATCTCAACGCGCGCGCCACCCTCAATGAACTGCTGCGCCTGGGCGCGCTGCCGGTGGTGAACGAGAACGACACCGTCTCGGTCGACGAACTCAAGCTTGGCGACAACGACAACCTGGCCGCGATCGTCGCCGCCCTGGTCGATGCCGATGCGCTGTTCATCGCCACCGATATCGACGGCCTCTACAGCACCGATCCGCGCCAGAACCCCGATGCGCTGCCGGTCAATGAAGTGCGCGAGCTCGATGCCGGCATTCTCGCCATGGCCGGCGGCAGCGGCAGCGCCGGGGTCGGCACCGGCGGCATGCGCACCAAGCTGGAAGCGGCCGCCAAGGCCGGCGCGGCCGGCATCGAAACCTATCTGTTCAACGGCCGCAGCAGCGAAGTGCTGCGCGCGCTCGGGCACGACCGCCTGCGCGGCACGCGCTTGCACCCCGGGCGCACCCGCATCGCCGCGCGCAAGTACTGGCTGCGGCACGCGCCGGTGGAGCCGGGCGCAATCCTGGTCGACGCCGGCGCGGCGCATGCGTTGGCCGAGAAGGGCGCCTCGCTGTTGCCGGGCGGGGTGACCGCGGCCGAAGGCGACTTCCGCCGCGGCGACATGGTCGAGATCCGCACCCGCCAGGACGGCATCGAGCGCAGCGTGGCCCGTGGCGTCAGCCAGTATTCGGCGCAGGACGTACGTCGCCTGGCCGGTCGCCATTCGCGCGACATCGAATCGGTGCTCGGCTACAACTACGGCGAGAACGTCGTTCACCGCGACGACCTGGTGTTGTTGCCCGCCTGACCCTATCGGGAAATCCGCATGTCCGACATCAAGACCCTCGCGATGGAATGCCGCCTGGCGGCGCAGACCCTGGCCCAGCTCGACGGCCCGGCCAAGGCCGCCTTGCTGACCCGCATGGCCGCCGCACTGGAAGCCGACAGCGCGGCCATCCTCGCCGCCAATGCGCTGGACCTGGCCGCCGCGCGTGACAAGGGCCTGGGCAGCGCGATGCTCGACCGCCTGGCACTGGACCCGAAGCGGCTGGCAGCCATCGCCGATGCCTTGCGCGAGGTCGCCGCGTTGCCCGACCCGGTAGGCCAAGTCACCCGCGACGATGTGCGCCCCAACGGCATCCGCGTGCAGAAGGTGCGGGTGCCGCTGGGGGTGATCGCGATGATCTACGAAGCGCGGCCGAACGTGACCGCCGATGCAGCGGCGCTGTGCATCAAGGCCGGCAACGGCGTGATCCTGCGGGGCGGTTCGGAGGCGATCCATTCCAACACCGCCATTGCCGCCGCGCTGCGCGGCGCGTTGGAGGCACACGGCGTACCGGCCGCGGCCCTGACCTTGGTCGAAGATCTGCGCCGCGAGACCATGCTGGAATTGCTGCAGCTCAACGACATCGTCGACCTGGCGATCCCGCGCGGCGGCGAGGGCCTGATCCGCTTCGTCGCCGAGCATGCGCGGGTGCCGGTCATCAAGCACTACAAGGGCGTGTGCCATTTGTTCGTGGATGACTCGGCCGATCCCGCGCTGGCGCTGCGATTGTTGATCGATGGCAAGGTGTCGCGGCCTTCGGCCTGCAATTCGCTGGAAACGCTGTTGGTGCATGCGGATATCGCCACCGCGTTCCTGCCGCAGGCCGTGCAGGCGTTGCGCGAGCGGGGCGTGGAAGTGCGCGGCGACGAGGCCAGCCGGCGCTTGGTGCCTGACTTGGGCGAGGCCACGGATGCGGATTTCGCCGCCGAGTTCCTCGATCTGGTGATCGCGGTGCGGGTGGTGGCGGACCTGGACGCGGCGATTGCGCATATCCGCCACTACGGCTCGGACCATACCGAGGTGATCGCCACCGGCGATACGGCGCATGCGGAGCGGTTCGTACAGGCGCTGCGGTCGGCGGTGGTGATGGTCAATGCGTCGTCGCGCTTTTCCGATGGCGGCGAGTTGGGCCTGGGCGCCGAAATCGGCATCTCCACCACGCGCCTGCATGCCTATGGGCCGATGGGTTTGGAGGCATTGACGGTGGAGCGCTTCGTCGTCCGCGGCGAGGGCCAGACGCGCGCAGCTGTCTAATCGGAATGCATCGCATTGCGGGAGGGGTGCCATTGGTAATGCCCCCATTTTGTGATTCAAAACGTCATCCGCCGGCGCGGCGGGTGCATCATCCAGGATCAACATCACCGACCCTCGGAGCCCGCCTGATGCGCCGCCGTACCCTGTGCTTCGCCGTCCTTGCCCTGGCCATGAGCCAGGCCATGGCCCAGACCTCGCCGATGACGCCGGATATCACCGGCAAGAAGTTCGAAGCGCCTACCGCGGCCAATGACTACGTCAAGCGCGAAGTCATGATCCCGATGCGCGATGGCGTCAAGCTGCACACCGTGATCGTGGTTCCCAAGGGCGCCCAGGGCGCGCCGATCCTGCTGACGCGTACGCCTTACGATGCCGATGGCCGTGCCGCGCGCTCGAACTCGCCGCACATGAAGGACCTGCTGCCGCAGGGCGACGATGTGTTCGTCGAGGGCGGGTATATCCGCGTGTTCCAGGACATCCGCGGCAAGTACGGCTCGGAAGGCGACTACGTCATGACCCGGCCGCTGCGCGGGACGCTCAACAAGACCAAGGTCGATCACGCGACCGATGCGTGGGACACGATCGATTGGCTGGTCAAGCACCTGCCCGAGTCCAACGGCAAGGTCGGCATGATCGGCTCGTCCTACGAGGGCTTCACCGTGGTGATGGCGCTGACCGATCCGCACCCGGCGTTGAAAGTGGCCGCGCCGGAGAGCCCGATGATCGATGGCTGGATGGGCGACGACTGGCTCAATTACGGCGCTTTCCGCCAGGTCAATTTCGATTACTTCACCGGCCAGCTGACCAAGCGCGGCAAGGGTACTTCGATCGCGCGCGAAGGCTACGACGACTACAGCAATTTCCTGAGCGCCGGTTCGGCCGGCGATTTCGCCAAGGCGTCCGGGGTCGACCAGTTGCCGTGGTGGCACAAGCTCAGCGAGCACCCGGCCTACGACTCCTACTGGCAGGAACAGGCGCTGGACAAGGTGATGGCGCGCACGCCGCTGAAAGTCCCGACGATGTGGCTGCAAGGCTTGTGGGACCAGGAAGATATGTATGGCGCCAACCACAGCTACTTGGCGATGGAGGGGCGCGATGCCGGCAACGACAAGAATTACCTGGTGATGGGGCCGTGGCGGCACAGCCAGGTGAATTACGACGGCAGCTCGCTGGGCGCGCTGCAGTTCGATGGCGATACCGCGCACCAGTTCCGCCGCGATGTGCTCAAGCCGTTCTTCGACCAATACCTGGTGGACGGCGCGCCAAAGGCCGAGACGCCGCCGGTGCTGGTCTACAACACCGGCGAGAACCATTGGGACCGCCTGCAGCAGTGGCCGCGCAGTTGCGCGCAAGGTTGCGCGGCGCAGAGCAAGCCGCTGTACCTGCATGCCGGCGGGACGCTGTCGTTCCAGGCGCCGGTGGCGGGGCAGGGTGAGTATGAGGAGTACGTCTCCGACCCGGCCAAGCCGGTGCCGTTCGTGCCGCGGCCGATGCGCTTCGGCGATCGCGATATGTGGACGACCTGGCTGGTGCACGACCAGCGCTTCGTCGACGGCCGCCCGGACGTACTGACTTATGTCAGCGAGCCGCTGACCGCACCGCTGAAGATCGGCGGCGCACCGGTGGTGAACTTGCAGGCCTCCACCAGTGGCAGCGACAGCGACTGGGTGGTCAAGCTGATCGACGTGGCGCCGGGCGAGAATGCCTCAGACCCGAAGATGGGCGGTTATGAGTTGCCGGTGTCGCTGGCGATCTTCCGTGGCCGCTATCGCGAGGGCTTCGAGACCGCCAAGCCGATCGCCAGCAACCAGGCGCTCGGCTATCGCTTCGAGCTGCCCAATGCCAACCATGTGTTCAAGCCGGGGCATCGGGTGATGGTGCAGGTGCAGTCGAGCCTGTTCCCGCTGTACGACCGCAACCCGCAGACCTTCGTGCCGAACATCTACTTCGCCAAGCCGGCCGACTACCAGAAGGCGACCCAGCGCATCTGGCACACGCCGCAGCAACCGAGCTTCATCGAACTGCCGGTGCTGTGAATCAGGGGCGGCGGCCGGAGGATTCGGCCGCCGCCTCGACTGCCTCGCGCCACGCGCGCGCCTGCCGCGGCGAATCGACCATGACCGCGTCGGCGCCGAGGTCGGCGGCCAGCCGATAGTCCTGCTCGCTGCCGACGCCGATCCACAGCAGCGAAAACTCGGGCGCGCGGCTGCGGAAGCAAGCCATCGCCTCCGGCGTCCACAGGCGCGCGCCGCTGACCGGCGTCTGGCCCTTGCCCAAGGTGAAGTTTTCGCTGGTTTCGAGGTCGCGCCGCAGTTCGAATGCCGCCCAGCCCCGGGCCGTCGGCGGCGCTGCGCAGCGTTGGGCCAGGGCCAGCTCCAGCAGGCGGCGGCGCGTGGCATCGCGCGATTCCATTACCTGCGCTTGTGGGTAGCGCTGCCATAGCGGGGCGTAGCCAGCCTCGGTGGAATACAGCCAGGTGCGCGGCCAGTCGTTGCCACGGGCGAGCACCGCTGCCACGGCCTGCACAAAGGCAGGAGAAGGTTCGGCCTTCAGGTCCAACATCACCGGCACGTGGTGCGGGATCGCCGCCAGGGCCTGGTCGAGGCGCGCGATGGACTGGGGCCGCGCGCGGTAGGGAAACGCGCCGTCTGCGTCGCGGAAGCGGAAACCGGCATTGAGCGCCTGCAGCCTCGCCGCCGGCAGCGAGGCGACGAGGCCTTGTCCTTCGGTGAGCGCCGACAAGTCGCGCGGGCGATACAGCACCGGCACGCCGTCGGCGCTCAGCTGCACCGACAACCACAGCGCATCGGCGCCGCTCTCAAGCGCGGTGCGGATCGCCAGCAGGGTGTTCTCGGGGGCATCGGCGGTACCACCGCGATGCGCAACCAGGCGCGGCAAGGCGCGCGCCGGCTCGACCGGCACGGCGGTGGGCACACGTGGAGGCGTCGCGCAGCCGGGGGCGAGCAGGCCACAGAGCAGGGCGGTGACGAGGGCAAGGGAACGGGCAAAAGTCGTCATGGCGCTTCCCGTTGGAAGGGCGCAGGCACGCTGCGGATTCGCCCCAGGCTAGAAGGCGAATGTGGCAGGAACAACTCGATTACTGCATCGCTTGCGCGCTTACGGCGTGTCGAACGTCTCGTAGTCCGCCAGGGGCGGGACGTAGAGATGGAGCGAGACGGAGCTGTCCGGGTGCAGGCCCGTGAGCCGATGAAAGTCCTCGGCCGCATCGAAGCAGGTCTCGGCGCGGGGCGTGAGCCGCTGCACGCCGCCAGCTGCCGGAATCACCCCGGCCGCGTCGTCGCGGACGTAGCGTTGCTCCTCGATCGCGCCTTGCAGGACGCGCACGCAGCATTGCGATTGGCCATGGTTGTGGATCGGCGTGGCCTGGCCATTGCGCCAGCAGATGGCGACCAGTTCGTGGCGCTCGTTGCGCTCGATCGGATTGCGTTGGTAGGCGTCGTCGCCGTACTGGCAGAACGGCGCGATGTCGTCGACGGCGATGCGGCATTCGGCCATCGCGGCGAGGTAGTCCTCGCGGCTGCGGCAGTGGCGCAGGGTGTCGAGCATGGCGGGCAGGGCGCTGGGGATCATGTTCCCTCCTCGATTGGAGACGGCGGGTGGATGTTGACCCTAACGCGGTCGGCGGCGCGTGTCGTCCACGCCGGCCACGGTATGCGGATTCTTTAGGCTGATTCGCTAACGAAAAAGCCCGGAAGGCAAGCCTTCCGGGCTTTGGATTCAGTGGTCGGGGAGACAGGATTCGAACCTGCGACCTCTACGTCCCGAACGTAGCGCTCTACCAGACTGAGCTACACCCCGACTGAGCCGCGCATGATACAGGGGTCACCACGGCTCGGCAAGCATCGGCACCGAAAAAATTACTCGCCGCCGCTGGCGTCCTGCTCGCGCATTTCGAACCACATGCCGTTGAGGACCGCGGCCAGCGAGGCCAGGCCGGTGCCCAGAATCCAGGCGAAATACCACATGTTGCGTCTCCTTGAATAGGGGCGCGCGCGCGGGCGCGCCCGGTCAGTAGGCGTTCGGGTTCTGGCTCATTTCGTCGGCGGTGACCTTGCCCTTCAACACGCGGTAGACCCAGGCGGTGTAGAGCAGCACGATCGGCAGCAGCAGGACCGTGGCCAACAACATGATCCACAACGTCAGGTGGCTGCTGGAGGCATCCCACACCGTCAGGCTGGAGCCTGGCGCGCTGGAGGAGGGCAGCAGGAACGGGAAGATCGCCAGGCCCACCGTGAGGATGATGCCGGCGATTGCCGCGCCCGAGGCAATGAAGGCCAGGCCGCCACGGCGCGCGCGCAACAACACCGCGCTGCCGATCAGCCCGAGCAGGCCGAGCAGCGGCGCCACCAGGGTGAGCGGCATGGCCTGGTAGTTGTGCAGCCAGCCGCCGGCAGCGGCGCCCACCGCGGCGGTCTTCAGCAGCGGATTGGTGGCCCCGTCGGTG
>DATCVI010000065.1:0-32608 GCA_036566925.1 Stenotrophomonas sp.
GCGTGTGCCATCGCTCGGGCCCGAATCGTTCTGGGTCTCCGTGAAGGCAAGGCCTGCCGGCTCCTTGTAGAGCGAGCCCGCAGCTAGTTCACGCACGTTGCCCAACGGGTTTACCTTAAAGTAGCTATAGGTCGGTGGGTCGCGCCCTTCCCACTCGTAGGCAATCGAATGCACCGGGCTGGCGGGCTTCGAGACATAACTTGCGCCGGCTGACTTGCACAGTTCGACGAACGCGGGCGAGCTCGGCCTCATCTGTGAAGCCACTGCGCCAATCAGGATTCCGGCCAGGCCCGCCAGGTACGCGGAGGGCAACGTCATGACGGCTACCAGGATCGACGCCGTTCCCTTGCCTTTGACAGCCAGAATCATCGAGAGGATCGACGCGCCCAGAATCCACGCGGCGCCGAAGGTCAGTACCCTTTTTATCCCATCGGAACTGCCATCTCCGCCAGCCGCCAACAGCGACGCGAAAATCAGCACGACGCAGTTCGCCGCCATGATCAGCAGCAGAAGCAGAACTCTCATGTGCGAAGACTCACAGGATGGTGGGGGCCAATAAGGCAGTGGTCCAGCGCTAGTCCCTCGGCGCGCGCGGCCGCACGAAGATTCGAAACGATCGGGCCCCGTGGGGTCGCGCCATCGGCGCTGTTGTATGGGTCACTCACAGCCAGTCTCTCCTTGATCGGCTAATCCAGTACCCGCCAGCTTCCCCGGCCGAGCGTCGGTCAGGTCCTGCCTGGCAAACATACCCGAATTCACTGCCGGCTTCTGCGCGCCCTCCGGCCTGCAGTACCCGCGCCGCCAGCCCGCGGCGGCCGTCATGGCAAAATCAATCTTGGGGAAGTTGATCGTCACGGGGCCCGGATGGAAGGCAATATGGTTCGACCGCAAGGAATGAGAGGTTGCGCGGCAGGTTGGCTTGTCGCGACGTTGGGGATGACAGCTGCTTCGTTACCCACAGGCACGCTTGCCAAGACGCCGGATATCGAGCTCGACCAGAAGGTCATTGAGTACGCCGTGGACGGCGATTCGGCCAGGGCGATCCGCGAATCGATCAATGCGAAGCGCGAAGAGGCGCTCGGTGACGGGATGCACTTTGACGGCTACACGAAGTGGCGGGTCGACTGGAACTTTCGCTACCGTCAGCGCGGCCGCCTTTGTGTTACGGAGGCTGTGAAGGTGCCCGTGCACGTCATCATCCAGGTGCCGAGCCTGACCGCGAAACCTCGCTCGGATGCGCTCAACGCGAAGTGGCAACGCTACCGGGAGGCGCTGATGCAACACGAGCAGAAACATGCCGACATAGCCGTAGCTGCCGGCACCGCTGTGCTCGCCGCTCTCAGCGATCCGACCCCGGAGCCGTGCGACAGCATCTACAAAAGTCGGTCCGAAGCGGCACAGAAGATCGTGGCCGACGCTGCAATCGCGGACCGTGAAATGGATGTCGCCACCAACCACGGCGTCAAGGACGGTGCACGGTTCCCTTAGCTGGCCCGCCCGCCGCGTCCGCGACTCGACCCCTGACTGGGAGCCCTTCATCCTGCAAAGGGCGCCGGAAGGCGCGCCGAAGGTGTTGATCATCCTCTATGACGACACCGGCCAGGCGGCGCGGGGGCCCTATGGCGGCCGCATCCGCATGCCCACTCTGCAGAAGCTCGCCGACAACGGCCTGACGTATTCGCAATGGCATACCACGGCGTTGTGTTCGCCCACTCGATCAACGTTCGTGACCAGAAGGCCAGTAACCCCTCCAAGCCCTGGTCATGTGGTTGTGCCCCCGGGGCGAACCATGCGCCGCATCATGCGAAGCTGTCAGCGAGCAATACAGCTCGCCGGGCGAGTTCAAGGGAGGCACCATCCTGTTCGTCGGTGTGACGGTCGAAAAGGCCCAGTACCTGGACCTGGAGAAGTTGGCTGCGGCCGCGTTCGCGGTGGACTAGCCGGGTTACGGCGGAGCGAGGGGGCCGCTCTCCGCTGGACGCGGCGGGCGGCGCCCGCCAACAAAGGCACCGCGCCGCCAACCCATGCGCAGCACCACAGCCACCGCAATGGCGATCAACCCGATCTGCACGATCGAGCTTTCCGGCCCGAACAACCCGCCTGTCACCCAGTCCGGCCCGGCGTAGCGGGCATCGATCGGTGCCAGGGCACGCCAGTCCTGTATGCCCGACAGCGGCAGCCCGCTGAGCATGATGGTGAAATTCCAGGCAGCGTGATGGGCCGCTACCGCCCACAAGTTGCGCGTCAGCACGAACAGGCCGGCCCACAACAGACCCAGCAGGGACACCGACACGATCATCGTGAGGGCATCGCTGAGGTTGCCTTGCTCAACGTTGGACAGGTGCTGCAAGGCAAACACCAACGCCTGCACCGCCAGCGACGCCACCGTGCCCCAGCTGCGCTCGAGTACGCGAAATAGCAGGCATCGATAGAACAGCTCTTCCAACACCGCGGCGATGGCGATCACGCCAGCCACGCCGAACAAGGCGGGCGAAAAGCCGCGAAAGGAGACCAGCTCGTAGACGCCCAGCGCGAACAGCAACGCAATCGGCACGCCCACTTGCGCTGCACCGGCCATGCTGCCCAGCGCCAGGGGCAGCGGCCGAAATCGCAACTCTTTTGCCTCGCGCTTCTCATGCCAGTGCACGTAAGCCCAGTAGGCCGTTACCGCCGCCAGCAGGATGCCCGCGCGGCGCAGCACGCTCAGCCACGCTTCGCCCGGGTGGAAAAGGGTGTCGATCAGTGGCAACAGGCCCTGGCGCACGACCAGCACCGCACCAAAGATCGCCAGTGCGCCAAGCACCAGCGATCCGAGTGCCCGCAGGCTGTTACTGCGTAGTTGCAATCGCCTTACCCCTTGGGCGGCGTATCGGTAGAGAACTTGATCGCCGTAGCCCCGCTGATCGCGCCGATCTTGGCCGAACTATGCACGTACAACTGCACTGGCAGCTCAAAGGTCAGCGGGCCATCGACCACGGCGTTCGGGCCGATCACCACGCGTGGCGGGCGGTCCTGGTTGCTGAACTGCGGCTTCTTCAGGGTGATGCCACCCTTGACGTGCGAGCCGACACCGACGGTGACGTCGTTGCTGACGAAGTGGATGCCGCCGCCCACTTCGGTTTGCACCAGGCCGATGCTGCCGCTCACCGAGGTGACGTCGCCGCTGATGCGGGTGCCGCGGTCGGCGAAGACGTTGCCGCTGACCGAGGTGACGTCGCCGTCCACCACGGCGTTGCGGCCCAGCGTGACCGAGCCGCTGACGCTCTTGGCACCGCCGGCCTTGCCCTTCTCGGCAATCTTGACCTCGCCGCTGGTGGTTACCAGCTCGCCCACCGTGGCATCGGCGTCGACGGTGATGTCGCCGCTGACGGTATGGGCGCTGCGCGTTTGCGCCTTGCTCGCGATGTGGATATCGCCGCTCACCGTGGCCAGGGAGCCGGACTGCTCGCCCGCCTGGATATCGATGTCGCCGGAGATCTTGTTCTGGCTCTGCTGCGCCAGGGCCGGGGTGGCGGCGATCAGCGCCAGCCACAAGAGGGTGCGTGATGCATGCATGGTCGTGCCTCCACTGTGAGGGTCCGGAGCGCGCTCGCGCCGCCGTTGAATGCATGGCACCACGCCTGGCCGATATCGACATCTGCCTGAAGTCACCCCCCCCGCCGTGGACGTTGACAAACCGCGGCTACCGCTCGCCTACACTCAAGCTCGCCGCTCTCAATCCGAGTCGATCATGCCGCTGGCCCGCCGCTGTTGGATGGTTTGGCTACTGTTCGCCGCGGCACCCCTCTGGGCGCAGGTGCCTGCCGCACTCACACCGGGAACCGAAGCGCCGCAACCGGCCGCGACCCCGCCGGCCCTGCAGGCGGTAGATGCCGACGCCATCATTTCGCGGGCCGATACCGATGAACGCCTGGCGCTTTCGGCCATCGAGCGTGCCAGTGCTGCGCATCCGTCGGTGGCCCTTGCGCCCGGCCTGGAAGTGATTGCGCGCTCGGTGGACGCACGCCTGCAGCAGTTCACTCCGGCGCAACTGCGGATGTTGCCGATCATGCGGCTGGAGAGCCTGGACCGGCATTGGCGCTTCGATGCGCGTCGCTTCGCGCGTTGGCGCGAGGCGATGAAGCTGGCGACGGCGCCATACGCTTCGGATGTGGCCGCGGTGGCGCAGCGCCGCGCAGCCTGGCAACTCACGCGCGCCCAGGCCGGCAATTTGCCGCCGGTACTGGTGGCGCGTATCGATGCGGTGATCGACCTGCTCGCCCGCGCCGAGCAGGCGCTGGCCGTGCCATTGGGGCACCAGGTCGAGCTGGGTACCCGGGCGAATGCGCTGGAAAGCCGGCTGGACGAAGGCCAGGAAGCGGTGAGTGCCGCGATCGGCTACATCGACAGGCGCCTGCTGCGGTTGGACGTGCCACCGCTGTGGCGGGCCAGTAGCCGCGCCGACGCGGCCGCCGGCGCCGGGGCGACCGATATCGCTACCGGGCTGCGGATCGAGACCGAATTTGCCGCGGCCTACAGCGAGGCCAATTTCAGCAACCAGGTCGCCACCCACGTCCTGCAGCTGTTGCTGCTGCCGCTGATGCTGTGGCTATGGCGGCGCAGCCGGCCCGCGATCGCAGCGGGGGAGATGGACGCTTCGGCCGCGCGCGTGCTGTCGCGGCCGTGGTCGACCTGGTTGCTGCTATGCATGCTCGCCACATTGGCCTTCGAGCCCGACGCGCCGGTGCTCACCCGACACATCGCGATGCTGATCGCCCTGGTGCCGGTGCTGCGGCTCCTGCCGCCGGGGGCGCGCCGCTGGCTGGATGTGTGGCCGTATGTGGCGACCGGCATGTACTTGCTGTCGGGGCTGGGTTTCGTGTTCCTGGGCAGTGGCTTCGCCTTCCGCCTGTATACGCTGTTCGTCAGTTGCGTCGGCCTGGCGGCAACCGGGTGGCTGCTGTGGCGCGCGAAGCGGCACGCCGATTCCACGGGTGCCGTTGGTCGGGCGCTCCGCGGTGCGGGGTGGATGGGCCTGGTGTTGCTGGCCGTGGCAGTGGTGGCCAACATCATCGGCAATACTTCGCTGGCCGAGATGCTCACCGGCGCGGTAATCGACAGTGCCTACCTTGGCCTGCTGCTGTACGTGGGCGTGACGGCGGTGGTGACGCTGCTGCACCTGCTGCTCAACCGCCCCGGTTTGCGCCGCTTCCGGCTGACCCGCGAACATGCGCCGCCCCTGGTGCAACTGCTCACGCGCCTGGCGATCATTGCCGCGGCCGTGGGCTGGGTGCTGTATTCGATGGAGAGCTTCCGCATTTTGCGGCCGATCTACCGGCTGCTGAAGGACGTGCTCGGCCACGAGTTCACCATCGGCGATTTCAGCCTGTCGCTGGGCCATGTGCTGGTGTTCGTGCTGGCGATCCTGATCGCCAGCTGGGCCTCGCGCGTCACCCGGCTGCTGCTGCAGGACGTGCTCGAATCGCGTGGAATATTCGCTCGCGGCGTAGGCAACAGCATCGCGTCACTGGCGTCCTACGCAGTTCTGGTGCTCGGCATCGTGGTGGCGCTGTCGGCCGCCGGGCTCAAGGGTACGCAGCTGGCGTTGGTGTTTGGCGCGCTCGGCGTGGGCATCGGCTTCGGCTTGCAGAACGTGGTCAACAATTTTGTTTCCGGGCTGATCCTGATCTTCGAGCGTCCGATCCAGCCGGGCGACGCCATCGAGGTCGGCACCACGCAGGGGCGCGTACGCGATATCGGCATGCGCGCCACGCGCATCCGCACCTTCGACGGCGCGGACGTGGTGGTGCCCAACGGCACGCTGCTCTCCGAACGCCTGACCAACTGGACCCTGATGGACCGCAGCCGGCGGTTGGAAATCAAGCTCGGCGTCGCCTATGGCAGCGATCCGAAGAAAGTGATGGCGCTGTTGACCGATTGCGCCGCGCACACCGCCGGCATTGCCAGCGCCCCGGCGGTCACGGCGTTGTTCGATGGCTTCGGCGCCAGCTCGCTGGACTTCACCTTGCGCGCCTGGACCCACGACTACGACAACTGGACCGTGATCCGCAGCGACCTGGTGACGCGCATCCATGCCGCATTGGCGCAGGCCGGTATCGAGATTCCGTTTCCGCAGCAGGACGTGCGCGTGCGCAGCTGGCCGCAGGGTGGGGCGGCACAGGCACCGCCGGGCGACGGCACGCCGGCGTAGTAGCGGCACGCTTGGGGCATTGGTAACCCCGCATTACTGCGGCAGGCGCTAGACTGCGCGCCCCGGATGCCCCAGCCGCTGCCTGAGTGACCCTGCAATGATCAACAACGACGTCCTGCGAAGCATCCGCTTCATGCTCGACCTCAGCGACGCCAAGGTGGTGGAGATCACCCAGCTGGCCGACCCTGCGTTCCCGCTGGAGAAGGCGGATGTGCCGGCGCTGCTGAAGAAGGACGAGGAAGAGGGCGCAGTGGCCTGCAGCGACCGGATCCTGGCGCACTTCCTGGACGGCCTGATCCTGTATTTCCGCGGCCGCGACGAGACCCAGCCGCAGCGGCCGGTGGAGTCGCGCATCACCAATAACCTGGTGTTGAAGAAGCTGCGCGTCGCGTTCCAGCTGAAGGACGTGGACATGCACGAGATCATGCAGGCGGCGGGCTTCCCGCTGACCAAGCCGGAGATGACGGCACTGTTTCGGCAACCGGGGCACAAGCACTACCGGCCGTGCGGGGACCAGATCCTGCGGAATTTCCTGAAGGGGCTGACGCTGCGGTTTCGGACTGGGGGTTGAGGCATCAGCTCCGGCTGCCAGCTCCCCGCAACAACGCCATCGCCTGCATGCGCGAGTGAACCCCGAGCTTGTTGAATATCCGCGTCAGCGCATTGCGCACGGTCTTGTCGCTTATGAACAGGGAAGCGGCGATTTCGGCATTGCTGCGGCCGGCGATCAGCCCCTCGACGATTGCGCGCTCACGCCCGGTCAGCCCGGCAAACGCCTCTGCCGATGCGCTGCCGCCGAGAAACTGCAGCGCTTCCTCCTGAAAGCGCAACCAGGCTGGCTCGTGTTCCAGCAACACATGGTTGCGAGACTCCAGTTCCACGAAGCGCGCGCCGGCAATTCCGGCGGCCAGCAGGCGGCCTTCTTCCAGCGGCACCACGCCGTCTTCTCGCCCATGCATCACCAGGGTGGGGGTGCTTAGCTGCGGCAGCAATGAGGTCACATTGATATGCGCACGGGCTTCGAGCAAGGCGCCGGCGGATTCGGCGGTCGTGGTGGTTCGCGCCAGCTCGTTGAACCACTGGATCTGCGCATCCGTGGCATCGGGAATGAAGCGCGCGGTAAACAATTGTCGGAACACCGGGTTCTGGTCCTCCCAGCCGCCCCGCGCAATATCGACGATGGCGTGATACATGCGCGCGTTCTCGGCATTGCCGCGCTCGTAGGCGCCGCGTGCGTAGCCGCCATACAGCAACAGGTGCGAGACGCGCTGTGGGTGCTTCAGCGCGTAAGCGACACAGGCCGCCGCGCCCTGCGAGATGCCCAGTAAGGCGAACGGCGTCTTGATGTCCGCGGCCTCGACGACGGCCTCCAGGTCTGCCAGCCAATGATCGAGCGTCAGGCCGCGCGCGTCGCCGCCGGTCATGCCGCAGCCGCGCTCGTCGTAACGGATGAAGCGGAAGTTGCCGCCGAGAAAGCGCATCCAGTGCCGCCAGATCGGGCTGTCCAGGTCGTATTCGAGATGGCTAAGCCAGTTGGCCGCCTTCACCAATGGCAGGCCCGAGCCCATCGACGACCATGCCAGCCGCGTGCCTTGCGCGGTGGTCAGGTAGCGGATCGACTGCTTCATGCTCGAGAGCCCTTCGGCGTTCCTGCCGGCAGTCTAGTCGGGACAAACCTCCCGGGGTAGCAGCAGGCGAGGGTCGCGGCAGGGACTTCCTTCCCCTGTGGCGGCGGCCGGTGGTCGGCGCAAGCTGCGTGTACTTTCATGCGTCTGCTCGGGGCGCAACGAGGTGGTCATGAAGCGCTCCCTGATCCTGCTCTACGGCATCGCCTGCTACGCGATATTCCTGGCGACCTTCCTGTATGCGGTCGGCTTCGTCGGTAACTTCGGCGTGCCCAAGGCGATGGACTCGCCCCGCGATACGTCCTTGGCCGCCGCCCTGGCCATCAACCTTGCGTTGCTGGCTTTGTTCGCGCTGCAGCACAGCGTGATGGCGCGGCCGGCATTCAAGCGCGCCTGGACCCGGCTGATCCCTGAGTCAGCCGAACGCAGCACCTACACGCTGCTGTCGAGCCTGGCATTGATCCTGCTGTTCTGGCAGTGGCGGCCCCTGGGTGGGGTGGTGTGGGATGTAGCGAATCCGCTCGCACGCGGGCTGCTGTATGCGGCGTTCGCTTTCGGTTGGAGCCTGGTGCTGGTCGCCACGTTCCTGATCAATCACTTCGACTTGTTCGGCCTGCGCCAGGTGTGGCTGCAATTCCGCGGCCGGCCGTATCGGCCACTGCCGTTCAAGACGCCGGGTCCGTATCGCCTGGTCCGCCATCCGCTCTACGTCGGCTGGTTCTACGCCTTCTGGGCAACGCCAACGATGACGGTTACGCACTTGCTGTTCGCGCTGATGACCACTGCCTACATCGTGATCGCGATCCGATGGGAGGAACGTGACCTGGTGGCTGCGTTGCCGGACTACGCGCAGTACCGGCGTGAGGTGCCGATGCTGGTACCGCGCATGGGGCGGGGGGCGCAGGCGCAGGGCGTGGCATCGCGGAGTCGACCTGTGTAGCCTCTGCCTGGACAAGGGGGGCGCATGGACCAAGGGAGCCGGCAATCCAACGCAACCGCAGCATCAAATAGCCTGCTTGGGCGGATTGCCATCGCCCTGGTGCTGCTGGCGCTGACGCTCTGGTGCCTGGATTTCCTGCTTGGCGTCTTCGGCAAGTACCGCCATGTCGATCCATCGACGTACACGATGTTCTGGACGCGGCGCGCCTGGCTCTGGACGCACCTGGCAGGCGGCACCCTGGCGATCTGCCTTGGCCTGGTCCAGTTCCTCACCCAGTGGCCGCGCGCCTTCAACCCCGTGCATCGCTGGACCGGCCGTGGCTACCTCGCCGGCATCCTCATTGCCGCCACCGGCGCGACCGGGTTGATCGCAACCTCGCCGGCGCCGTTCGCAATTCGCCTGGCCTTCGCCGCCACCGCCTGGGCCTGGCTGATAACCGCGCTAGTTGGCTTGATGGCGATCGGCCGCGGCCAGGTACAGGTGCATCGGCGCTGGATGATCCGCGCCTATCTGGTGACGCTGGCGCCGATCACTTTCCGCCTGCTCATCCGCACGCCGGGGGTCATGACCCTTGCCGCGCCACCGGACGTCATCGCGGCGTTGCTATGGGTCAGCTGGGTGTTGCCGCTGGTGGGGTATGAAGTGGGGCGGCGCACGCTGGCGCTGCTGCGTGGCCGTGCGCGAGCCGTATCGCTTACGCCCCCAGCACCCGCGAAATAGCCGCCAGTAACACGGCGCGCACTGTTTCGGGTGCGAGGTCGGGATCGCGCACCGCACGCATCGCCAGGCCTTCGACCACCACCCGCAGCAGCAGCGTGCGTTCGCGCAGTAATGCCTCATCCACCTGCGCACCGCGCGCGATATCGTGTTCGCGCAGCCAGTGGCAAACGGCCTCGGTGGTGAGTTTGTCGTGCTTGCGCAGCACGGTGCCTACCGCCGGATCGCGCTGCGCTTCTGCGGTAATTTCGGCGTACAGGCCAACGTTGGCGATGGCGGTATCCAGGTCGCCGATGGACTCCCCGCGCGCCCATTGCTGATAGCAGGCAAGCAACCCATCGACCATGTCCAGCGATGCCGGGGTCTGCCCGATCGAGCGCTGGTCTTCTTCCAGCTGGCGCTGGATCAACGCCAGGATCATCGCGCGCTTGTTGTCGAAGTAGCGATACATCAGGCCCTGGCTGATGCCGGCCTCGGCGGCGATATCGCTGACCGCGGCGGCATGGAAGCCGCGCGCGATGAAGCAGCGTTGCGCCGCATCGAGGATGCGCACGCGCTGGGCTTCGGCGCGCGCCTGGGCGTTGGAGGAATTCGAATCGGGAGGCGTCATCGTCTGGCCGTGGTGTCGTTCAAGCGGGATGGTAGTGCAAGCGAAAACAGAATGAACAGTCATTCATCTGTCATGGGCGGTGCGCAGACTGCGCCGGCTTGCTCCCCACCTCCCCTCGCGAACGGACCCCATGCGTCACACCTTCTCTCGTGTCGTCCTGCGCCCGCAGGTGCTAGCTCTTTCCATTGCGGCCTTGCTGCCGACGCTGGCCATTGCCGCCGAGCCCGCGGACCCAGCGCCGGCGCCGGCACCTGCACCGGCGCCCGATTCGGCCAATGCAGCCGCCAATATCGTTGCCCTCGACCAGGTCGTGGTCACCGCGCAGAAGCGCGCCACCAACCTGCAGGAAACGCCGATCTCGGTGTCGGTGGTCGATGCCGAAATGCTCAAGGACCGCAGCGCGATCTCGCTCGGCAGCTTCGCCGATGGCTCGATCCCATCGCTGCGGGTAACGCCGTTCGCTACGCGTAGCTCGGCGCTGAACATCGGCATTCGCGGCATCGGTGCGTCGGGCGATGCCAACCAGCCGGCGCGCGATGCCGGTGTCGGCATCTATGTGGATGGGGTTTTCCTCGGCCGTGCCCAGGGCCTGGGCAGCATGTTGTACGACGTCGAGCGCATCGAAGTGCTGAAGGGGCCGCAGGGCACGTTGTTCGGCCGCAATACCGAAGGCGGCGCGTTGAGCATCGTCACCAAGCAGCCGACCGGTGAGTTCGGCGGCCAGGTCAGTGCCGGCGTGTCGAACTACAGCGGCTACAACAGCGCGTTGCACCTGGACTTGCCCAAGGTCGGCGATGTCAGCTTCAAGATCGACGCGGTACAGGCCAAGCGCGGCGGCACCACCGACAACCCGATGCGCGGCGAGCAGGACTTCAACAGCTACGACAAACGCGGCGCGCGCCTGAGCGCGCTGTGGCAGCCGAGCGATGATTTCTCGGCGCTGTACGCCTTCGACCGTTCCTACGACGCTACGACGCCGTACCACACCCAGGTGCTGGTGCCCGGGCCGTACCTGAGCCCGCTGCAGAAGGCCGGCGCCAGTCAAGACCGGCGCGACAGTTCCATCCTCGGCGGCCCGCAGGAAGACAACATCGGCCGCGGCAGCGGCCACTTGCTCAATCTGAGCTGGACCCTGAGCGACAGCCTGGAGTTGAAGTCGATCAGCTCCTACCGAGAACTGGAACAGGGCCAGTTCGACATGGGCCTGGTCGATGCGATTTCCGCCTACGGCGGCGCTGGCACCCCGTTCGGCCGCTACAGCCTGGCGCAGGTCTACCAGCACCAATACAGCCAGGAATTCCAGCTGATCGGCAACACCTCGCAGGTGCAGTACCTGGTCGGCGCGTTCTACTACCACGAGACCGCCGGCGACAACGCGCAGACGCCGAACATGCTGGTCTGGGGCCCGGGCGGCAACAGCTATACGCTCAATCCGGCCACCAACCCGTTGAACCTGGACACGGTGCGCATCGATCGTGCCAGCAAGGCCTGGACCGACAGCCTCGGCCTGTTCGGCCAGGCGACCTGGACGCCGGCCTCGCTGGAGCAGCTGCACCTGACCGCCGGTGGCCGCTACACCCGCGACGACAAGAACGGCGATCTCTACATCGTCAACGGCGTCGGCACCGACTTGAGCTTCGACGATTCGTGGGGCCGCTTCGACCCGATGCTCAACGTCGCCTACGACCTCGGCGCCAACGCGATGGTGTACGCCAAGTACAGCACCGGCTTCAAGGCCGGCGGCGCCAACTCGCGCTCGACCACCTACACCGCGTTCGACCCGGAAGAAGTGACCGCTTTCGAGCTCGGCTTCAAGTCGCAGTTCTGGGACAACCGCGCACGCTTCAACCTGGCGCTGTTCGATTCCAAGATCGAGCACAAGCAGGTCGACTTCACCTTGCCGTTCGACCCCAACAGCGGCGAGACCCGCACCACCATGGTGACCACCAACGCACTGAGCGATGGCAAGTCGCGCGGCGCCGAGCTGGAATTCAGCATCATGCCGGTGGACAACCTGACCTTCAGTTTCAACCACGCCTATACCGACATCGATGCGATCACCGCGATCGATCCGTTCGGCGCCGGCGTGCAGGTGACGGTGCAGCCGCTGCTGGCACCGAAGAACGCCAGCAGCCTGGCCATCGACTACTGGCTGCCGTTCGCCAATGCCTCGGCGTTGAAGTTCCATGTCGACGGCAACTGGTCCGATGGCTTCTACACCAGCGAATACGACCAGACCCTCACCGACAGCTCGTTCGTGGTCAACGCGCGCATCGCCCTGGTCGATGTGCCGCTGGACGCCAACGGCAGCACGATGGAATTTTCGCTGTGGTCTCGCAACCTGCTCGACGAAGAGCACCTGTTCTACAAGCTCAATAACGCCGCGCTCGGCCAGACCGGCATCTTCAACGACCCGCGCACCTTTGGCCTGGACGTGGCCGTGCGCTTCTAAGACCCCTGGAGCCAGCAGATGAACAAGCACCACAAGCACGAACTCGCCCTCGCCCTGGCGTTGGTACTGGCGACCGCCACCGCAAGCGCACAGGTCGCGCAGCCGGTCCCGGCGCCGCAGGCCAGCACCACCGCACAGGCCGCGCGCACGGCGCCGGCCAACGTGCAGCCGCGTGCCGATGACGCCAAGCGGGTGATCCCGTTGCAGGGTGCCTGGAACGCTCGCACGTTCGCCGGTCTGCAAGGCAAGCACGGGCCGATCCCGGCCACGGCCTTCGTCCGCACCGCCGACCTCAGCCGTCTGACCGCGGCCGATCGCGATGCATTGGCCGCCGCGGGCGTTACGCTGGACATCGACCTGCGCACGGGCGATGAAGAATCCCAGTCGCACGACGTGCTGGCCGACGATGCGCGCTTCGACTACCAGCGCGTTTCGCTGATGGGCACCGAGAAGATGGACCTGCAGCAGCTGATGACCAGCTTCCCGGACAGCCTCGGCGCGGCGTACACGCAATGGCTGGGCAGCAACAAGCCGCAGTTCAAGCAGGTGTTCCAGCTGATGGCCGCGCAGGAAGAGGGCACCGTGCTGTTCCACTGCACCGCCGGCAAGGACCGCACCGGCATTATCTCCGGCCTGCTGCTCGACCTGGCCGGCGTGCCACGCGCCGACATCGTGCACAACTACGCCATCTCGGCCCACTACCTGGAAGGCCAGCCCAAGGACAGCGCGATGAACGCGCAGATGATGGAAGTGATGCGCCAGCATCCGGAAATCGCCAAGAAGTTGGCGGGCATGGGCGGGACCGCACCGGACAACATGGAAATGTTCCTGGACGCGTTGCATCAGCAGTACGGCGGCGCGGCGGGGTACTTGAAGGCTGTTGGCCTGAGCGACGAGGACATTCGTAGCCTGAAGGTCCGGCTCGGCCAGGCCGGCTGAGCGACTGCTCCCTGCGCGGCAAGCATCGGAATCTCCGATATCGACTATCGGAGATTCCCGCTTCCTTCTTGCTGGCCGCTGCAGATACTGGCTTCTCCCACGCGCCGTCGCAGGTGCGCAAACCAAGGAGAAGACCTTTGCAGCAAGAAACAACAACCGAGCACGTGCTGATTGCCGGTGGCAGCTCGGGCATGGGGTTGGCACTGGCCGCGCAGCTGCTTGATGAAGGCTGCCAGGTCACCATCGTCGGACGCGCACCCGAGCGCTTGGCGCAGGCGCGGCAGCGTCTGGGCGATCACCCGCAACTGCAGGCGTATTCCGCCGACATCACCGATGAAGCGGCGGTGGAGCGACTGTTCGCGCAAGTCGGGCAGGTTTCCCACATCGTCTCGACCGCCGCCGACGTCAGCGGGGTGTATGTGCCATTGCAGGAAATGAACCCGGCGGTAGCGCGGCGGGTGATCGACTCCAAAGTCATGGCGCCCCTCCTGCTGGCCAAGCACGGTGCCCCCAGGTTGCTGCCCGGCGGCTCCCTCACTTTCACTTCCGGCATCGCCGCCTATCGCCCCAGCGCGAAAGGATCGGTCGTGGCGGCCATCAATGGCGCAATCGAATCACTGGTGTACGCGCTGGCGGTGGAACTGGCGCCGATCCGCGTCAATGCGGTGTCGCCGGGCTGGGTGGATACACCGATCTGGACATCGGTGGCCGGCGAGGCGAAGGCGGGCATGCTCGAGGCGATGGCCAAGCGCCTGCCGGTCGGCCGGATCGGGCGGCCGGAGGATATTGCCCAGGCCATCGCCGCGGTCATGCGCAATGGTTTCATGTCAGGCACGGTGGTGCATGTCGATGGCGGTCAGCGCCTGGTTTGAGCCTCCACCAGCGTTCGTGCCAACTCCCGGCAGGCCGTCGCTGCCGGCGACAGCGGCCGCCGGCGGTGCCAGAGCAAGCGGATCGGCGTGCTGCGCCCTTCTCCGTGCCAAGGCACCGCGTGGCGTCCGGGGCGTCCGCCAAGCACGGCGGCAGGCACCAGCGCACAGCCTTGCCCTGCTTCCACCAGGCCGCGGATCGTTGCCAGGCTGGCGTACTGGCCAATGCGCCGTGGGCTCCGCTCAGGGTCGGATGCAAAAGCACCGTCGAACATGCTGCGGTAGACGCAACCGGGTGACGTGACCAGGAAGTCTTCTCCGGCAATATCTTCGCTGCCGAGGGAAGTGCGCGAAGCCAGGCGATGGCCAGGCGGCAGCAGCACCAGCAGCGCTTCTCCCGCGATCACCTCGCTATCCAGGTCGCCTGCCTGCGGTGCCGCGCCATAGACCACTGCGAGGTCGATGTCGTCGGCGAGGACGCGCTCGCGCAGGCTGCCACTGTCGCCCGTGGTCAGCTCGACCTGCACGCCGGGGTATTCCCGGCCGAGCGTAGCGAGTACCGCCGGCAGGTAGGCGCTGCAGAGCGTTTCCAAGCCCCCGATTCGCAAAGGACCACAAATAGCCGTGGCCGCCGAGGTAACGGCCTCGTAGGCCTGCTCGGCCCGACGCAGCAGATCCTGTGCATGGACCAGCAGCTGCTCGCCCGCCGGAGTCAGCGTCAGCTGACGGCGCGACCGCTCGAACAGAATCGCGTCCAGGTCCGATTCGAGTGCCTGCATTTGCTCGGAAACGGTGGATTGCGAAAGATGCAGGCGTTCGGCAGCGCGGGAGAAATTCAAGCTGCGCGCGACCGCGACGAAAGTTTTCAGATGGCGCAACTGCATCGGATTGCCCGCGGGGAGGAGAAGTGCCCGCAAGGCCAGCCGGGCGCGATCAAGCAGAGGGCCAGATTGTAAGTCGGCCCCGGCTCCATGCGGCCCCGGGACGGGGCTTTGAAGCATTCAGGACGCCAGCGAAAACACTACGCAGCCCTAACGCTTAGCGGCGCAGCCTTGGTCTGCGACACCCCCCTCAACCGGAGCGCCAACCATGGCCAACCAGCAGAACCAGCGTCAGCAGGGCGATAACACCGACTCGCAGAACGACAGCCAGCGCCGCCAGCAGGAACAGCAGCAGCAACAGCAGCAGGGCGGGGCCGAGGAAGAAGAATAAGCGTCCTCCCCGATTGGGATGAGCAAAGGGCTGCCGGGTGCAGCCCTTTGCGTTTTCTGCGTCCCAGGCGCCTACCGCAGAATCCACGCGCGCTTCGCAAACGCATCTCGGCGCTTTCACGGGCCAACGCGCAGCCTCCCCGCTGCCCGCTGCAGTGACAGCGATACAGGAGCGCCAACGCGATGAGTACCCCCGGCGGTTACGCCACCCGAGATCCCTACGCCGTCGATACGGTGGCGGTGGTCACCCCTTCCGATTTCGATTCAAACGCGCCGCAGAGCGCGGTGTCCTGGGGCGCGATCCTGGCTGGCGCCGCCGCCTCGGCCGCGCTCTCGCTGATCCTGATCATCCTCGGCGTCGGCTTGGGCTTGTCATCGGTATCGCCGTGGGCGTTCGAGGGTGTTTCGGCCGAGACCTTCGGCTGGGCCAGCATCATCTGGCTGGCGCTGACCACGATTGCTGCTTCGGGCCTCGGCGGTTATATCGCCGGCCGCCTGCGCACCAAGTGGACCGCCATACATGGCGACGAGACGTATTTTCGCGATACCACGCATGGCTTCCTGTCCTGGGCGGTGGCGACGTTGCTCGCCGCGGGCCTGCTGACCAGCGCGATCGGCGGCATTCTCGGCACCGGTGCCAAGGTAGTGGGCGCCACCGCCGGTGCTGCGGCTTCCACCGCCGGCGGCCTGGCCGCGGCGGGCACCGGCCCGGCGGCGATGGCCGCGCAGGACGGCGACATGCAGTACTGGACCGATGCTTTGTTCCGCGCGAATCCGGGCCCGGCGCCGGTGCCTGCCGCTACGCCTGCCGCGCCGCCGACCACCGCTGCCATGCTGCCGCCGCAGGCCAATGGCATGCCGGCGCCAGGCGCCGAGCGCGGGCCGGACCGTCGTGAGGTACGCGCCGAGGTCAACCGCATCGTCGTCAACAGCCTGCGTTCGGAGCGCATGGACGGCGCCGACACGCAGTATTTGGCGCAGTTGGTGGCCGCGCAGACCGGCATCAGCCAGGCCGAGGCGCAGACCCGCGTCAACGACGTGCAGGCACGCATGCGCGCGGCGATCGAGAAGGCCAAGCAGGACGCAAAGCAGGCCGCCGACGATGCCCGCAAGGCGACTGCTTACGCCGCGCTGTGGCTGTTCATCACGCTGTTGCTCGGCGCGTTCTGCGCCAGCCTGTTTGCCACCTGGGGCGGGCGCCGCCGCGACCTGTAACCCGATCGCTTATCGAGGAGGAGACGCATGAAGTACTTGCTGCTGTGGTTCCTGGGCATTCCGATCCCGATCTTGCTGTTGATCGCGCTTTTGCGCTGACGTTTTTGCGCAAGCATCAAGCCGCTCTCGGGCGGCTTGATGCATTTTGAGCAGCGACCGTGGCCGCCACGCCGCGGGTTCCACGTTGTTCCCGGTACTCGCCCGGACGGAGACCGCCATGAACAGCATTCCTGCCCTTCGCTACGCCGTGATCCTTTCACTCGCCTCGGTGCTTCCGGCGGTCTGCGCGGCGCAGACGGTGTCCGCTGCGGCAGCGCAGCGCCTGCAGGCCCTGGACGCCAACCACGACGGCGTGCTCAGCCGCTACGAGTACGATAGCGAAGCGGCGCTGATGGCCATGGACCTGGATGGCAACGGACGTATCTCCGCCGAGGAGCTGCAGCGCTATATCGGTCCGGGAGAGCAGGGGGGCGCGACGGCGAGCGAGCGCATCGTCGGTTCGGACCTGGATGGCGATGGCCAGCTGTCCGACGAGGAGTTGCGCCGAAGCCTGGGCTTTCGCTTCAACTGGCTGGACAGGAACAAGGACGGCAACATCGACCTTGCCGAACTGAGCGCCGGCATGAACACCCCGATGGTGGGGACGCGCTAGTTCGAACTGCGAGAGCCGGATGCCGATCCGGGCGCTGTGATCTGCGCCCGGATCATCAAACCCGGCGGCTGCCGATCAAGTCGGCATGAATCCGCGCGTGGTCTTCTTTTCGTTCTTCTCTGCCTTCTTTTCCTTCATCGTCTTGGCAGGCTTCTTCTTCGTCTCTTTCTTTTTATCCAGGCCCTTGGCCATTGCCGTGTCCCCATGTGGTGTGCGGTGGCAAGAGCATGGCACATCCGCGGCACGCTGACGCACCGTTTCCATGACCTCCGAGGTCATGGCGCCGCTGCAAACCGGGCATGAGAATTCCGGCCAATCCACCGGAGCGACTCCCATGCACCCGATGTTGCTGTTCTCTGCCCTGTTGCTGTGCGTTGGCGCCGCGCAGGCTGCCCCCGCCGTTTCTGCCCCGGCCTCCACCCGTCTCGACCACGTCCTGCTGTGGGGCCATGGCATCGATGAGGCAAGTTCGGTCATGGCGGTCAAGCTCGGTTTCCAGGTACGCCCTGGGCGCGACCCCGGCGGCGTAGCCAACCGCTACGTCCGCCTGGGCGATGGCGGCTATATCGAATTGCTGGGCATCACCCGGCCGAACCCGAGCTTCGATCCCGGCATGGAAGAGGACCAGCGCGCACTGAGGGGCGGCCCAGGCTCGCGGACCTTTGGCCTGCGCACATCGGCGCTGGACGCCACCCATGCTTTGCTTCAGGCACGCGGCTACGCGACCACGTCGTTCTTCAGTGGTCCGGACAGCGCCAAGCCAGGCTGGCGCCTGTTCGCCTTCGAGAAGGCGCCGTTGTCCAGCAATACCTTTTTCATCGACTATGCAGCCGACTACGCGCCGGACCAGCGCGACCCCGGCAACCGCGACGATTACCAACGGACCCGCGAACACCCCAACGGCGCGCGCGAGCTGTCGTCGATCTGGCTGGTCTCGGCCGATGCGGCGTCCGATCGCAAGGCACTGGAGGGCATGGGGTTCGGCCACGCGGTCCCGGTCCGGCTGCCGCAAGTCGCGGCGCGGGGCTTCTGCGTTCCCATGGGGCCAACGGCATTACTGGTACTCGAGCCGGACGGCAAGGGCCGAGCAGCGGACGTAATGGCTGGCGGTGGCCCGCGCGTGCTGGCCGTCAGCTTCGGCGTCGCCGATCTGGCGCGCGCCCAGCGTTGGGTCGAACGCGGCTACGAGCGCGCCTTGCCGATCTACCGCAGTGCGTGGGGCGATGCCTTCCTGGCGCCGACCGAGGAAGACCTCGGCGTGTCGATGGAGTTCCACGCGCTGCAAGCCAATGCGGTGGCGTGCCCGGGCGCGGATGCCTAGGATTATGCTGCACGCGACCGCGCTACCAGGAATTGCCATCGCCCCTGCCGAGCACAATGTGGCTGCATCGCCCGTCGGCATGCTGCTGCGCCAGTGGCGCGCGGCCAGGCGCTTGAGCCAGCTGGACCTGGCACTGGAAACCGGCATCTCCACGCGCCACCTCAGTTGCGTGGAGACAGGCAAGGCGCACGCCAGCCGCGACACCCTCTCGCGGCTCGCCGATGCGCTGGGCATGCCGCTGCGGGAGCGTAACGCGTTGTTGCGCGCCGCCGGCTATGCCGCCATGCATCTGGAGCGTCCGCTGGAAGCGCCGGCCCTGGACCGCGTGCGCCAGGCCGTGGACCTGATCCTGGCGCACCAGGAACCTTACCCGGCGTTTGTACTCAGCCGGCACTGGGATGTACTGGCAACCAACGCGGCCGCGGTCAGGGTCAATCGGATGTTGATGGCCGGGCGTCCGGGCCGGCACGGCAACCTGCTGCACCAACTGTTCGATCCGGCCGACTTCCGTCCCGTGATCGCCAACTGGGAAGAAGTCGCCGCGCGCTTCCTGCGCCATCTGCATGACGACCTGGCCGCAAATCCCACCGACCGCCGCACCCGCCAATTGCTGGACGAAGTGTTGGGCTACCCGCAGGTGCCGCCGCGCTGGCGTGAGCGTCCACTCGGCGACGAGCCCGCGCCGGTGGTCACTTTCACCTTCAATAGTCCCTTCGGTGAACTGCGCTTCTTCGAGACCATTACCACCTTCGCCGCGCCTTACGACGTGACGCTCGAGGAAATCCGCATCGATTGCACTTTCCCTGCCGACGAACACACCGCGTCGGTCTGCGCCGAACTGGCACGGCAGGACGGCTGAGGCCGGTATCGCTTCGGCGACCTCAGGCCTGCTTCCGGCAGATCTTGGCGATGACCTCGCACAGCGCCAGGGGCGAAAACGGCTTGCTGCAGATCGGCCGTCCGCGGAAGCGCGCTTCGACCGTGGATTTGCCGTACCCGGTGGTCAGCACGAACGGGATATTGGCATCGACCAATTGATCGGCCAGCGGGTATGAGGTCTCGTTGCGCAGGTTGATATCAAGTACCACTACGTCTGGATGGGCCTCCTGTGCGGCGATGAACCGCTGTGCCTCTTCCAGGGTCGCACCGACCCCGAGGACGTTGGCGCCTGCATCTTCGAGCACTTCGCTGAGCGTCACCGCCAACAGATAGTTGTCCTCCACGATGTAGACCCGACAACCAAATAGTGCTGCATGCATCTCTACGTCCCCGCGATGTTGGATCGCCATGCCGGCGAGCACTCAGGCGAAAGGAACCTCGATCGTGCATTGCACCCCCGTCGGCGCAAATTCGATCTGCGAAGTGGCGCCGAGCGTATGCGGCAGGGCCTTGGTGATGAGTTGCGTGCCGAAGCCGATGCGCTCGGGCGTGGCGACCGGCGGGCCGCCGCTTTCGCGCCAGTGCAGCGATAGCCGCTGGTGGCCGTTGTCGCCGGGTACCAGTTGCCACACCACCGTCAGGTGGCCGTCGCTACCCTTGAAACAGCCGTACTTGATGGCGTTGGTCGTCAACTCATGCAAGGCCAGGCTGAAGGTCTGCGCCATGTCGAAGCTGAGCGCGACCTTCGGCCCGGACAGGTCGACCCGTTCCATCGGCACGCCCAGCGAACTCAATTCGGTGAGGGACATTTCGGCCAGATCCACTTCGCCGGCCAGGGTGCCGCCGAGCAAGCTCTGCGCCCGGCCGAGCGCGGACAGGCGCTGGCTGAAGTCCTCCAGGCCGGGTGCGCCGCGCAAGGTGCGCGAGGCAATCGCCTGCACCACGCCGAGCAAATTGCGAGTGCGGTGCTCGAGCTCGGCGATCAACATGGCCTGGCGGCTTTCCGATTCCATCAAGCTGCTGACGTCCAGGAAGGTCACCACCAGCCCGCGCGAGCGTCGGCTGTTGTCCAGGTACGGGCAGACGCGGACCAGGTAATGGTTGCGGGCCGACTCGGCGGTCGCTCGCAACTCGACACTGATGCCGTCCTCGCGCACGCGGCGGATGATGTCGCCGAAGTTGGGCAGGCCGATCTTCACCGACAAGTCGGTGATCGGTCGCCCGATGTCGCTGCCGCGGATGTTCAACACCGCTGCCACTGCCGGGGTGAACGAGCGGATCGCCAGCTCGGCGTCCAGGAATATCGTGGCCACGTCGGTGGCCTGGAACAGGTTGAGCAGGTCGCTGTTGGCACGGTCCAGGGAGTCGAGCTTGCCGTGCAGCTCCATGTTGACCGTGTGCAGCTCTTCGTTGACCGACTGCAGTTCTTCCTTGGAGGCCTCGAGTTCCTCGTTGGTCGACTGCATTTCCTCGTTGACCGAGACCAGTTCCTCGTTGGAAGACTTCAGCTCTTCCAGCGCGGTTTCATACTCTTCTATGAGCGATTGCAGGCGGTCGCGGGTTTCCCGCAGTTCGCGATCGGCTTGACGGCTCTGGGCTTCGCGGCTCTCGCTGTTGCCGGTGCGGTCCTGCGCTTCATCGGCGGTCAATATCGGACCCTGGTCGATGAAGATCACCAGGAACAACGGGTCGCGGCCCGTTCGCTCGGCCACCGGCTCGACCACGATGGTGACCAACTGCACCCGGCCCTCTTCCATCGGCACCGCGATCGCGTCGCGCAGCGTCGAGCGGCCGCTCTCCACCGCTTCGCGGAACACCGTGCGCAGGTCCAGCCGCAGCTCGCGTCGGGCCATGGCCAGCAGATGGCGGGTTGGCGAGCCGGCGGGCGTCTCCAGGTATTTGCCG
Organism: Stenotrophomonas sp.; assembly: GCA_036566925.1. GTDB lineage: Bacteria > Pseudomonadota > Gammaproteobacteria > Xanthomonadales > Xanthomonadaceae > Stenotrophomonas_A. Next base: position 21,526 of record DATCVI010000065.1, read on the forward strand.
GTGCGGCCGGAGAAATAGACCACGTCGCCCTCGCTGGTGGTCACCACATGCGCCGGCGCGTAACGGTCGAGGACTTGCCCTTCGGCCGCCTGGCGCAGCGAGCCGGCGGAGTGGTCGCGCCGCTGGGTGACGTCCTGCACCGCGAAGCCGCGGGGCAATGCCAGAGAGAGTGGCAAGCGCAGGCTGGGCGTGGCGCCGGGACGCCGCCGAAAGATACGGTGACGCTTTTCCAGCGCGACAAACAGCTCGTCGAACTGGCTCAGGTTCTCCGCCGTCCCCAAGAACAGGTAGCCGTCAGGCTTGAGCGCGTAATGGAAGGTCGGGATGACCTGCGCCTGGATGTCATGGCCGAAGTAGATCAGCAGGTTGCGGCACGAAACCAGGTCGATGCGCGAGAAGGGTGGGTCGCGGATGACGCTGTGCGGCGAAAAGATGCACAGCTCGCGGACTTCCTTGGAGACGATGTAGCTCTCGCCGTCGGCGACGAAATAGCGCTCGCGGCGCTCGGGGCTGACGCTGTCCAGCATTGCGCGCGGGTAACGCGCCGAGCGGGCGATGCCCAAGGCGCGTTCGTCGATGTCGGTGGCGAACAGCTGCACGCGCGGCACCACGGCCAGGCCGGCCATGTGCTCGCGCAGCAGGATGGCCAGCGAATAAACTTCCTCGCCCGTGGCGCAGCCCGGCACCCAGACGCGGATCGTGTCTTCGGCGGTACGGCCTTCGAACAGCTGCGGAATTACCAGCTCGGTCAGGCTCTCGAAGGCGTCGCCGTCGCGGAAGAAACTGGTAACGCTGATCAGGAGATCGCGGAACAGGTTGCCGGTCTCCTGCGGATCACGCCGCAAGGTATCGACGTAGGCCCGGAGGTCGGTCAGGCCCACCACCTGCATGCGCCGATGCACGCGGCGCAGGAACGTCTGCTGCTTGTAGCCGCTGAAGTCATGGCCCACCTGCGCGCGCAGCAAGCCGTGGATCTCGGCCAGGACTTCTCGCTCGGCATCGGCCTTGCCGTTATGGGCCGCTTCTTCGGCGATGTTGTCGAGGACGAAGGCGTTGCGCGCGAAATCGGCCAGGCGGGCACCCATGTCTTCGACCGCCAGGGCAAAATCGGCGAAGCCGGAGGCGATGGCGCTGTCCGGCATGTCCGGGTGAGTGGGGCCGAAGCGACCGTCGATCTGCGCCAGGGTCAGGCCGGCGCACTCCTGGATGGCCTTCAGCCCCAGGGTGCCGTCGCCGTCTCCACCAGACAGGATGATGCCCACCGCCAGCTCTTGTACGTCCTTGGCCAGTTCGCTGAAGAAGACATCGATTGGCTTGGGTTCGCGGCGTGCGCCCAGCGGTTTCACGCGCAACCGGTAGTCGGCCATCCCCAGCACCACGGCTTCCGGTGCGACGTAGATATGGTTGGGCTCGAGCACGGCGCCATCAGTGGCGACGTGGACCGGCATATCCGTGAAGCGCGCGAGGATTCGCGGCAATTGCGAGGGATGCGAAGGGCTCAGGTGGGTGACGACGACGAATGCCATCCCCGGATTGTCGGGCAGTCCCCGGAAGAACCCTTCCAGGGCTTCCACGCCACCCGCGGACGCACCCAAGCCGACGACGGGAAACCGCTCCAAAGTCGCCATTGATCCTTCGCTTGCCAACTGAATAGCCGCCATGCTCGCCTTGCCCCGCTTCACTGTCAACGAAGGGCGACCGCGGCGCAGATCTTACGCATGCCTGCGCCCCAGGTGATGCGGTTGTCGCGTAGGCCCGTCGGCCTAACCTGCGCCAGAGAGAATGACGGCAGGGTGTAGGCCCCTGCCGTCGTTAATACATTGCCCGCACACGCCAAGGCTAGCGCCCGGGCCCCTTCGCTGCTGAATCGTTGATCTTCTGCAGCACCTCATCGACGTTGAAGCTGGCCGGCTTCTGCCGCGGCGGGAAATCCTTGAACGATCCCAGCCACTTCGCCACTACGGCCTGGCCCGGCGCGACGTAAAACAGCTGATTGGAGGTGGCGAACTGGTTGGCCGCGGTGTCGGCCTGCTCGAAAGGATCCGAGCGCAAGTTGTAGGTCAGTGGAATTCGCATGCTTTCAAAGCCACGGCGCCAGATATCGACGCCGGTGTGGTTCTGGATCACGAAGTTGAGCTTGATTTCATGCACGCGGATACCGAAAAGATCACCGTCATCACCCCAGTAGACGAATTCCTGTCGTGGCCACTGGTCGCGTACGCGCTTGCCAGGCAGCAGTTGCCCCTCCGGCGCACGCGGTCCGTTCTGGTGCTGCTTGAAGGCGTCCAGCAGGTTGTAACCGTCCAGGTGGACCTTGAAGGTCTTGCCGTTGGCCTGGTAAGTGCCTTCCAGGCATTTCTGCTTCACATCCGGATCGCCCGCGGCGGCGGCGAAGGTCACCATCAGGTCTTCGTGTGCACAGATGTCATTGACGATCGAGCCAGGCTTGATCACGCCGGGCCAGCGCATCACTGCCGGCACGCGGAACGCGCCTTCCCAGTTGGTCGCCTTCTCGCCGCGGAACGGCGTCTGGCCACCATCGGGATAGCTCATCACCTCGGCGCCGTTGTCGGTGGAGAACATGACGATGGTGTTTTCGCTGATTCCCAGTTCGTCAAGCTTGTCCAGCAGTTGGCCGACGTAGCCATCCAGCTCGACCATACCATCGGGATACAGGCCGAAGCCGGTCACGCCGGCCGACGCCGGCTTCAGATGCGTCCACACATGCATGCGCGTGGTGTTCATCCAGCAGAAAAACGGCTGGTCGGCCTTGGCCTGGCGCTCGATGAAGTCCAGCGCGGCGCCGACGAATTCCTCGTCCACCGTCTCCATGCGCTTCTTGGTCAGCGGGCCGGTGTCTTCGATCTTCTGCTTGCCGACCACGCCCCAGCGCTTCTCGTCGGTGCTGTCCTCGGTGTCGGTGGCCCAGGCCTTGAGCACGCCGCGCGGGCCGAACATATCCTTGAATCGAGGGTCTTTCGGATACTGCGGGTCTTCCGGCTCTTCCTCGGCATTGAGGTGATAGAGGTTGCCGTAGAACTCGGAGAAACCGTGCACCGTGGGCAGGAAGCGGTTCTTGTCGCCCAGGTGGTTCTTGCCGAACTGGCCGGAAACGTAGCCCAGCGGCTGCAGGATCTCGGCGATGGTCGGGTCTTCGGCGGCAATGCCAATGTCAGCGCCCGGCAGGCCGACCTTGGTCAGGCCAGTACGGATAGGGCACTGGCCGGTAATGAAGGCGGCGCGTCCGGCGGTGCAGCTTTGCTGGCCGTACCAGTCGGTGAACATCGCGCCTTCGGCGGCAATGCGGTCGATGTTGGGGGTCCAGTAGCCCATCATGCCGCGGTGGTAGCAGCTGGGATTGAACCAGCCAATGTCATCGCCCCAGATGACGAGGATGTTGGGTTTCTTGGTGGCGGCCATGCGCGCGCTCCAGGGAAGGGAAGCGCAGTGTCGCGTGGCGGCGGCAGGGAAGCGTCCGCAAAACTACTGAGGAGCAGGGCCCCGTGGGCCCTGCTTTGCTGCAGGATTTTGCTTGACTTGCGTCCTAAGGCCGCACGCCTAGCCGGCACTGATCAGGTCGCGGATCCGGCCAGCGAGGTCGTCCATCGAGAAGGGCTTGGTCAGCACGTGCATGCCCGGGTCGAGGTGGCCATGGCTGAGCACCGCGTTTTCGGCATAGCCGGTGATGAAGAGCACTTTCAGATCCGGTCGCTGGACGCGCGCGGCATCGGCCAGCTGCCGGCCATTCATGCCGCCGGGCAGGCCAACATCGGTCACCAGCAGGTCCACCCGGGTGTCGGTGTTGAGGATGCGCAGGCCTTGCGCGCCATCTTCGGCTTCCAGCGGGCAGTAGCCCAGGTCTCCCAGGACTTCGGTGACCAGCACCCGCACCGTGGGCTCGTCGTCGACCACCAGGACGGTCTCACCGCGCAGGCTGCGAGGCGCGTCGTCGGGTGGCAGCAAGTCGTCCACCTGGTCGCTTTCGCCCAGGTAGCGCGGCAAATAGATGCATACCGTGGTGCCCTTGCCGACCTCCGAATAGATGTGCACGGCGCCGCCCGACTGCTGGGCAAAGCCGTAGATCATCGACAACCCCAGGCCGGTGCCCAGGCCGATGGGCTTGGTGGTGAAGAATGGGTCGAACGCCTTGGCCACCACGTCGGCCGGCATCCCGGTACCGGTGTCGGTGACGCACAGCGACACGTACTGGCCGGCCTCCAGGCCGCGCTCGCGCGCGGTGCGCAGGTCCATCCAGCGGTTGCCGGTTTCCAGCGTGATCTTGCCGCCGTCGGGCATGGCATCGCGCGCGTTGAGGCACAGGTTGAGGATCGAGTTTTCCAGCTGGCTGGCGTCGATCAGCGAGGGCCACAGGCCAGCGGCGTTGACGGTCTCGATGGTGATCGCCGGGCCGACCGTGCGCTGGATCAGCTCTTCCAGGCCGCTGACCAGTTGCTTGATGTCGGTGGGCTTGGGCGCCAGCGTCTGCCGGCGCGAAAACGCCAGCAGGCGATGGGTCAGGCTGGCAGCACGGGTGGCCGCGTTCTGGGCGATGGCCACGTAGCGCTCCAGGTCGGCCGGCCGCCCCTGGTTCATGCGCATCTTCATCAGCTCCAGGCTGCCGCTGATGCCGGTCAACAGATTATTGAAATCGTGCGCCAGGCCGCCGGTCAGCTGTCCCACTGCTTCCATCTTCTGCGACTGGCGCAGCGCGGCCTCGGTTTCCATCAGTTCGCGGGTTCGCTGGTCCACGCGTTGTTCGAGCGTCTCGTTGGCCTCGCGCAGCGCCAGTTCGCTGTGCAGGCGTTGTTCGGCGGTGCGCACGCGCTCGGCGAATTCGCGGATGAAGGCTACGTCCGCCTCGTCCCAGCGCCGGACTTCGGCCGAGTTGACGAACAGCACCGCGACCAGGCGACCCTGTTCGATGATCGGCACGTTGACGAAGGCGCGCGCATGTTTCTCGGCCAGTTTGTCGGCGGTGGCGCTGGTGCGCGCATCCAGGCTGACATCGTCGATGCGCACGATCTCGCCCTGCCGCAACGAGTCCAGGAAGGTGCCGAAGTCCAGCAGGCGCAGTTCGCCGACCAGGCTCTCCACGCCTTCGGCGGTCCAGTCGCTTTCGATCCGCAGCAGATCGCCGTCACCCACGATCTGCGCATAACCGGCACGGCTGGCATTGAGTGCGCGGCCCAGGGTCTGGGTTGCCATCGAGCCCACCTGCTCGGGCTGCTCGGCGTCACGGATGTGGTCGGTCAGCGCTACCAGGGCTTCTCGCCGTGCCTCGGCGCGGGCACGCTCGGTGACGTCGATGCCTTCGACGAAAATGCCGCTGACTTCGCCCAACTCGTTCTTGATCGGCTGGTAGACGAAGTCGAGCACGCGCTGGGTGATGGGGCCGCCAGGGAACGGCTGCATCGCGTAGGGTGCGCCGCGCGCCGAATAGGCCTCGCCACTTTCGAACACCGAGTGCAGCAGGCTGAGATAGCCTTGCGCCACGGCATCGGGCAGGACCTCGCCCAGCGGGTGGCCGACGACTTCGCGGTGGCCGACCAGCCGGCGATATGCCGGGTTGGCCAGCTCGAAGCGGTGTTCGGGCCCGCGCAGCACCGCCATGAAAGAAGGCGCCTGTTCGAACAATTGCGCCAGGCGCTTGTAGTCCTCGGCCCGGGTACGTTCGGCCAGCAGGCGCTCGGTGGTTTCCACTACGATCGCGAGCACGCCAATCGGCTGGCCATGTTCATCCTGCACTGGCGAGTAGTCCACATCCACCCACAAGCGCTTGAACTGGCCATCGCGGTTGAGGGTCAGTTCCATGTCCTTGTAGGACAGCGGCTGGTTGCCGAGCAGGACGTGGCGGATGACGTTGTCGTTGAAGCTGGCGATTTCGTCCCAGCCCTCGCGCACGTTGGAGCCCAGCAAGCGCGGGTGGCGATCACCGGCAAAGGCGGAATAAGCGTCGTTGTAGATCATGACGCCTTCTTCGCCCCACAGCGTCACGATCGCCACGGGCGACTGCAGCATCAAGGCAATGGTGGTGCGCAGTACCGCTGGCCAGCCGTCGATCGGCCCCAGCGCGGTCGATGCCCAATCGTGTTGCGCGATCAGGCTGCCGAGTTGGCCGCCGCCAATCAGGAACGGATGTTTCAAGTGGGCCCCCTGTGGCACCGGCTGTGGATAAGGTCGCGCCGGCCCTAGGGCCAGCGCGAGGCTGCATGGTATGACAGGGGGTGTCCACGTCCCATGATCGACCCGCCGCCGCATGCCCGCGGGCTTCGGGGCCCGGGCCGGCAGTGGCGCCTCCGCTACGGGCGTTCCATCATCGGGATTCGAGCCCCGGCACGCGGGCGCAGCCAGGGGGCCAGACCATGAGCATCGTCATTACCGCCTTCGAACGCTCGCCTGATGGCGGCAAGGGCCTGGCCCGCGATACCCGGGTGCGCTGGGCGTTGGAGGAAGCCGGCTTGCCCTACGAAGTACGTCTGGTTTCGTTCGCCGCGATGAAGGCGCCGGCACACCTGGCGCTTCACCCGTTCGGCCAGATCCCCACGTACCAGGAAGAGAACCTGGTGTTGTTCGAAACCGGCGCGATCGTCCTGCATATCGCCCAGCGCCATGGCGGCTTGTTGCCCGACGACGGCAACGCCAGCGCGCGCGCGATTACCTGGATGTTCGCCGCGGTCAACACCATCGAGCCGCCGATCCTCGACCTGGTTACCGCCAAGTTTCTGGAAGGTGACAAACCCTGGGCGCAGGAGCGCCTGCCGCTGGTCCAGGAGCGCATTCGCCAACGCCTGGGCCAGCTTTCTGCCTACCTCGCTGAGTCCGAGTGGCTGGACGGAGGCTTCAGCGCGGGCGACCTGATGATGGCCTCGGTGCTGCTCAGGCTGCGGGCCTCGGGCCTGCTCGACGAATTTCCGAACCTCGCCGCCTACGTGGCACGCGCCGAGGGCAGGCCGGCGTACCAGCGGGCGTTCGCGGCGCAACGGGCGGTCAACGCCGGTTAGGTCTGGTTCGCTGGTGCCTGGCCCGGGGTGGCGCGGGCCAGCTCCAGGTGCGTCAGGTACAGCCGCAAGTCGAACTCCAGCTGGTGGTAGTCGGGCGCCATGTGCAAGCACAGCTGGTAGAAGGCCTTGTTGTGGTCGGCCTCCTTCAGGTGCGCCAGCTCGTGCACCACGATCATCTTCAGGAACTCGGCCGGGGCGTCGCGGAACACGCTGGCGATGCGGATCTCGCGGCTGGCCTTGAGCCGGCTGCCATGGACGCGGGAAATCGCGGTGTGGGTGCCCAGGGCATGCTTCATCACCTGCAGCTTGCCGTCATAGAGCACCTTGCCCAACGGCACCGAGCGGCGCAGGTGGCGCTCCTTCAGCGCTTGCACGTATTCGTAGAGCTGGCCATCGCTGCGCACGCTGTGTGGCTCGGCGTACTTGCTCGCCAAGACCGCGCCCAGCTGCCCCTGGGCAATCAGTTCGTGCACCCGCGTCTGCAGGTGGGTTGGGTAGCCGGCGAGGTATTTCAACGGTTCCATGGCGGGCGGGGGCGAGGGCAGGCGGGTATGATGGACCGAAAATCCCCTAGCAAGACAGCGCGACATGGCCAAGGCGAATCCCCTCCAGGAACAACTGCTCAAGGCGGGCCTGGTCAAGAAGTCCAAGGTGGACCAGGTGGCGCGCGAGCAGAACAAGGCCCGCCACGCCAAGGGGCCGGCGGCGCCGAACGAAATCCAGCGCGAAGCCGAGCGCGTTCGCGCTGAAAAGGTCGAGCGCGACCGCGCGCTGGCCGCCGAGCGCAAGGCCCAGGCCCAAGTGGCGGAACTGCGCGCGCAGGCGCGGCAGATCATCGAGGACAAGAAGGTGCCGCGCACGGGAGAGAGCGAATACCGCTTCAGTGCCGACGGCGTGATCCGCAGCGTGCTGGTCAATGAAGATCTGCGCAAGAAGTTGTCGGCCGGCGAGTTGGTGATCGCGCGGATCGACGATCGCTACGAACTGTTGCCGCGCATGGCCGCCGAGAAGGTGCGCGAGCGCGCCCCGGCCATGATTGTGCTCGACCATGGCCGGGGCACCGATACGCCGTCGTCGAACAATCCTGACGACGATGCTTATTACGCGCAGTTCCAGGTGCCCGACGACCTGGTCTGGTAAGTGCACCGCGTGATCCCGAGGTGATTTCTCGTACGTAGTACTACGTACGCGGATCGGCAGAACTACGCTTGCCACCCGCGACACCCCCAGGCAGTTTCGCGTTTGCGCGCTTCTGCCGGGAATCACGATGCGATCGGGGTCGAATCCAAGTTACGAGCGGGGCCAGAAGCCGCCGCAGTACAGCCGCTTGGCGCTCTGTATCGCGCTAGGCCTGACCGCGCAGGCACACGCGCAGACCTGCCCGACGCCAATCGTGGCGACCGCCACCCTGTGCACGGTGCCGGAAGGGACCGCGGTGACGGTAGCGGCCAATGCGACGGGCGTCTCCGCATCTTCGCGCGCCATCATCCAGGCCAACGGCATCAGCGAAACCCTGACCGGTGCCAATGCGGTGGGCGTGCTCTCGCAGTCCGGCTCAGTGGTCAGGTTTAACGGCAGCACGGTGACCACCACCTCCACTGCCGGCAACGCCAGTGGCCAGATGGGGCTGCGTGCGGTGGGTGCCGACAGTCGAATCGAGGGGTCGGTCGCCCCCCGCATCGTGTTGGCGCCGGGTGGAACCAGCTCACCGGCCAACCTGCGTGGCGTCAGCGCCGAGGACGGTGGGCTGATCGTGCTGGAGGACGGGCGTGTGCAGGTGCGCGGCGGCGGTAACGCGCTGAACAACTATGGCGTGCAGGCACTGGGCGCCGGCAGCGAAGTACGCATGATCGACGGCGGCAGCATCGATACGTTCTCCCGCGCGGCGTTCGGCGCGTTGGCCCAGGATGGCGGCCTGCTCACCTTCGAGGGCACGCAGATCACCACCGGTGGTGCCCAGAACACCACCACCAACGACGGCAGCCACGCGCTGGTGGTGCGCGGGGCGGGCAGCCGCGCCAACGCGCAGAACCTGGTTGCCAGCACGAGCGGTACGCTGGCCAACGTGGTGCGGGTCGACGGCGGAGGCACTGCGAGCTTGATCAATAGCCAGCTCTCGCATACCGGGATAGGCAGCGTTGCCAATCCGGCCGCGGTGATTCGCGTCACCAACGGCGGCAGCGTGACGGCAGCGGACAGCATCCTCACCAACACCGGTGCGTTGCAGTCGCCTGGCCTGTTGGTCGAAGGTGCCGGTTCGACCGCCACGCTGACGCGCACCGCCGTCAATGTAGGCGGCGCACGCTCAGTGGGCATTTGGCTGCGCGATGGTGCCACCGCAACCTTGACCGACAGCGACATCACCCTGGCGCCGACCGCGGCAGCCGGGCCGTGGTTCCAGGGCGTCCTCACCGAAGGTGCCGGCAGCCAGCTCACGATCCAGCGTGGCACGGTGTCGACCACCAGCAGCCCGGCCACCGCCATCGGTGCCTCGCTCGGCTCCTCCATCACCCTGGATGGCACCGTCATCACGACGCTGGGCGCCAGTGCCGCCGGCATCACTGCCAGGGAAGCCACTATCGACGCAAGCAACTTCTCGATTACCACGCGCGGCGACGACAACGCGATGGGTGTGCTCGCCGACCTGGCGTCAACCATCAACATCACCGGCGGCACGATCACCACGTATGGCAACCAGACGCGCGCCGGCTCCTTCGCCCACGCGTTGGGTGCGCGTAATCCTGGCGGCGTACTGAACGCGCAGGGCACGGTGGCCAACACCTTCGGCACCCTGGCCATGGGCGTGTGGGCAGACGATGGCGGTACCGCGACGGTGAACGATGTCGTGGTAAGGACCGAAGGCAGCAATGCCAACGGCGTGTTCGCGATCGTCGAACAGCCCGGCGCCCAGTTCCCGGCAACCGTGGTCTACAACCGCGGCAGCGTGGAGACCTTCGGCGCGCTGGCACATGGTGCAGCGGCGCAGGCGCGCATCGACCTGCCCGGCGAGTTGGCCAGCATTACCCTGACGGCCACGCCGGTCACTACCCACGGCGACGGCGCCATCGGCCTGCGCGCCAGCCTCGCCGACTACGGGAGCGCGCCGACGGGTCGTGGCTCTGCGCAAGTGGTGGCAAATAACCTGAGCGTGGCTACCTCGGGCGCCGGCGCCCACGGCGCGCTGTCGCGCGACAATCCAACGTTCGTGCGCATGGGCAATGTGCAACTGCGACCCAGCGGCGTGGCTGCCCACGGCGCGGTGGCGGAGATTGGCGGCCACGTCATCGGCGAGGCGACCACGGTCGCGCCGACCGGCGCCGACGCGATGGCGCTGTATGTAGTGGGCCTGCCGGCCCTGGTCTCGCAAGCCGACTTCAGCAACAGCACGTTGACCAATGTCAGCGGACCCATCGTGGGCGTCGCCGGCAATGGCCGGATCGGCTTGACCGGCACCACCGTGAGCGGCGCCAGCCAATGGTTGCGCGTAGGCGCGCTGGGCGACTTCCCGGCGTTGGCCACCAACCAGACGCCCATCCAGGGTCCGGTCGACCTGCCCGACCCGGACGGTAACCTGCCCGCGGAACCGCCGCCGTTGCCGCCGACCGCGCCGACGCCGGCATCGCCCGGGCTGGCCGACATCGTCGCCACCCGCAGCACCCTTACCGGCTCGGCGTTCACCGCCGCCGGCAGCGTGTCCAACCTCACGCTGGTCGAGTCGCTGTGGACGATGACCGGCAGCTCCAACCTGACCACCCTGGTGAACGATCCCAGCCGGATCGAGTTCTCTCCCCCCACCGGCGACCCGACCCAGCTGTCCAGCTACAAGACCCTGACGGTGTCCGGCTACAGCGGCGATGGCACCCTGGCGCTGAATACCTGGCTCGGCACCGATGGTTCGCCGTCCGACCAGTTGGTCGTGGTCAACGGCAGCAGCAGCGGTCCGAGCTGGCTGGAGATCCACAACACCGGCGGCAACGGCGAGCTGACCGTCGCCGACGGCATCCGCGTGGTGCAGACGCTCAATGCGACTACGACCCCGAACAACTTTGCCCTGGCCGGGCCGGTGGTGGCGGGACCGTTCG
>DATCVI010000066.1:0-7136 GCA_036566925.1 Stenotrophomonas sp.
AGCATATCTGCAGGAGCTGACCGGCGTTGTATTGAGCCGGATGCAACTCCAGGTACGAGATGCGGGACTGGCTCATACCCACGCGCTGGGCCAGCTCAGCCTGGGTCAAATTCGCTGCCTTGCGAGCAGCCTGAATGACCAGGCCCAGTTGCTTGGGCGTGTTGACGGGGTCGGCGACCTGCCTCATAGGCAATACCTGCAATACAGTTAAATTCAGAATAGCTGTATTTCGACTATACGCCAATTACCCGCATTTGGCGTACACGTCGGGCCAGTGCATGCGCAGGACCAAGGCAGGCGATGCCAGCCCTCTGCGCGCCGCCGCGGCGACGACCCCTTCTTGCCACCGGTCACCTCGGCGCGCGCCCCTTTAACAAAAGGGGGCTCTCCACCAGAGGGGTTTCCCCTGGTCAGATTTTGATGATGCCTACTACTACTGCGGCAACCATGGCCCATTTCAGGGTCTGGTAGAGGGGGTTGTTGCGTTCTTTCAGGGCCTTGGCCTTGAGGCGCACGGCGTAGAAGTAGCGGAACAGGCGGTTGATGCCGCCGGTCTTGTCGCCTTCCTGGTTGGGGGAGGCGCCGGCTGCGAGCAGGCTGCGGCCGACCAGGCGGTTGAGGGCAGCGGCCCAACGCCAACGCATCGGGCGCTCGATGTCGCAGAACAGGATGATGCGGTCCTGGTCGGTGTCGTTGCGGGCGTGGTGGATGTAGGTTTCGTCGAACATCGTCCATTCGCCGTCGCGCCAGCTGTGGCGTTGGCCGTCTACTTCGATGAAGCAGCGGTCGTCGTTCGGCGTGGCCAGGCCCAGGTGCAGGCGCATGGAGCCGGCGAAGGGGTCGCGGTGCGGACGCAGTTCGCTGCCAGGCGGCAGTTCGGCGAACATCGCCGCCTTGACCATTGGCAGGTTCGCCAGCAGTGCGGTGGTCTGCGGACACAGTTCGGCCGCGGAGGGGTGCGCGGTGCCGTACCACTTCAGGTAGAAGCGCTTCCAGCCGCGGCGGAAGAAGGAATTGAAACCGACGTCGGTGTAGCCGTCCGCGGCGCGGATCTTCTGCATTTGCTGCAGGGCCACGGCCTCGTCGCGAATCGCCGGCCATTGCGCACGCAGTGGCGCCAGTTCGGGAAATTCCTTGCCGGGGTCGATGAACGGCGTGGTCGGTACGCGCGAGCACAGGTACATCAGGGCGTTGATCGGCGCCATGAAGGTCGAGTGGTCGAGCAACTGGCGGCTGAGACGATGACGCACCCGGCCGCGGTAATGGATGTAGAGCGCCGAGCTGATGAACAGCGCGACAAGAAGCCACTTCAGCATGGGGGCCTAGGGGGAGGTAAAACGCCGCGCAATTCTACTCCCGCCGTCACGGTCGCGTCGGCCGGGACGGTTCATTGATAGGCCTGAAACACACTATCCCGGCGTCGGCGGACGACGGCGGATCGGGATCTGCGACACCGGCACGGCGGCGATGTCCTGGCCGCGTTCGCGGATCGGCGCGCCAGGATCCGGCGCCCAGGCATGGGCGTAGATGACTTCCCAGGTGCTCGGCAGCTTGCCGTCCGGCCGCCGCATCGGCTCGTAGGCGCTGGCGGCGGCGGCGAACCGCTGCTTGCCGGTCAGGGTGTGGCGGCGCGCGCTGAGCGCGTTGGTGGCGCCCATCGCCCGCAACTCGCGCATCAGCGCCGGCAGATCGGCATAGGTCAGGGTGAAGGCGTCGCGGTCCAGAACCGGGTCGCGGAAGCCGGACATCATCAGCGCGTCGCCGAACTGGGCGATCGCCGGGAAGCGACTGACGTGCGGTACGGCATCGGCGGCGGCGAAGGCTTCGCGCAGCTCGATCAGGGTTTCAGGACCGAAGGTGGAGCACAGCAGCAGGCCGCCGGGCTTGAGCGCGCGGCGAAAGCCGGCGAACACCGCCGGTAGATCCTCGACCCATTGCAGGCACAGGTTGCTGAAGATCACATCGACGCTGCCATCGGCCAGCGGCAGGGCGCGGGCATCGCCGGCCACGCGCTGGAACGGCCGCCACCAGCCGGCCTGTTTCTTCGACTCGCGCAGCATCGGCAACGCCTGGTCGAGCGCGATCACCTGCGCTTTCGGCCAGCGCTTTTTCATCGCCGCGGTGGCGTGGCCGGTGCCGGCGCCGATATCGAGCACGACTTGCGGCTGGCGGTCGTCCAGGTAGTCGAGCGATTCGAGCAGGCGCTTGCCTACTTCCAGTTGCAGGGCGGCAGCGGCATCGTAGCTGCCGGCCGCGCGCGAGAAGGCGCGGCGGACGTGGCGGGGGTCGAGTGTGGGATCCATGAACTGCCTATTGTCGCCGCCTCGGCCGCGACATGGGAGAGCGCATTGTTCAGCGGCTCAAAACGTACCCGGGTAGGCGCCGCCGTCGATCAGCAGGTTCTGCCCGGTGATGTAGCCGGCTTGCGCGCCACACAGGAAGGCACAGGCCACGCCGAACTCTTCCGGCGTTCCGAAACGGCCGGCCGGCTGTGAGCGGCGCCGTTGCTCGGCAATCTCTTCGACGCTGCGGCCCAGGCCCTGCGCGGCAATGGCGAAATTCGAGCGCAGGCGGTCGGTATCGAAAGAGCCCGGCAGCAGGTTGTTGATGGTGACGTTGTCGATCACCGTCTTGCGCGCCAGCCCGGCGACGAAGCCGGTCAGGCCCGAGCGCGCGCCGTTGGACAGGCCGAGTACGTCGATGGGCGCCTTCACCGCACTGGAGGTGATGTTGACGATGCGGCCGAAGCGGCGCTCGCGCATGCCATCAACGGTGGCGCGAATCAGCTCGATCGGCGTCAGCATGTTGGCGTCTAGCGCGCGGATCCAGTCTTCGCGCGCCCAGTCGTGGAAGTCGCCTGGCGGTGGCCCCCCGGCGTTGGTGACCAGGATGTCGACTTGCGGGCAGGCGGCAAGCGCGGCCTGCCGGCCTTCGGGTGTGGTGATGTCGGCGGCTACCGCGCGCACTTCGCCGGCGCCGGGCAGCACGCGCAGCTGCGCCGCCGACGCTTCCAACGCCTCGCTGCCGCGGGCAACGATCACCAGGTTGACACCTTCGCCGGCCAGCGCTTGCGCGCAACCCAGGCCCAGGCCCTTGCTGGCGCCGCAGACCAGCGCCCAACGTCCCGCGATGCCAAGATCCATGAAGGTGTCCCGTGCGAACCGGCCGACATGATCGGTCAACGCGGACGCGATTGCTCAGCCCAGGGCGGAGACGAAGCGTTCCAGTTGGCCGGCGACTTCATCGGCATGGCCGAGGAACGGCGCATGGCCCCCGCCAACGACCGTATGCGCGAGCGCAGCAGGGGCCAATGCCGCCGCTGCGTGCATGCCGGCGGCCGGGACCAGGCGGTCGCGTTGTCCGGCCAGCCACACGCTGGGCTTGGCCAGCGTGGCCAGGGCGCGGCGCAAATCGGTGCGGCGGAGCAGCTCCAGGCCTTCCTGTAGCGCCCTCGGCGCGGGTTCGCCGCGTTCCACCAGCGCCTGCTTGAGGGTGCGCAGTTCGGCCCGCGCATGTTCCGAGCCCAGGGTGTCCAGGGCCAGGAAGCGCTCCAGCGTGCCGCGGTAGTCGGTGGCGAGGTCTTGGCCGAACTGCGCGAAGACCTCGGCCTCGACCGCGTCCGGCCAGTCGGTGCCGCGGACGAAGCGCGGCGTGGCCGCGATCATCGCCAGCGCCCGCACTTGCGGTTGGCTGGCCGCGGCATGCAGCGCGAACAGCCCGCCCAGCGACCAGCCCAGCCATACCGCCGGCGGGGTGGCCGCGGCGATGGCGTTGACCACGTGTGGCAGGGCAAGCGCGGTGTCGTCCTCGCGGCTGTGGCCGTGGCCGGGCAGGTCGACCAAGTGCAGGCGGTAGCGCGGCGACAGCCTTGCCACCAGCGGCGTGAACACGCCGCCATGCAGGGCCCAACCATGGATCAGCACGATGTCCGGCCCTTGGCCGACGGTCTCGATATGCATGCGTGTCGTAGCCGACGGCAAACGCGATCAGGCGCGCAGCGCGGCGACCTGCTGCTGGCGCTGGACGATGTCGCGGGCGCGTGCGGTCGCCTCGACCAACTCCAGCACCTGCTGCGGCGTGTGCAACGCCGACAAGGTCACGCGCAGGCGCGCCTTGCCTTCGGGCACGGTCGGCGGGCGGATCGCGCTGACCAGGAAGCCGGCGTTCTCCAGCGAGGTCGACATCGCCATCACCGTGGTCTCGTCCCCGCACAGCAGTGGCTGGATCGGAGTGTCGGAAGCCATCAACTCCAGGCCGTGGCGGCGCGCGCCATCGCGGAACTGGCCGATCAGGCTGGCCAGCTTCTCGCGGCGCCATTCGTCGCGCCGCGCCAGCTTGACTGCCGCCAGCGCCGCGGCGGCCTGGGCCGGCGGCAGCGCGGTGGTGTAGATGTAGGGGCGGGCGGTTTCGGCCAGGTGCTGGATCAGCGAATCCTCGCCCACCACCACGGCGCCGTGGCCACCGAGCGCCTTGCCCAGGGTCACCAGCTGCAACGGCACTTCGCCGGCACCCAGGCCCGCATCGGCAGCGCAGCCACGCCCTTGCGGGCCGACCACGCCAACGCCGTGGGCGTCGTCCACGTACAGCACCGCTTCCTGCATGCGTGCCACCAGGCTCAGCGAGCGCAATGGCGCGATGTCGCCATCCATGCTGAAGACGCCGTCGGTCACCAGCATGGCCGCACCTTCCGGCGCGCTCTTGAACTGGCGCATCGCACCTTCCGCATCCAGGTGCGGGTAGCGACGCAGGCGGCAGCCGGCCAGGCGGGTGGCATCGAGCAGGCTGGCGTGGTTGAGGCGGTCCTGCACGCACAGGTCGTCTTCTTCGCTCAGCAGTGCTTGCTGCACGGCGAGATTGGCCAGGTAGCCGCTACCGAACAGCAAGCCGCGCGAATAGCCGAGCCAGTCCGCTACTTCGCGCTCCAGCGCGTCATGCAGGGCATGGTGGCCGCAGATCAGGTGCGAGGCGCCGGCACCGGTGCCTTCGCGCGAGGCCGCATCCTGCAAGGCCGCGGCCACTTCGAACTGCTGCGACAAGCCGAGGTAGTCGTTGCTGCAGAAGCCGGTCAGCCAGCGGCCATCGACTTCCAGGCGCACGCCATCGCGGCGACTGACGCTGCGCCGGACGCGGATGCGCCCCTGCGCGGCGCGTAGCTTGCGCAACGACTGGATGCGTTCGTGCAGGTCGGGGCGGGCCATGGCAATCCCTTCGCAGTCCGGGTCCGGGCCGGGTAGGGTAACCGCAGGCCGGCGCTGTAGGGGGAGCGCCGGCCGACGACCGGCGCCGCCGGGGGCTCAGGCGGCTTGTTCGGCCGGGCAGGTGATGTCGGCGTGGACGGTGCCGGGGTGGTCATGCTCGGCGGCATCGACCGTCACTTCCATCGGCCGCAGGCCCAGGCGCTGGAACAGGGCCTGGTCGCGCTCGGTGTCCGGGTTGCCGGTGGTCAGCAGCTTTTCGCCATAGAAGATCGAGTTGGCGCCGGCCATGAAACACAGCGCCTGCAGCTCATCGATCATTGCTTCGCGCCCGGCCGACAGCCGCACCATCGAACGCGGCATGGCGATACGCGCCACCGCGATCATGCGCACGAACTCGAACGGGTCCAACTGCGTAGTGCCATGCAGCGGCGTGCCGGCGACCTGCACCAGGCGGTTGATCGGCACCGAGTCCGGGTGCGCCGGCAGGTTGGCCAGCGCCAGCAGCAGGCCAACGCGATGCTCGCGGGTTTCGCCCATGCCGACGATGCCGCCGCAGCAGGTCTTCAAGCCGGCATCGCGGACGTGGCCCAGCGTGTCCAGCCGGTCCTGGTACTGGCGGGTGTGGATGATCGAATCGTAGAAGTCCGGCGAGGTGTCGAGGTTATGGTTGTAGTAGTCCAGGCCGGCCTCCTTCAGCGCCTTGGCCTGACCGGGCTCGAGCATGCCCAGGGTGGCGCAGGTCTCCAGGCCCAGCGCCTTCACCTCGCGGATCATCGCCGCGACCTTGGGGATGTCGCGCTCCTTGGGCGAGCGCCAGGCCGCGCCCATGCAGAAGCGCGAAGCGCCGGCGGCCTTGGCCTGGCGTGCCTTGGCCACCACCGCGTCGGTGTCCATCAGCTTTTGCGCGGTCACCCCGGTGTCGTAGCGCTGGGCCTGCGGGCAGTAGGCGCAATCTTCCGGGCAACCGCCGGTCTTGACCGAGAGCAGCGTGGAGACCTGGACTTCGGCCGGGTTGAAATGCTCGCGATGGACACCGGCCGCGCGATGCAGCAGTTCCGGAAACGGGAGCGCGAACAGGGCTTGCAGCTCTTCGGCGCGCCAATCGTGGCGGATCTGTGCGGACATCGGGATACCTGACTTTCAGCGGCTTGGAAGCGGGAAAGTCTGGTGAGGGGGTGAAAGGCTGTCAACTGTACGGGGGTGGTTGGAGTTGACGGGGTGGGCGGCCGGCGCGCCCGATTAGGATGGCGGGCCGGTAAGCCGATGCCGGTTATCGCATCATCAACACAACTCCGAGGACAACGCTCGATGGCCCACAGGCTGGCAATCGCCGCACTGCTGATGACCTCTTCGTTGAGCGTGTCCGATTTCGAGGGCGGGGATGCGCGCACGGTGGGGGCCCCTGTCTCGATGTCCGGGCAACGCTGGCTTTCTTACGAACTGCCACTGCCACAAGCGCAAGAGGACGTCGGGCTGCATCGCCTTTGTGTCTTCGACGGTGGCTCCGGCGAGCAGCTTGCGGTTTTCGAAGGCTCGGACCTGGATCAACGCGTCGCGCCGCTGCGTCCACTGCCGGCGACAGGCTCGGTTTCCCTTCCCACGGCGCAAGGCCGTATTGCCTTTATCGAGATTGCCCTGCGTGCGGACCAGCAACCAAACCTTCTGCAACATCGGCTCGACTGCGGGCAGGCGCAGGCACGCGATGCCGGTCCGGTGCTGGCCGTCGCCAAGGTCGACCCGGTCGTGCTCTCCCCGCCGTTGGGATCGGGCCGCTGGGTGGCGGTGCACCAGCCAGACTGGCCTCGCGGACACCGCCGCGTGTTCTATTCGAACGGCCGAACGATCCACTTGCCCGGACGTTTCGCGATCGACTTCGTAGCGGTCGATGGCAGCGGGCGCACGACCACCGGCAACCCCGACGATCCAAGGCACGCCATC
>DATCVI010000067.1:0-62316 GCA_036566925.1 Stenotrophomonas sp.
TATTCCTCGTCCACCGGCGCGCCCGACGCCAGCGCCGTGGCCACATGCACCGCACCGGTCACCCAGAAGCTGCGCGTGCTCGAACGCTGCGGCAGGCGCTGGAACGCCACCGCTTCGATGATCGGCATCGGCAGGCCCCACAGGCCAAGCAAATAGGCGCCAGCCTCGGTATGACCGGGGCGGTCTTCGGAGGCGCTATCCGGGTCATGCTCGTTGCGCACACCTGGCAGCAGCAGGCCGATATCGGACAGCAGCGCGGCGGTGGCGCCGAGCTCGGCGCTGGCCTGCGGCAGCAGCTTGGTTGCCAGGCGCGAGGACAGCAGCGCGCGCCGCTGCATGGCGTTGCGCTCTGCGACCGAGAGGCTGGGAATGGAGAACACTTCGCTGGCCAGGACCAGGTCGCGCAGCGTCGATACACCCAGACGGGTGACCGCGCCGCGCAGGTCAGTGATGGTGCGCCCGCCGGAGAAGAACGCCGAGTTGCACAGCTGCAGCACCTTGGCCGCGATCGCCGGATCGGCGGCGACCAGCTTGGCGATGTCGGCCGCGTCGGTGTCTTCCTGTTCCTCCAGCGCATGCATCAGGCTGAGGTAGAGGTGCGGCGGCGAGGGCAGCTTTTCGATCCGGCCGATGGCCGAGCGCAGGCGCGGGTTGTCCAGCAACTCGCGCAACTCTTCCAGGCTGGTGATGGCTTCGAGCAGCACTTCCGGCGCCAGCGGCAGCGGCAGGAAGCGGTGGGCGACCCCGATGATCCGCGGCGGCGGCGTGCGGTGGCTGTCGTCGGAGGCCAGCAACGCTATGCGGATGGTCTCCGGCCGCAAGGTGCGGATCTGCCCGAGCAGGGTCGCGGCGGTCAGGTCAGGCAACGCCGGGGCGACGATGACGACGTCGATCGGGTATTGCGCAGCCGCGGCAATGGCCGAATTGCCATCGGCCACCTGCTGCACCTGGAACTCGTCGCCGAGATCGCTCAGATAATCGACCAGCTCCGGCGGCAAGCTGGCTTCGTCGCCGACAAACAGAATACGCAAGGCACTTCCCCAAAGACGGGGGCCGGTTGCAGACGCGGCCCCGATAGAGCTTGCAATGTACTGCAACGCCGAAGCCGGGTCAGTGGGGCGGATCCCTAAAGCGTGACCCGGTTCTCCCTGACACGCACGACCAAAGGCCGCGCGTTCAGCAATCTCAGGCGTTGTCGTCGGCGTAGCGAGCCACCGAGTCGACCAGGATCTGCTTGGCCTCTGCGGCGTTGCCCCAGCCATCGATCTTGACCCACTTGCCCTTCTCCAAGTCCTTGTAGTGCTCGAAGAAGTGGCCGATGCGCTCCATCCAGTGGCTGGATACCTGGTTGATGTCCTCGATGTGCTCGTAGCCGGAAAAGATCTTGGCCACCGGCACCGCCAGGATTTTCTCGTCGCTGCCGGCTTCGTCGCTCATCTTGAGCACGCCGACCGGACGGCAGCGCACCACCGAGCCCGGGACCAGCGGCAGCGGCAGCACCACCAGCACGTCGGCCGGGTCGCCATCGCCGCACAAAGTGTTGGGCACATAGCCGTAATTGCAGGGGTAGCGCATCGGGGTGGAGAGGATCCGGTCGACGAAGATCGCGCCGCTGGCCTTGTCCACTTCGTACTTGACCGGCTCGGAATCCTTGGGGATCTCGATGACGACGTTGATTTCTTCCGGCAGGTTCTTGCCGGCGGTGACCAGTTCCAGGCCCATGCGTGCTCCGAGGCGGTTATGCGGGGTGTGAGGCGGCAATTCTACGCGCTCGGCTGCTGCGCTGCAGCGTGGCTCACTTTGTACCCACATCCGAAAGCGGCGGATTCCGGGTCGATGGAGGCTGGCATACCGATGCGTTCGGTCCACCCGAGGGGCCACCATGGCGTATCGAACACAAGGAGCAGGACGATGTCGCAAACAACAGGCCCAGTGCCGCAAACACCGCGCAAGGGCTGCAGGCCATGTCCGCCCCAGCCAATAGTTGGCCGGGAAGTTGCCAGGCAGACAGGGTTGTCCTGGCGGCGGCACGCCGCCCTGGCGGGGTGTGTCGGCCTGCTGCTGGTGGGGTGCGCCAGTGTGGCGTGGGCAACTGCCAGCCCTTCCTTGCCAGCGGGCTGCACGCCACGCCTGCCGCACCAAGGCCAGTTGCTCGCAGCAAGGAGCCAGCCGCGCCTGGTCGAGCATACTCGTGCCAAGCCCTGTGCCGAGCCAGCGCGCCGATGGGCTGTGCATCGTTCCAGTTTGCGGCGGCTGACACGCTGGCCCGCCTGCCCTTCGGGCGCTGCGTCGGATGCTTGCGGGCAGCCCCGCTGCGCGCAGGCGTCTGGTGCAGCCTCCACCACCTGCGCAAAGAAGCCTCCCATCGCCTCGGCACTGGCCGGTGAGCGGCCGCGGGTAGGGTTCGAGGCAGGGACATATGCGTCGCCCCAGCCTCGGCGGCCGTCACCTTGAACGCACCGGGGGGGCGGCATCGGCCGGCCCCCGGGCGACGGCCGCCTTAGAGCAGCGGCACCAGCAACAAGGCAACGATGTTGATGATCTTGATCAACGGATTGATCGCCGGGCCGGCCGTGTCCTTGTAGGGATCGCCGACGGTATCGCCGGTCACCGCCGCCTTGTGCGCCTCGCTGCCCTTGCCGCCGAAGTGGCCGTCCTCGATGTACTTCTTGGCGTTGTCCCAGGCACCGCCGCCAGTGGTCATCGAAATCGCCACGAAGATGCCGGTGACGATCGTGCCGATCAGCAGGCCGCCGAGCGCGCGCGGGCCAAGCACCAGGCCGACGACCACCGGCACTGCCACCGGCAGCAGCGAAGGCAGCACCATTTCCTTGATCGCAGAGCGGGTCAGCATGTCCACCGCGCGGTCGTACTGCGGCTTGGCGGTGCCCTGCATGATCCCGGGGATCTCGCGGAACTGCCGCCGCACTTCCTCGACCACCGCACCGGCCGCGCGGCCCACTGCTTCCATCGCCATCGCGCCGAACAGATAAGGGATGAGTCCGCCGATCAGCAGGCCGATGATGACGTAGTGGTCGGAGAGGTCGAAGGTAAAGACCTCATTGGGATGCGCGGCCTGCAGGTTGTGGGTGTAGTCGGCGAACAGCACCAGCGCCGCCAGCGCGGCCGAGCCGATCGCGTATCCCTTGGTCACCGCCTTGGTGGTGTTGCCGACCGCGTCGAGCGGGTCGGTGACCGCGCGCACTTCGGGCGGCAGCTCGGCCATCTCGGCGATGCCGCCTGCGTTGTCGGTGATTGGGCCGTAAGCATCCAGCGCGACCACCATGCCGGCCATCGACAACATCGCCGTGGCGGCAATGGCGATGCCGTACAGGCCGCCGAAGTGGAACGCGCCCCAGATCGCCGCGCAAACCGCGATCACCGGCAGGGCCGTGGACTTCATCGACACGCCGAGCCCGGCGATGATGTTGGTGCCGTGGCCGGTGGTGCTGGCCTGGGCCACGTGCTGCACCGGCTTGTAGTCGGTGCCGGTGTAGTACTCGGTGATCCACACGATCAACCCGGTCAACACCAGGCCGATCAGCGCGCAGGCATAGATGGCGTTGGCGCCATGGGTGTTCTCGCCCATCAGCGCACGGGTGATCGGCCAGTAGGCGATTGCGGCCAGTACGCCGGAGACGATCAACCCTTTGTACAGCGCGCCCATGATCGAACCGCCGGCCTTGGCCTTGACGAAAGCCGCACCGATGATCGAAGCGATGATCGAAGCGCCGCCGAGTACCAGCGGATACAGCACCGCGTGCGGGCCGGCCTCGGCCACCATCAGGCTGCCGAGCAGCATCGTCGCGATCACCGTGACCGCGTAGGTCTCGAACAGGTCGGCGGCCATGCCGGCGCAGTCGCCGACGTTATCGCCGACGTTATCGGCGATCACCGCCGGGTTGCGCGGGTCGTCCTCGGGAATGCCGGCTTCGACCTTGCCGACCAGGTCGGCACCAACGTCGGCGCCCTTGGTGAAGATGCCGCCACCGAGGCGGGCGAAGATGGAGATCAGCGAAGAGCCAAACGCCAGGCCCACGAGCGCGTGCAGGTTCTGCTCCAGCGGCAGGCCCATCTGCTGCAGTACGCCGTAGTAGCCGGCCACGCCGAGCAGGCCCATGCCGACCACCAGCATGCCGGTGATCGCGCCGCCGCGGAACGCCACGTCCAATGCCTTGCTCACCCCATGCCGCGCCGCTTCGGCGGTGCGCACGTTGGCGCGAACCGATACGTTCATGCCGATGTACCCGGCCAGGCCCGAGAGCACCGCGCCGATCGCAAACCCGATCGCCGTGTACCAACTCAGGAACAGGCCCACCAGCACGAACAACACGACGCCGGCCACGCCGATGGTGAGGTATTGCCGGTTGAGGTAGGCACGTGCGCCTTCCTGGATCGCCGCGGCGATTTGCTGCATGCGTTCATTGCCCGCCGGCTGTTTCAGGATCCAGCGTGCGGACACGATGCCGTAGAGAATCGCCAGCAACGCACAGCCCAACGCCAGCACCAACCCGTATTGTTCCAGCATGACCCCTCCCAAGGATGTGGATATCGCCCGGTACAAGGACGAACAGGGGGAGCGTGGGCGAACGGATGAGCGGAACTACGGGAACGTTGTTTCAGCCGCCTGGCCGCAAGCGTACGCCACGATGTTCGAACTGCCCTGGATGTGGCCCGAGTATGCCCGGCGGGTAGACGCACTGCCACTGCCGGGGGGACGTTGGCAAGTGGCAGGGTCCGGTACCAGCCGTCCATGCGTGGCCGCGCGCGTCTGCGTGTGTCTTGGCGCGATGTTCAGATGCTGCATGACAGGCTGCGCCCACTTGTGATCGAGGAGCTTCACGATGGCTGCATCCTCCTGGTACTGCGTTGCCCTGTTGTTGCTCGGCCCGGTCGCCGTGGCGGCGGAAAGCGCGCCGGAACTTCAGCGCCCCACGGGCGCGCCGCAGGCTATCGGCACGCTGCATACGCTGCGGCAAATCCCCGAAGCCTGTGCCCGGCTTGAAGGCGTGTTTACCGGCCAGGCGGCGGAGCCTTACCGGTTCTCGGTGGTGCGCAGCAGTCCCAGCTGCCAGCCGCGGGCGCGCTTCGTCGACTACCTGCAGGCGGCGCCGGACGTGGCCAAGGGCTGGAAACTCAACGATGTGATCCGGGTGCCGAATGCCGGCTGCCCGGCGCAGACCGCGGTGGTGCGCGTGTGGCGACTGCCGGCCGACAACCAGCCGCCGGAACTCGACGGCCAGGGCCAGGCCCGCATCTATCTGCAGGATGCCAAGCAACAAGCAGCCAGCGGCAAGATGCCGAAGATCGGCAGCTATACCGCGCAGATGCAAATGGAAGGCAAGCCCTGTTCCTGACGCGATGACCTGGGTAAGGCCGCCGCAACGTGGATGACAGCGCTGGCCTTTCTGGTTACTCCTCCCAGGCCGGTAGCTTGCGCGCCACCGCAACGTTCTTCAGGGTGACGTACTTGGGCAAACCGTCACGTCCGTAAGGCAGCGGCGCCTCGCCCTGGATAAGCGGCTGCAGGTAGCGTCGCGCGCGCTCGGTGATGCCGAAGCCATCCTTGCGGATGAAGCCAGGCGGCATCTTCTTCTCATGGTTGGCCACCTTGGCCAGCGGTGCCGGCTCGATCCGCCAGCGGTACGGCGCATCGCTGGTGCGAACAATCACCGGCATCACCGCATTGCGGCCTTCCAGCGCGTAGCGCACCGCGGCCTTGCCGACCGCCTGCGCCTGGGCCCAGTCGGTATGCGAGGCCAGGTGCCGCGCCGAGCGCTGCAGATAGTCGGGCAGGGTCCAATGCACCTTGTAGCCCAGCGCCTGCTTCACCCGTCCGGCCAGGTAGGAGGCCACGCCTCCGAGCTGGGTGTGGCCAAACGAATCCTTGATCCCGCCGGCATCGGCGACGAACTGGCCGTCGGCGTTCTGGATGCCTTCGCTGGCCACCACCACGCACCAGCCCACACGCTCGACCACCTTGCGCACCTGCGCCAGGAAGGCTTCCTCGTCGTACGCGCGCTCGGGCAGCAGGATGATCTGCGGGGCGTCGTCGGGGTTTTGCCCGGCCAACCCGGCCGCCGCGGCCAGCCAGCCGGCGTGGCGGCCCATGGCTTCGTAGACGAATACTTTGGTCGACGTTTCGGCCATAGCCGCCACGTCCAGTGCCGCCTCGCGCACCGACACCGCGGTGTACTTGGCCGCCGAGCCGAAACCCGGGCAGGCATCGGTCACCGCCAGGTCATTGTCGATGGTCTTCGGCACGCCGATGCAATGCAGCGGGTAGTCGAACGCTTGCGCCAGCTGCGAGACCTTCCACGCGGTGTCGGCCGAATCGTTGCCGCCGTTGTAGAGGAAGTAGCGCACATCGTGGGCGCGCAGTACGTCCAGCAAGCGTTCGTACTTGGCGCGGTCGGCCTCGATCGACTTGAGCTTGTAGCGGCACGAACCAAATGCACCGCCGGGTGTGTGCGCCAGCGCGCGGATCGTCGCGGCGCTTTCCTTGCTGGTGTCGATCAGGTCCTCGCGCAGCGCGCCGAGGATGCCGTTACGGGCGGCGAGCACCTTGACCTTGCGTGTGCGGGCCTCGCCGATGACCGCCGCTGCGGTGGCATTGATGACGGCGGTGACACCGCCGGACTGCGCGTAGAGCAGGGTGCCTGGGGCCATGGGGGCCGACTCCTGTAGCGGTTGGACGTTGCGGGGACATTACCCGGATGCGGTAAAGTGCGTGTATTGCGGTGCAGCGCGGCCGCCCGGCACGCCCCTCCCACACCGCCCGTTTTCCTCTGTTTTATCTCTCTGGAGTTACATGATGCGACTGGTTCTGTTGGGACCGCCCGGTTCGGGCAAGGGCACCCAGGCGGCCCGACTCAAGGAAAAGCTGCGCATTCCCCACATTTCCACCGGCGACCTGTTGCGCGCCGAAGTCGCCGCCGGCACCCCGCTGGGCCTGCAGGCCAAGGAAGTCATGGCCCGCGGCGACCTGGTCTCGGACCAGATCCTGCTCGGCATGCTCGAATCGCGCTTGAGCCACGCCGACGTGGCCAACGGCTTCATCCTCGACGGTTATCCGCGCAACCTGGCCCAGGCCTCGGCGCTGGACGGCCTGCTGGCCAAGATCGGCCAGCCGCTGGACGCGGTGATCCAGCTCGACGTCGGCACCGACCTGCTGGTGGAGCGCATCGCTGGCCGCGCCAAGGCCGAAGGCCGCGACGATGACAACCCCGAATCGGTGCGCAAGCGCCTGCAGGTCTACAACGACTCGACCGCCCCGGTCATCGGCTTCTTCGCCGAACGCGGCCTGCTGGCCCGGGTCGATGGCGTGGGCTCGCTGGAAGAAGTCCTCGAACGCATCACCGCGGCCCTCGCTCGATAAGCCCCACCATGCCCCGGGGGGAGCCCCCCTTCTGTTAAGGGGGACGCGCCGCAGGCGCGGGGGATAGGCAAGGCAGAAGCTGGGGCCCGAAGTTTGCGCAGCAAACTTTGGGGGCCAAGCCCGCGCAGCGGCATTGGCCGCGAACGAAAAAGCCCCGGTACCGCAATGCGGTACCGGGGTCTGATTTCAAATAAGCGCCAGCGGTCAGGCTTGCTCAGAGCCCCGCAACATGAGCTCCCTGGGGATTGGCCTCTTGGGGAGTAGGACCAGAGTGGGATGCTGCGGCTGGCGTTCAGTATTGTGACTGAGCAGTTCAGCGGTCGATATCGGGAAGTTCCCGACAACCCTCCGGTCATTTCCTGACACCCCTGGGCACGCTGCAGCGCCCCGCCGACCATGGGCGGCCGCGGCGCGATCGGAGACAATCGGCGGATGAGCAAAATCCACATCCTCGGCATCGCCGGGACTTTCATGGGGGGCGTGGCCGCCCTGGCGCGCGAGCTGGGCCACATCGTCGAGGGTAGCGACCAGGCGATCTATCCGCCGATGTCCACCCAGCTGGAAAAACTGGGCATCGCCCTGGCCCAGGGCTACGAACCGGCAAATGTCTCGGCCGATTGCGACGAGGTGGTCGTCGGCAACGCGCTGTCGCGTGGCAATGCCGCGGTCGAAGCGGTACTGGACCGGGGGATGCGCTACACCTCTGGCGCGCAATGGCTGGCCGAACGCGTGTTGCCGGGCCGCGCCACCCTGGCGGTAGCCGGCACGCACGGCAAGACCACCACCACCACCATCCTGACCTGGCTGCTGGAAGCGGCCGGGCGCCAGCCTGGCTTCCTGATCGGCGGGGTGGCCGAGGACTTCGGCGTCTCCGCGCGCCTGGGCCAGGGGCGCGAATTCGTGGTCGAGGCCGACGAGTACGACACCGCGTTCTTCGACAAGCGCAGCAAGTTCGTCCATTACCGGCCCAGCGTGGCCATCCTCAACAACCTCGAATACGACCACGCCGACATTTTCCCGGACGTGGCCGCGATCCAGCGCCAGTTCCACCACCTGGTCCGCACCGTGCCGGGCAACGGCCGGCTGATCGTCAATGGCGAGGACGCGCGCTTGGCCGAAGTGCTGGCCATGGGCTGCTGGACTCCCGTCGAGCGCTTCGGCCTGGACCCGGCGCTGGAGTGGAGTGCACGCTTGCTGGCCGCCGACGGTAGCCGCTTCGCGGTCGTGCATCGTGGCGTGGAGATCGGCGTGGTCGAGTGGCCGCTGCTCGGCCGCCACAATGTTCTCAACGGCTTGGCCGCCTTGGCGGCCGTGCACGCGGTGGGCGTGGATCCGGCCAGTGTCATCGGCGCCTTGCGCGAATTCCGCAGCGTCAAGCGCCGGCTGGAATGGCTCGGCGTGCGCGATGGCATCACCGTGTACGACGACTTCGCCCACCACCCCACTGCCATCGCAACCACGCTGGAGGGCCTTCGCGCCCGCGTCGGCCAGGCGCGGATCGTGGTGGCGATGGAACCGCGCAGCAATTCCATGCGCATGGGCGCGCATGCCGAAGCGTTGGCGCCTTCGCTAGATGCCGCCGACGCGGTCGTGTTCCTGCATCGGCCCGAATTGCATTGGGACGCGGCGCCGATACTGGCGCGCGTGCGCGGCCAGTCGCGCGTCGTCGGCGATGCCGATGCGTTGTTGCAGGCGCTGGGCGAAGTGGCGCAGCCGGGTGACCACGTGGTGTTCATGTCCAACGGCGGCTTCGATGGCGCACCGCGGCGTTTCCTGCAGGGATCGTCCGCCGCGCCATGACCGCGCCCGAAGACATCGCACAATTGCCGCTGTTCCCGCTGCATGCGGTGCTGGTGCCTGGCGCCAGCCTCGGCTTGCGGGTGTTCGAGCGCCGCTACCTCGACCTGGTGCGCGATTGCAGCCACCACGGTACCGGTTTCGGTGTTTGCCTGATTCTCGAAGGGCATGAAGTCGGCGCGCCGGCCGTACCCGCCGCGTTCGGCACCGAAGCCCGGATCGAGGATTTCGACATGGGCGCCGATGGCGTGCTGGTGTTGCGCCTGCGTGGCGCGAGGCGCTTCCACGTCGAACGCACGCGCGTACGCGACAACGGCCTGGTGGTCGGCGAGGTGCACTGGCGCGAACCCGACAACGACGACGAGCTGCGGCCCGAGCACGCGCTGCTGGCGATCCTGCTTGAACGCTTGATCGAGCAAGCCGGCGCGCAATACGCCGCGAGTTCCCCGGCGCAACTGGACCAGGCCGCGTGGGTCGGTTGGCGGCTGGCCGAATTGCTGCCACTTACCGAATCCCAGCGCTTGTCGCTGCTGCAGCAGGACGATCCGCATGCGCGGCTGGACCTGTTGCTGTCGTGGATACCGTGATCGCGCTGTCCCTGGCCTAGGGACCACCCCGCGCGCGACTCAGGGCGGCGAGGTATCGATCAACACCACCGGCATGCCACTGCGCGGGCGGTAATCGAGGCGCCAACTCGTGCCTTCGAGCGAGGACTGCAGTGCATCCAGCGCGGGATCGACATCGGGCAACGGCCGCCACAGGCCCACGAGCCCAAAGTGCCGATCAAAGCGCAGTGTCTGGGTGCTGCCGATCCACAGCGGGCGCTCGCCCGGCGCCAGCTTGACTGCCGCCGGCCACAGTCGCAGCACGTGGACCTCATCGGCGCGTGCGCCCGGGCGCACCAGCAACAGCGATTCGACCTGCGTATCGAGGGTAGCCGGCAACACCGGCACCTCGGTCGGCGAGGCTTTGCTGTCGAGCAGTGACAAGGCCTGCTGCCAGCCCGCCTGCGGCTGCGCGCGCCATCCGGCCGCTTCCAGCTTCTGTTGCAAGGGCGCGAGCGGTCCGGCCACCTGCACGTCCAGCGGCCAGCGCTGGGCATCGTCGAACTCGTTGCGCCGCGCCGGCAGTGCGCGCCACTGCCACGCCCACCACGCGCCGCTGTCCAACTGCAGGCGCACCGGATGCGGCGGCTCGAATTTCACCAGCTTGGCTTCCAGGTGCCGGGGCGCCAGCAGTACCGCGGCCACGGCGAAGGTGCCGTAGAACAGCCAGGCCACCGGCTTGACCCAGAACGAGCGGTTGAAACGGCGGCGATAGGCGATGCCCAGCACCAGCAACCAGAACGTACCGAACAACATGCCGCCGACCACATCGCTGAGCCAATGCGCGCCCAGGTACAACCGCGCGAAACCAATGACCGACACCACCGCCCCGCACACCAGGTAAGGCCAGACGCGGCTGCGGCCGGGCAACTCGCGCGCGATCAGCACGGCGAAAAAGCCAAAGCTAATGGTGGCCATGGTGACCGCCACCGAGGGAAAGCCAAAGCCGCTGCTGGCGGCCGGCGGCCTGACCACATGCACGGTGGTGCCCAGCAGCTTGGTCAGCGCCAGGCCGAACGCCAGTGCCGCCAGCCAGTGCGCGACCGACATCCAGCGCCGCCGCCATAACAGGTAACCCATCGCCACGGCGATGGCGGGCAGCAGGATCTGCCAGTCGCCGAGCGAGGCCAGGGCGACCATCGGGTAGTCCGCCAGTGGGTTGCGCAAGGCCAGCATCAGGTCGTGCACCGCCAGGTCGACGCCCAGCGGTTCGCCATGCGCCAGCACCACCATCAGCAGCACGAACCAGCCCCAGCCCAACAGCAGCAGCATCAGCGCCAGCACCGCCAGCGGTACCGACTCGCGCCGCCGCGGATCGAAGACATCCACCGACCAGTTGCCCAGCACCGGATGCCGGTGCGACCAGTCCAGTGCCCGTGCCAGCAACGAGTCCAGGTGCGCGGCCGACCAGCGATAGCCATACAGCACGAACGCCCACACCAGTCCCAGCACCACCGCCAGCAACGAGGTCACCACGAACAGGCGTCCAGCCACCGCGGCCACTGCATCGTAGGCGGTTCCCAACACCCAGCCTGGTACCAGGAACAGCAGTGCCCAGGACAGCGCGGCCAGCCCGCTGGCGATGAGGTAACGCCGCAGCGGCATGTGCGCCATGCCGGCGATGGCCGGGACGAACGGCCGGATTGCGCCAACGTAGCGCGCCACCAGGATGCTTTTGAAGGCATTGCGGCGGAACATCACTTCGCCACGGTCGAGCAATTGCGGATAGCGCCGAAAGGGCCAGAACCCGCGCAGTCGGTTGCCCCAGCGATGCCCGATCCAATAGCTGAGCGCATCGCCGGCGAAGGCGCCCAAGGCCGCGCAGGCCACCGCATACGGGCCGGATATCTGGCCCAGGCCGATCAGCACGCCGATCGCGAACAACAAGGGCAGGGCAGGCACGATCGCACCGAGCACGATCACCGCATCGCAGAAGGCGATTGCGAAGATGACGCCGCCCGCCAATGCGGGGTGGGTGCCGATCCACTCCAGCGTGGCGTCGATCCAGGGAGAGTTCATGCCGCGATTATAGGAGGCGCCACCTGAGCCGACAGCGTCAACGTCGGCCTACAATGCGCCATGCCCTCCCTGCCCGCCGGCGCCGAAGCGCTCAAGTCCGACAGTTTTGGCCGCATCTTGCTGGTGCGCACGGCCGAGCGGGTATTCGTGCGTCGCGACCTCACGGCCTCGCCGTGGTGGTTGCGCCTGCCGGCGTGGTACCTGGCGCACCGCGAGGCCCGCGCATTGCGCCATCTGCAGGGCATCGCCGCTACCCCGCACCTGATTGGCTGGGACGGTACCTACCTGGACCGCAGCTTCCTCGATGGCCATGCGATGTACCTGCGGCCGCCGCGCGGCGACGTGGCCTACTTCCACGCCGCGCGGCGCCTGCTGCAGCAGCTGCACCGGCATGGCGTGGCGCACAACGACCTGGCCAAGGAAGCCAACTGGCTGGTGCGCGAAGATGGTTCCCCGGCGTTGATCGACTTCCAGCTCGCGCTGTGCGGCAATCCGCGCGCGCGCTGGATGCGCCTGCTGGCGCGTGAGGACCTGCGTCACCTGCTCAAGCACAAGCGCATGTACTGCGGCCACGCCCTCACCCCGGTGGAACGCCGCCTGCTCAAGCGCCACTCCTGGGTGCGCGACCTGTGGTTCCGCACTGGCAAGCCGGTGTATCGGTTTGTGACACGGCGCGTATTGCATTGGGAAGATAACGAAGGCCAAGGTCCGAAGCCGTGACCGGCGAAGTCCTCGCCTCGCGGCTGAAGCCGCTCCTACAATGCGCTTCCCGAACCCGCGTGCTGCTGCCATGACCTCACTCGCCGGCAAGACCCTCTTCATCACCGGTGGCTCGCGCGGCATCGGCCTGGCCATTGCGCTGCGTGCCGCGCGTGATGGCGCCAATGTCGCTATCGCCGCAAAGTCTTCGGTGCCCAATCCGAAACTGCCCGGTACGATCCATAGCGCCGCCGAAGCGGTCAACGCGGCCGGCGGCCAGGGCCTGGCGCTCAAATGCGACATCCGCGAGGAAGACCAGGTGCAGGCCGCGGTGGCCGCAGCCGTCGATACGTTCGGCGGCATCGACATCCTGGTCAACAACGCCAGCGCGATCTGGCTGCGCGGCACGCTGGACACGCCGATGAAGCGCTTCGACCTGATGCAGCAGGTCAACGCACGCGGCAGCTTCCTGTGCGCGCAGGCGTGCCTGCCGCATCTGTTGCAGGCGCCGAATCCGCACATCCTCACCCTGGCGCCGCCGCCGTCGCTCGACCCGAAGTGGTGGGCACCGCATACCGGCTATACCCTGGCGAAGATGGGCATGAGCTTCGTCACGCTGGGGCTGGCGGCCGAGTTCGGCCCGCAGGGCGTGGCCGTCAATGCGCTGTGGCCGCGCACCCTGATTGCCACCGATGCGCTGAACATGATTCCCGGCGTCGACCTGCGCAACGCGCGCCGGCCCGAGATCATCGCCGACGCCGCGCATGCGGTCCTCACGCGGCCGGCGCAGGGCTTCAGTGGCCAGTTCCTGATCGACGACGAAGTGCTGGCGCAAGCCGGCATCAGCGAACTGTCCGGCTATGCCGTGGACCCCGGCGCGCCGTTGCTGCCGGACCTGTTCCTCGACTAGCCCACCGGCGGCAGCGGATTGAGCACCGCCGGCAGCGGCCCGCCGCACCGACGACAGTATTGAGCATCGCGGTCATGGCCTTCGAGACCGCACGCGGGGCAGCCGCGGTTGTCGTGGCGATGCGCGTCCTCGGCTTCGCGCAGGCTGCTCGCCAGTTCGGCCGTGTAGATGCCGGTTGGGACGGCGATGATGCTGTAGCCGATGAGGATCAGCACCGAGGTCACGAAGCGCCCGAGCGTGGTCTGCGGCACCACGTCGCCGAAGCCGACCGTGGCCATCGTCACGATTGCCCAGTACATGCTGGTCGGGATGCTGGTGTAGCCGTTGTCCGGGCCTTCGATCACGTACATCAGCGCGCCGGCGATCACCGTGACCGTCAACACGGTGAACAGGAACACCAGCACCTTGCGCCTGCTGCGCCACAGCGACTGCATCAGGATTCCGCTTTCCTCGACATAGCGGGTGAGCTTGAGGATGCGGAACAAGCGCAGGATGCGCAGCACGCGCACCACCAACAGGCTTTGCGCGCCGGGGATGAACAGCGAGAGATAGGTCGGCAGGATCGAGGCCAGGTCGATCAGCCCCCACAGGCTCACCGCGTAGCGTAGCGGTCGTTTGACCACCGCCAGTCGCAACACATATTCGGCAGTGAAGGCGATCGTGAAGGCCCACTCGACGATGTAGAACCACCCCGACCAGCGCTGGTGGATCGACTGCACGCTATCGATCATCACCACCAGGATGCTGGCGAGGATGGCGTAGATCAGCAGCAGGTCGAAATTGCGTTCGGGCCGGCTGTCGTGGCGGTAGATGATGTCGAACCAGTGCCGGCGCCAGCCGCTGTCGGTGGCGGGATTGAGTTGTGGGTCGGTAAGCGGTCGCATGCGCCCATTGTGCCCGAGCAGCGGTGGCCGGCCGGTGTTCCCCCGGACCCGGCTCGAATGCGCGAGAATGCGCCACTCTTCCGCCAGACCCGCCGCGCCCGCCGCCATGACCGAAAACACCGACCAGCTGCTGTCCCTGTCCCACTACTACCTGCCGGTGTACCGCCCGCGCCAGGTCGTGCTGGAGCGCGGCCAAGGCGTGCGCCTGTGGGACAGCGAAGGCCGCGAGTACCTCGACCTGGCCGCCGGTATCGCGGTCTGCGGCCTCGGCCACAACGATCCGGACCTGCACGCAGCGCTGGTGGAGCAGGCCGGCAAGCTCTGGCACACCAGCAATGTCTTTTATAGCGAGCCGCCGCTGCGCCTGGCCGAGGAATTGGTCGATGCATCGCGTTTTGCCAAGCGAGTGTTCCTGTGCAATTCCGGCACCGAGGCGAACGAATGCGCGATCAAGCTGGTGCGCAAGTGGGCCAGCAGCCAGGGGCGGCCGCCGCAGCAGCGGGTGATCGTCACCTTCCGCGGCAGCTTCCATGGGCGCACGCTGGCAGCGGTCACGGCCGGCGCGCAGCCGAAGTACCAGGAGGGTTACGAGCCGTTGCCGGGGGGCTTCCGTTATTGCGAGTTCAACGATGAAACCCAGCTGGAAGCGGCAATGGCTGCTGGCGATGTCGCCGCGGTGATGCTGGAGCCGGTGCAGGGCGAGGGCGGGGTAATGCCGGCCAAGCCGGGCTTCCTGCGTCGCGTTCGCGAACTGTGCGATCACCATGGTGCGTTGATGGTGCTCGACGAGATCCAGTCCGGCATGGGGCGCACCGGTACGTTGTTTGCGTTCTGGCAGGACGAGGCGACGCCGGACATCGTGACGCTGGCAAAGGCGTTGGGCGGCGGGTTCCCGATCGGTGCGTGTTTGGCCGGCCCAAAGGTGGCCGAGACGATGCAGTTCGGCGCGCACGGCACCACGTTCGGCGGCAATCCGTTGGCGGCGGCGGTGGCGCGGGTGGCGTTGCGCAAGCTGGCTTCGCGGGAGATTGCGACGAATGTGTCGCGCCAGTCGGCTGCGTTGCGCGCGGGCTTGGAGAAGATTGGTTCGGACACCGGCGTGTTTTCGCAGGTGCGCGGCCGCGGCTTGATGCTGGGCGCGGTGTTGGCGCCGGCGTATGCGGGGCAGGCGGGGGCGATTCTGGACGCGGCGGCGGCGGAGGGGTTGTTGGCGTTGCAGGCGGGGCCGGATGTGTTGCGGTTTGTGCCGGCTTTGAATATTAGCGATGCTGAGGTTGCTGAGGGGTTGGGGTTGATGCGGAAGGCGATTTTGCGGTTTTTGGCAGGGGTTGGTCGGTAAGAGCGTTGTTGTTTTTTTGTTGGCGCGCGGCGTCCGGGGGCAGGCCCTTTCCGGGACACGCCGTGAACCCATCCCTGGGGGCTCCGTGGCGACATCCATGTCGCCAAGGGTCCCGGAAAGGGCCTGCCCCCGAACGCCCGATGGACCATCGCTGGGTGTGGGGGGAGAGAAAAGCAAAAGCAAAAGCAAGGCCGCGGCGCGGGCTCAGTCGGCTAGTTTGTAGCGCGTCATTACGCGGCGGAAGCTGCGTTCGTCGTGTGCGGTTTCTGCGTGCAGGCCGGCGGTTCGGGCGCCTTGTACGTTGACGAAGAGGTCGTCGATGAAGAGGGTTTGCTGCGGTGCTGCGTCCATCGTTTCGAGCGCTCGTTGAAATATTTCGCGCTGCGGTTTGCGGCCGCTGAATTGGGCGCTGTAGAAGATGCGTCCTTCCAGGGCCGGCGCCAGTGTCGGCACGATCTGCTCGATGGCGCGGGCCATCAGCGGGCCGTTATTGGTCAGGATCGCTATGGTCATTTTGCTTGCCAGGCGTGTGGCGGTTTCCACGGTGGCGGCGAAGGGGCGGCAAGCGGCGATGCGGGCCGCGATCCAGGTGTCTTCGTCTATCGCGCGGCCTATCGCTCGGCCCAGCCTGTCCAGGTATTCGACGGTCTCCAGCTCGCCTGCGTCGTAGGCGGTTTCCAGGCCGGAGACGAACAGGGCCTGGTGTACGTCGCTGGCAGCGCAGCCGGCGTGGTCGGCCAGCCGGGCGAGCCGGGCCGGGCGGCTGTAGTGGGCCAGGACGCCGTCGAAGTCGAGCAGCAGGGTGCGGGGCGGGAGTTGTGGGGCCATCTGCCGATTATGGGCTAGCTTCCACCTAAGCCATTGATCACACGGACGATATGCGATTCGCCGCCGGCCGCTATGACGTTTGTGGCATTGCCAAGCGCGCCCTGCTCGGAGTAGAAATTGGTCCAGCCACTGGACAGCCCGTCCGGAGGGGAGGGTTGCATGCGATTGAAAGGCAAGACGGCGCTGGTGACGGCGGCCGGGCAGGGCATCGGCCGGGCGACGGCATTGTTGTTCGCGCGCGAGGGCGCGCAGGTGCTGGCGACGGATATCAATGCCGATGCGCTGGCGGCGTTGCAGGCGGAGGCGGGCGGCGCGTTGCGCACGCAGGTGCTCGATGTCACCGATGCCGCGGCGATCCAGGCGCTGGCCACGGCCCACGCTGGGCCGCAGGCGTTCGATGTGCTGTTCAATTGCGCCGGCTATGTGCATGCCGGCAGCATTGCCGAGTGCAGTGAGGGCGACTGGGCCTTTGCCTGGGAGCTCAACGTGACTTCGATGTACCGCCTGATCAAGGCGCTGCTGCCCGGCATGCTGGCTCGCGGCGGTGGTTCGATCATCAACATGTCGTCGGCCGCCTCCAGCGTGAAGGGCGTGCCCAATCGTTTCGCCTACAGCACCACCAAGGCGGCTGTGATCGGCATGAGCAAGGCGATTGCCGCCGATTTCGTCGGCCAGGGCATCCGCTGCAACGCGATCTGCCCGGGCACGGTGGAGTCGCCGTCGCTGGAGCAGCGCATCGCCGCGCAGGCGGCCGAGCAGAACGTGCCGGTGGAACAGGTACGCGCTGCGTTTGTCGCGCGCCAGCCGATGGGCCGGGTCGGTCGCGCCGAGGAGATCGCGCTGCTGGCCACGTATCTGGCCAGCGACGAGTCGGCCTTCACCACCGGCACCACCCAATTGATCGACGGTGGCTGGTCGAACTGACCGGCTGTCTTCCCCCACAGGAGTCTTGCGATGAAGTTGCTGCGTTACGGCCCCAAGGGCCAGGAAAAGCCCGCCCTGCTCGATGCGCAGGGCCAGTTGCGCGATCTGTCCGCGCATGTGCCCGACATCGCCGGTGATGCACTGCTGCCGGAAAGTCTCGCTCGCCTGGCCGCGCTCGATCCGAGCAGCCTGCCGCTGGTGGAAGGTGCGCCGCGCCTGGGCGCGTGCGTCGGCAAGATCGGCAAGTTCGTCTGCATTGGCTTGAATTATTCCGACCACGCCGCCGAAACCGGCGCCACGGTGCCGCCCGAGCCGGTGGTGTTCAACAAGTGGACCAGTGCGGTGATCGGGCCGAACGACGATGTCGAAATTCCGCGCGGTTCGAGCAAGACCGATTGGGAAGTGGAACTGGGCGTGGTGATCGGCAAGGGCGGCCACTACATCGACGAGGCAGACGCACTCGCCCACGTCGCCGGCTATTGCGTCATCAACGACGTCTCCGAGCGCGAGTTCCAGCTCGAACGTTCCGGCACCTGGGACAAGGGCAAGGGCTGCGACACCTTCGGCCCGACCGGCCCGTGGCTGGTCACCGCCGATGAGGTGCCCGATCCTCAGGCGCTGAAGATGTGGCTCGAAGTGGACGGCCATCGCTACCAGGAGGGTTCCAGCGCGACCATGGTGTACCAGGTGCCGTTCCTGATCTCCTACCTCAGCCGTTTCATGAGCCTGCAGCCGGGCGATGTCATTTCCACCGGCACGCCGCCGGGCGTGGGCATGGGCCAGAAGCCGCCGGTGTACCTGCGTGCGGGCCAGGTCATCCGCCTGGGCATCGAAGGCCTCGGCGAACAGCGACAGCAGGTTGTCCAGGCATGAGCATTACCGGCACCACGATCACCGGCATGCGCGTGCTCGACGTGCGCTTCCCGACTTCGCAACAGTTGGATGGTTCGGATGCGATGAATCCGGACCCGGACTACTCGGCCGCCTACGTCATCCTCGACACCGACAACCCGGCGCTGAAAGGCCACGGCCTGACCTTTACGATTGGCCGCGGCAACGAGATCTGCTGCGCGGCGATCAAGGCGATGGAACACCTGGTGGTCGGCCTGCGGCTGGACGACATCGCCGCGGACATGGGCAAGTTCTGGCGCCATGTCACCGCCGACAGTCAGTTGCGCTGGATCGGTCCGGACAAGGGCGCGATCCACCTGGCCACCGGCGCGGTGGTCAATGCGGTGTGGGACCTGTGGGCCAAGGCCGCGGGCAAGCCGGTGTGGCAGCTGGTGGCGGACATGAGCCCGGAGGAGTTCGTCCGCTGCATCGACTTCCGCTACCTCACCGATTGCATTACCCCGGACGAAGCCCTGGAACTGCTGCGCGCGCAGGTACCCGGCAAGGCCGAGCGCCTGGCCCGCCTGCGCGAGCGCGGCTATCCCTGCTACACCACCTCGGCCGGCTGGCTCGGCTACAGCGACGACAAGCTGCGCCGCCTGTGCCAGGAAGCGATCGATGAAGGCTACAACCACATCAAGCTCAAGGTCGGCGCCAACCTGGACGACGACATCCGCCGCGTCGGCATTGCCCGCGAGGTGATCGGCTGGGACCGCCAGCTGATGATCGACGCCAACCAGGTGTGGGAGACAAGCACCGCCATCGACTGGGTCAAGGCGCTGGCCTTCGCCAAGCCGTGGTTCATCGAAGAGCCGACCAGCCCGGACGATATCGAGGCGCATCGTGCGATCCGCCAGGCGATCGCACCGATCCAGGTCGCCACCGGCGAAATGTGCCAGAACCGCATCCTGTTCAAGCAGTTCATCACCCGCGATGCGATCGACGTGGTGCAGATCGACGCTTGCCGCCTCGGCGGCGTCAACGAGATCCTCGCAGTGCTGCTGATGGCGGCCAAGTACGGCAAGGTCGTGTGCCCGCACGCCGGTGGCGTGGGCCTGTGCGAGTACGTGCAGCACCTGGCGATGATCGATTACTTGTGCGTGGCCGGCAGCGTCGAAGGCCGGGTCACCGAATACGTCGACCACCTGCACGAGCATTTCATCGATCCGTGCGTGGTCCGCGACGCCGCCTACCAGGTGCCGAGCGCGCCGGGCTTCTCGATCGAGATGAAGCCCGAGTCGCTGGACACCTATCTGTTCCGCGGCTGAGCACACAAGCATGCTGATCGACGCCCACCAGCACTTCTGGCGCTACGACCCGATCCAATACAGTTGGATTGGACCGGGCATGGAAGTGCTAGCGCGCGATTGGCTGCCGGCCGACTACGCCGAGTTGCGCGAGCGCCACGGCGTGCAGGCCACGCTCGCGGTGCAGGCGCGAAGCGACGAGGCCGATACCGCCTGGTTGCTGCAACAGGCGCGCGAGAACGAGTGGATCGCCGGCGTGATCGGCTGGGTCGATCTGCGTGGCCCCGATGTCGCCGCGCGCCTGGCGCACTGGCAGGCACGGGGGCCGTTGGTGGGGATCCGCCACCAGGTCCAGGACGAGCCCGACCCTGCTGCGTTCCTTGCCGATGCCGCGTTCAACCGCGGGGTGGCGGCGGTGCAACAGGCTGGCCTGGTGTACGAAGTGCTGCTGCGGCATGAGCAGTTGCACGCGGCCATCGAGTTCTGCGCACGACACCGCGCCGCGCCGCTGGTGCTCGACCATCTCGGCAAGCCCGACATCTCTGGCGACATCGCCGCCTTCGCGCGCTGGGAGAACCAGATGCGCGCGCTGGCCGCGCTGCCGCACGTCAGCGTCAAGTTGTCCGGGCTGGTGACCGAGGCCGGCCGCGATGCGCAAGGCGCGCTGGATGTGGCGGGCATCCGCCGTCATCTCGATACCGTGTTCGCGCTGTTCGGTGCCGACCGCCTGCTGTTCGGTTCGGACTGGCCCGTGTGCCAGCTTGCGGCCTCGTTCGATCAAGTGCTGGCGCTGGCCCAGGAGTGGGCCGCACCGCTGTCAGCCGACAGCCGCGCGGCGGTCTTCGGCGGCAACGCCCACACCATTTACCTCAGTGCGCTATCCACGCACTGAGGTCGTTCCCGCCGGAGGGCAAACATGGATCTGCAATTGCGCGACAAGGTGGTGATCGTCACCGGTGGCGCTTCGGGCATTGGCGCGGCCATCAGCCGCCGCCTGGCCGAGGAAGGCGCCATCCCGGTGGCGGTGGGCCACCATGACGATGGTGGCTTCATCGCCGGCCTGCACCCGCTGCAGCCGCAAGCGCTGTTTCTGCGCGCCGAACTGGCCGACGAGGTTGCATGCCGTGGCGTGGTCGAGCAGGTCGTGGCGCGCTTCGGCCGCATCGACGGCCTGGTCAACAATGCCGGTGCCAACGACAACATCGGCCTGGACGCCGGCCGCGACGCCTTCGTCGCCTCGCTCGAGCGCAACCTCATCCACTACTACGTGATGGCGCATTACTGCGAGACGCACCTGCGTGCGGCGCGCGGGGCCATCGTCAACATTTCTTCCAAGACCGCGGTTACCGGGCAAGGTCGCACCAGCGGCTACACCGCGGCCAAGGGCGCGCAGCTCTCGCTCACCCGGGAATGGGCACTGGCCCTGGCCGACAGCGGCGTGCGGGTGAACGCGGTGGTGCCGGCGGAGGTGATGACGCCGCTTTACGAGCGCTGGATCCAGAGCTTCGAGGATCCGCAGGCGCAGCTGCAGAAGATCGAAGAGCGCATCCCGCTCGGCCATCGCATGACCACGCCGGAAGAAATCGCCGACAGCGTGGTCTTCCTGTTGTCTCCGCGCGCTTCGCACACCACCGGCCAGTGGGTGTTCGTCGATGGCGGCTACACCCATCTCGATCGCGCCGCGACTTGAGCGCAGGTCCACCGTAAAACCTTCCGCCAAGCGTGCGGGATTTCCTGGGAGGGAAACAACGATGCAAATGATGTCCGGACAAGCCGTGGCAGGACAGCAGGGCGGCCGCCGCGCCTACACGCTGGCGCTGGCCCTGGTGACCAGCCTGTTCTTCATGTGGGGCCTGTCCTACGGGTTGCTGGATGTGCTCAACAAGCATTTTCAGGAAACCCTGCACGTCTCGCACGCCCAATCGGGCCTGCTTCAGGCGGCCTACTTCGGCGCTTATTTCCTGTGGGCACTCCCGGCCGCTGCACTGATGGAACGCTTCGGCTACAAGACCGGCATCCTGTTGGGCCTGGGCTTGTACGCGGCCGGTGCATTGCTGTTCGTGCCGGCGACCGCGGCGGCCAGCTACCCGATGTTCCTGTTCGCCTTGTTCGTGATCGCCAGCGGCCTGGGTTGCCTGGAGACCGCCGCCAATCCGTATGTCACCGTGCTGGGTGCGCCGGCTACGGCCGCGCGCCGCTTGAACCTCTCGCAATCGTTCAATGGCCTGGGCCAGTTCGTGGGTCCGCTGCTCGGTGGCTTGCTGTTCTTTCGCGGCAGCGCGCCGGCGGAAGCCTCCGGCACCGATCCGGTACGCGCCGTCTATGTCGCCATCGCGGTGGTAGTGGTCGCGGTGGCGGTGCTGTTCTGGCGCACCACGCTGCCGGACATCCGCGAAAAGCAGGAAGGCGTCGGCGTCACGTCGGCACCGGTGCCACTGCTGCGCCAGCGTCATTTCGTATTCGCGGTGGTGGCCCAGTTTTTCTATGTCGCCGCACAGGTGGGCATTGGCGCGTTCTTCATCAACTTCGTCACGCGCGGCGGCGCGATCGGTTCGCAGCAGGCGGCCTATCTGTTGTCGGTGGCGATGGTGATGCTGCTGACCGGGCGCTTCCTGGGCACGGCGCTGATGTCGGTGGTCGCGCCGGGCAAGCTGCTCGGCGGCTATGGTGCGGCCAACGTCGCGCTGGTGCTGGTGGCGATGTTTAGCGACAGCCCCTACGTCTATATCCCGGCGCTGCTGGGCGTGTTCTTCTTCATGTCGATCATGTTCCCGACCATTTTTGCCCTGGGCGTGCGCGATCTCGGCGCCAGCACCAAGCGCGGCGCCTCGCTGTTGATCATGTCGATTGTCGGTGGCGCCATCGCGCCGTACGTGATGGGTGCCATTTCCGATGCGCGCGGCATTACCGTTGCCTTCGCCGTTCCGGCGGCGTGCTTTGCGGTGGTGTGCTGGTACGGCTTTGCCGGTAGCCGCGCCACGGCACGCTAGAATCGCCGCCCTCCCTCGCCGACCAGAAGCCGGACACCCGCCCCGCATGCCGATCCAGGCCATCCAGAACCGCCGCCTCTACCTGCAGATCGCCGAACAACTGCGCGCGGCGATCGAGGCCGGCGAGTATCCGCCCGGCAGTCATTTGCCGCCGGAGCGCGAGCTGTCAAAGCTGCTGGGCGTCAGCCGGACCTCGGTGCGCGAGGCGTTGATCGCGCTGGAGATTGGCGGGCGGGTGCGGGTGCGCGTGGGCAGCGGCGTGGAAGTGCTGGCGCCTGCCGAGCTCGCCGCGGTCGACGCCGCCGAGCCTTGGCAGACCGATCCCGAACTGGCCGCCGAGCTGGACCTGGGCCAGGACCTGGAGCGGGAGGTGCCCCCATTCGCGTTGCTGGAAGCGCGCCGGCTGGTCGAGCCGGAAGCCGCCGCGCTGGCGGCAATCAATGCGTCCGACGAACAGTTGGCCGGGATAACCGAAGCCTACGAACGCAACGTGCGCGACAACCTCGAAGGCTCGCGCACCCATCCGGGCGATCGCCTGTTCCACATCCGTATCGCCGAGGCCAGCGGCAATCCGGCCTATGCCTTGCTGCTGCGCCACTTGCTGGGCCACCGCTACGGCAGCTTGTTCCAGCGGCTGCAGGCCCTGTATACGCCGGCCGACATGCCGCGACGTTCCGAAACCGAGCACCGCGTGTTGCTGGAAGCGCTGATGCAGCGCGACGCCGAGGCCGCGCGGCAGGCGATGGCCGCGCACCTCGATGCGGTGATCGCGATCTTCTCGCGTACCTGAGCGCGTCTCAGCCCGCCGCGACCACGGCGAAGGCTTCGCGCGCCGCCTTCAGCGTGTCCTCGATCACCGCCGCGTCATGCGCGCTGGAGACAAAGCCGGCCTCGTAGGCGGACGGCGCCAGGAACACGCCGCGTTCGAGCATGGCGTGGAAGAAGCGGTTGAAGGCCGGGATGTCGCACGCGGTGGCCTGGGCGTAAGTGCTGACTTTCTCGCTACTGAAGAACAGGCCGAACATCGCTCCGACCTGGTTGGTGGTGACCGCCACGCCGGCTTCGCCGGCGGCCGCTTCCAGCCCTTCGCACAGGCGTGCGGTGGTCAGCGTCAGGTCGCGATGGAAATTCGGTGCCTGCACCAGCTGCAGCATCGCCAGTCCGGCGGCCATCGCCACTGGATTGCCGCTCAAGGTGCCAGCCTGGTAGATCGGGCCAGCCGGGGCGATCTGCGACATCAGCTCGCGACGGCCGCCATACGCGCCTACCGGCATGCCGCCGCCGATGATCTTGCCGAAAGTGGTCAGGTCCGGGCTGACGTCGTAATGCGCCTGCGCGCCGCCGAGTGCGACGCGGAAGCCGGTCATCACTTCGTCGAAGATGAGCAGTGCGCCGTGACGCGTGCACAGCTCGCGCAAGTGTTGCAGGTAACCGGGCAGCGGCGGGATGCAATTGGCGTTGCCAACCACCGGTTCGATGATTACCGCGGCGATCTCGCCGCCGATCTCGTCGAACAACGCGGTAGCGCCTTCGAAATCGTTGTAGCTCAGGGTGGCGGTGAGTTCGCTCAGGCCGGCGGGGACACCCGGCGAGGTCGGCACGCCCAGGGTGAGCATGCCGCTGCCGGCCTTGACCAGGAACGAGTCGCCGTGGCCGTGATAGCAGCCTTCGAATTTCACGATGCGATTGCGGCCAGTGGCGCCGCGCGCCAGCCGCACCGCCGACAACGTCGCTTCAGTGCCGGAATTGACCATCCGCACCATCTCGCACGAGGGCACCAGGCCGGTAATCGTCTCGGCCATGGTCACTTCCGCTGCGCATGGCGCGCCGAACGACAAGCCATCGCGCACCGCACGCTCGACCGCCTCGCGTACCGCCGGATGGTTGTGGCCGACGATCATCGGGCCCCACGAGCCGACATAGTCGATGTAGCGGTTGCCATCGACATCGAACAGAGAGGCGCCGTCGGCGCGCGCCACGAAGAACGGCTCGCCGCCGACCGAGCGGAACGCGCGCACCGGCGAATTCACGCCGCCGGGAATGAGCTGCTGGGCGCGGGAGAACAGGGCGTGCGAGCGGTCGTGGTTCATGTCGATTCCGTGGAAGAGCGGGGGGTGCGTCAGCGGAAGCAGGCGCGATAGGCCTGGACGGCAGCGAGCGGGTCGGGCGCGGCATAGACGCCGCTGATGACCGCGAGCAGGTCGGCGCCGGCATCGACCAGCGCTGCGCCATTGTCCGGGGTGATGCCGCCGATCGCCACCCGCGGCACGCCCAGCGTTGCCGCTGCGCTCAGCAGCGACGGCTCGGCCCGGCGGGTATTTTGTTTGCTGACACTGGGAAAGAACGCGCCAAAGGCGACGTAACTGGCGCCGGCCGCGACCGCGCGCTGCGCCAGCGCCAGTTGGTCGTAGCAGGAAGCACCAATGATCGCCTGCGGCCCGAGCAGCGCCCGCGCCGCGGCAATATCGCCGTCGTCCTCGCCGAGATGGACGCCATCGGCCGCCACCGCGTGGGCCAGCGCCACGTCATCGTTGACGATCAGCGGCACGCCCTGCGCTCGGCACAGCGTGGCCAGTGCCGCGGCCTGGACTTTGCGGGTATCGGCATCGACGCGCTTGTTGCGGTACTGCAGCCAGGCGGCGTCCGGCAGCAGTGGCGCGGTGCGCGCCAGCAGGCTTGCGGTGTCCATCTCGTCGGGGGTGATCAGGTACAGGCCGCGGCGGGCCAGGGGCGGATTCATCAGGCGGCTTCCGAAGCGGCGAACGGGGTGGGACAATGGCGTCCCGCCCGACAGTAGCCGCGATTATCCAATGAGTGATGCAACCGCGACCATCTACCGCTCCTGGATGTGCGTCGTGTGCGGTTTCATTTACCACGAGCGCGATGGGCTACCCGAAGAGGGCATCGCCCCGGGCACGCGCTGGGAAGACATTCCCGACACCTGGACCTGCCCGGACTGCGGCGTGACCAAGGACGACTTCGAGATGGTCGAGCTGGACTGAGGCGACCGGGACAAGGGCGCTCTGTGCGTCAATGGCTGCGGCTGCGGCCCTGGTTGAGTTCGACCAGGTGCTCGCGCATCGCCGCGGCATCGCGGGCCTGCGGGTTCAGCTGCAGGTAGCGCGACAGGTCGTGGCGCGCGCCCAGCTTATGTTCCAGCTGCAGGTAGGCCAGGCCGCGGTCGCGCAAGGCTTCCGGCTGGTCGGGCATCAATTTGAGGATGCGGTCGGCACTGCGCGCGGC
Organism: Stenotrophomonas sp.; assembly: GCA_036566925.1. Classification (GTDB taxonomy): domain Bacteria; phylum Pseudomonadota; class Gammaproteobacteria; order Xanthomonadales; family Xanthomonadaceae; genus Stenotrophomonas_A. The sequence continues at coordinate 25,755 of DATCVI010000067.1, forward strand.
GCGGTCCCATTGCGCATCGTCGGCATAGACGCCATGCAGGTTGCGCAGCATCCGCACCAGGATCGCCCGGTGCGGGGCCGGGTCCAGGATCTGCAGCAAGGCACGGTCGTCGGGCAGTTCGCCGCCCAGGTGCGGGCGCGCGCGCTCGCGCAATTCGTCCACGCCCAGCGGGCGGCCGCCATTGAACGGGTCCATCACCAGCAGGCCGTCGTCGACCGGCAGGCGGACCAGGAAATGCCCGGGAAACGAGACGCCGTCCAAAGGGATGCCCAACCGGCGCGCGACCTCCATCTGCACCATCGCCAACGAGATCGGGTTGCCGAGGCGGCGCTCGAAGACCTCGTTCAGATAGCTGTTGCGCGGGTCGTAGTACTCGTCGTGGTTACCGGCGTAGCCGAGCTCGTCGAACAAGTGCCGGTTGACCGCCGCCATTTTCAACGGCCACAGGTCGATCGCGCCGACCTCGGTGCGCAGATGCTCGACGTGGCTCTGCACCAAGGTATCGTAGAGGTCTGCGTCCAGGCCGGGATATTCGTCGCGCGCGATCAGCAGCGCGGTGGACAGCAACGGCAAGGCGTCGTCGTCCAGGTTCGCGAGCGTGGTCCAGCCGGGCAATGTGAGTCGGTCCCCCATGCCGCAAGACTGGCGTCAAAATCGCGGGGGTTCAAGTCCGGGCGGCCCCGACAGGCGCGTCGGGTGCGAGCACGATTCAGCGCGTGGTCGGGATGCCCGGGCCGAACTTCAACTCGGTGCCGTCCTTCAACTGCAGGCGATTGGCCTGGCCGGCGTTGAGCTCCAGCACATAGCGCGCCGGTGCAGTGCTCGGATACGGCGGGCAACCATCGCCGAGCGTGCACGGCGGCACATCGCGCTGCTGCGAAACCAGGCGGCGCTGGCTGTCGAAATACAGGATATCCAGCGCGATCTTGGTGTTCTTCATCCAGTACGCCTGCGGTTCTTCGCGTTCGTGGATGAACAACATGCCGTGATCGGCGGCCATCTCGTCACGGAACATCAGGCCGCGGGCGCGGGTGGCGTCATCCTGGGCCAGCTCGACCTGGTAGCGCTGGCCGCCCAGCTCCACCCAATGTCCACCGGCGCTGGCGCAGCCCCCCAGGGCAAACGCGGAGACGAGCACGAGCAGGCGGAACAGGTTCATGGCGGCGGCGTCGAAGGAAGGACGGCGCACCTTCGGTCAACCACGGCACGCCGTCAAGCGCTTGGGTCGTGGCTTCGTTCGTCGGGGCTGAAGCCCCTCCCACAGGTATGCAGGTGGCTCCATTGTGGGAGGGGCTTCAGCCCCGACCCTGATCCCGCAGCTTGCGATACCCGCTCAGGGCCATCACCGTCACAGCACCACCGGCGGCTCGCCGCCGACGATCACCACGTCGGCGCGCCGGCGCGCGAACAGGCCGACGCAGACCACGCCCGGAATCTGGTTGAGTTCGCGTTCCAGCGCCACCGGGTCGGTGATATGCAAATGGTGGATGTCCAGGACGACGTTGCCGTTGTCGGTGATCACGCCCTCGCGCCACGCCGGCTGGCCACCGGTACGTGCCAGGATCTGCCGCGCCACCAGGCTGCGGGCCATCGGGATCACCTCCACCGGCAGCGGGAATTTGCCCAGCACCGGCACCTGCTTGCTCGGATCGACGATGCAGATGAAGCGTTCGCTGGCCTCGGCGATGATCTTCTCGCGCGTCAACGCCGCCCCGCCGCCCTTGATCAGGCACTTGCCCGGGTCGCACTCGTCGGCGCCATCCACGTACAGCGAGAGATTGCCGGTGTGGTTGAGGTCCAGCACCTCGATGCCATGGCCGCGCAGGCGCTCGGTGCTCTGCTCGGAACTGGACACCGCCCCCTTGATGCGATGGCCGATGCGGCCCAGCGCGTCGATGAAGTAAGCCACCGTCGAACCGGTGCCGACGCCGACGATCATGCCGTCCTGGACATACTCGATGGCCTTTTCGGCGGCCAGCCGTTTCGCTTCGGACATGGGTTCGGACTCGATGGGATGCCTAGGGGAATTCGATCATTCCAACGACAGCAGCAGCTTCCACTGCGCCGCGGTGACCGGCAGGATCGACAGCCGGTTGCCGCGCGCGGTCAGCGCGAAGCCTTCGCCCAGCGCGTCGGCATGCTGCTTGATCTCCTCCAGCGGGATCGTGCGCTTGAGCTTGCGCTCGAAAGCCACGTCCACCAGCGACCAGCGCGGGTTCTCGCGCGTGGCCTTGGGATCGTAATAGTCGGACTTGGGATCGAACTGGGTCGGGTCGGGATAGGCGGCACTGGCCACCGTGGCCAGCCCGGCGATGCCCGGCACCTGGGTATTGGAGTGATAGAACAGCACGCCATCGCCGACCTTCATGCCGTCGCGCATGAAATTGCGTGCCTGGTAGTTGCGCACGCCGTTCCAGGGTTCGGTGCCGACCCGCTGCAGGTCGTCGATGGAGAACGTGTCCGGCTCGGACTTCATCAGCCAATAGCGTTTGCGCGCGGTCATGCGGGAGCGTTCGTGCAGAGGTGGGTGGTGTGTTCGGTGCAGATGGCGTCGAGCGGGACATCCCAAGCTTCGGCGTCCAGCAGCGGCACGCGCTGCACCTCGAAGCCCACACCCACCAGCCACGGCGGCGCGGCCTGGGCGATGCGAAACGCGAAGCTGCGATCATACCAGCCGCCTCCCATGCCAAGCCGGCGGCCATCGGCATCGAAACCGACCAGCGGCGCAACCACCAGCTGCATCGCTTCGGCCGGTAGCGCCAACGCCGGATCGATAGCCGGCTCTGGAATGCCATAGCGGTTGGCCTGCAAGGGCTCGCCCGGCCGCCACGGCGCAAAGCGCAGAAGCTTGCCATGCAGGACCGGCAGGCAATACCGCACGCCGGGCGGCAGCGACAGTTGCCAGCGATGCAGGCCGATCTCCCCGTCCAGTGCCCAATAGCCGGCGACGTCACCGGAGGTCGGTGCGAATGGCAGCGCCAGCAGGTGGTTGGCCAGGGCGTCGGCGGCGGCGATACGGGCGGCGGCGGGCAGCGCGCGGCGACGCTCGCGCAAGGTCTGGCGCAGCGCGTTGCGGTCAGGTGTCATGCGCTTGCCGCCGATCGCGGCAGGGAGGTCGGGATCATCGGATTTCCCCGGAACGCCGAAAAAACAAACGCGACGCCCTTGTGGGGCGCCGCGCTTGCGGAATATTGCATTCTCCGCGGTGACGATGCGTGCGAAACGACCTTGAACCCGGGGTTCAAGTGGGGACGCTGGGAAACCATCGGGCTTTCCGCTACTAGGCGGACTTGCACACCCGGCGTCGTCGCGCCCCCGGTGTCGTTATTAAGGGACAAGGCGAATGTTTGCACACGCCGTCGTTCACAGCAGAGAACGCGTGGCCATTATAGCCAGACCCGTCGCCACCGCCAGTGCATCGGTCACTTCCGCATTCCCAGGGAATTCATTTTTATGATCGGAATGCGTATTGGGCTTCAACGCGGTGTATCGGTCGCGCTGTCCAGGCGTCGGTTGAGCTCGCCCAGGGTGCGCGCGAGCTCGCGCTGCTGTCGCCCTTGTTCGTCGCGCAGTTGCTGCAGCTCGTGGGCCAGGTTGAGCGCGGCCAGTACCGAGAGGCGGTCCAGGGCCACCATGCGGTTGCCGCCGCGAATCTCACGCATGCGCGCGTCCAGCAGGCGGGCGGCGGCCAGCAGGCTGTCGCGCTCCTCGGCGGTCACGCCCACGGTGTACTCGCGGTCGAGGATGTGGACGCTGACCGGTTCGCTGCCTTGGCTCACGTGTGCTGCTCCAGCGACTTGAGCCGGGCGATCATCGCCTCGACCCGCGAGCGCGCCTGTTCGTTCTTGGTCAGCAGCTGGGCGCGCTCGCTGATCAGTTGTTCCTGCTGGTGGCGCAGGCTGCGGTTTTCATCGGCCAGCCGCTGGCTGCGCTCGACCAAAGCCTCGACGCGGGCGGCGAGGGCACGCAACTCAGCGAGGGGATCGGTCGGCTCCATCCGGCAAGACTAGGCGGCGCGTTGGCGGGCGGTCAAGGCGCGACCAGGGTCAGCGCCCGGGTGTCGGCCTGCGGCTGCAGCAGGGCGCGGCAGGCGCCGGCGTCGCGCCCCGGGGCGACCAGGAAACCCTGGATCTCGTCGCAGCCGTGGGCGAGCAGGAAATCGCGCTGGCGGCTGTACTCCACCCCTTCTGCGACCACCGTCAGGCCGAGCGCATGGCCCATGTCGATGATCGCCGCCACGATCGGCCCGCTGCCCTGGGCCAGGTCGGCGACGAACGGCTGGCCGATCTTCAGCGTGGTCACCGGCAGCTGGCGCAGGTAGGCCAGCGAGGAGTAGCCGGTGCCGAAGTCGTCCACCGCCACCCCCACCCCCAGCGCGCGCAGTTCGCGCAACAGGGCGATGCCGCGCTCGCCCTCGGCGAGCATGGCGCTTTCGGTCAACTCCAATTCCAGGGTGTCGGCCGGCAACCGGTGCTCGGCCAGCAGCGCGGCCACCTGTTGCGCGAAATCCGCCTGCCGCAATTGCCAGGCCGAGACGTTGACCGACATGCGCAAATCGACAATGCCTTCGCGCCGCCATTGCGCCAGCGTGCTGCACGCCTTGCGCAACACCCAGGCGCCGATCTCCGGCATCACCCCGATCTGCTCGGCGATGGGAATGAACTCTTCCGGCGAAACATTGCCGAAGGCATCGTCGTGCCAGCGCAGCAGCGCCTCGACCGCCGCCATGCGGCCGTTGCCCAGCGCCAGCCGCGGCTGGTAGACCAGGTGGAAGCTGCGGTCCATCTCGGCCGCGCGCAGTGCGTTGGCGATCCGCGCACGGCGGTGGCTGGCACGGTCGAGCATGGCCGAATAGGTGCGCCAGGTCCGGCGTCCGGCGGCCTTGGCCCGCCGCGTCGCGCTCTCGGCATGGGCCAGCAACTCGCTGGGCAGGCGGCCGTGCGCCGGCGCCTCGGCGATGCCGAGCGAGAGCGAGACGATGGTGGTGTGGTCGTTGCCAAGCAACAGCGGCTCGGCGAAGGCGGCCAGGATGTCCTTGGCCAGCTGTTCGGCCTGGCGGGTGGCGTCGGAAGCGGCGATGACCACGGCGAACTCGTCGCCGCCCAGGCGCGCGAGGATGCCGCGCTGGCCGATCGTCGCGGCCAGGCGCTCGGCAGTCGCGCGCAGCGCCTGGTCGCCGGCGCGATGGCCAAGCCAGTCGTTGATGTGGCCGAGGTGGTCCAGGTCCATGGCCAGCAGCGCCACGGTCTGGCCTTCGCGGCGCGCATCCACCAGCGCATGCGCCAGGTGCTCGGCCAGGCGCGCCCGCAACGGCAGGCCGGTGAGGGTGTCGTAGTTGGCGAGATAGCGAAGCTCGCGTTCGGCCCGTCGCGATTCGCCGATGTCGCGCAGGCACATCAGCGTGCGCGCCGGCCCGGGACCCGCCAGCGCCTGCGAGGTCGCCTGGCACAGCACCAGGCGATCGTCGGCGCGGCGCATCCACAGCTCGTCGTTGCCGGCGGGTTCGGGCATGGCGTCGGCGGTAGCTTGCAGCGCGGCGAACGGGCGCAGGCGCAGCGAATGCTGGCTCCAGCCGCCCAGGCGATGGAAAGCGGGGTTGGCATCGAGCACACGGCCCTGCGCATCGAGCAACGCCACTGCCTCGTCGATCAGTTGCAGCGCCTGCGCCGCCGCCTGGTCCAAGTCGCGCTGGTTGCCGGGCGTTCCACGTCCGCGCCAGAACAGCGCGGTGGCGAGGGCCGAGGCGACGCCTGCGGCCAAGGTGGCCAGCGGGCGATGCAGCAGGGGGACAGCACTGGCAAAGGACATGGAGCGGCTGCAGGGCGGACGAAGCGTGAGTGTCACCTGCGCGGGCGAAAGCGACAAGAACCCGCAAGCAGGCGGCGGCGGATTGCTACACTTGTCGCCTGGCCTCGCTGCGCGCGGGCGCCATGGCCCACGTAGCGGAAAACGATGCAGATGAGCGAATTGCCGGAAGTCCTGGCGGTCCAGGAAGAGAGTCGCCAACTGGGCCTGGCGGCCAGCGTCGCCGAGTTGCATGGCGGCCTGTGCGGCTGGCTGGCGGCCGGTGGCGAGGACACGCCGGCGTGGACCGCGCGGGTGCTGGCCGACGACAGCCTGCCTGCGCCTGCGCCAGGCGGCGCGCTGGACCGGCTGCGCCAGGTCAGCGTGGCGCAATTGGCCGACCGCGACTTCGCCTTTGAATTGATGTTGGCCGAAGACGGCGCCGCTTTGGCCGTGCGTGCCGACGCGCTGTTCGAATGGTGCCGCGCCTTTCTCGGCGGCTTCGGCCTGGCCGCGCGCGGTCGCCCGCAGCTCTCCGAAGAAGGCGAAGAGGCGCTGCAGGATCTCGCGCGCCTGGCCCAGGCTTCCAGCGACGATTTCGACCGCGCCGACGAAGACGAAGTGGCGTTGGCCGAGATCGAAGAATTCGTGCGCGTGGCCTCGCTGTTGCTGCATGGCGATTGCGTGCTGGGTCCGCGTTATCGCCAACGCTTGAATTGAGGCGGCGGTGAAGCGCCTGACCGGGATCAGCGCGGCCGAGTTCGTCCGCCGCCGCCGGCAACTGATGCGGATGGCCGGCGACGACGCCATCCTGGTATTGCCGGCCGCGCCGGAGCGCGTGCGTAGCCACGACACCCATTACCCCTACCGCCAGGACTCTGACTTCTGGTACCTGAGCGGCTTTCCCGAGCCCGAGGCGGTGCTGGTACTGATCCCCGGCCGCCGCCACGGCGAGGTGATCCTGTTCTGTCGCGAGCGCGATGCCGAGCGCGAAGCCTGGGACGGGCCGCGCGCCGGCCAGGAGGGTGCGGTCGACGACTACGGCATGGACGATGCCTACCCGATCGAGGATCTCGACGAGATCCTGCCGGGCCTGCTCGAAGGTCGTTCGCGGGTGTACTACCACTTCGGCCGCGACGCCGACTTCGATCTCAAGCTGATCGGCTGGGTCAAGCGTGTGCGCGCCGAGGTGCGCCACGGCGCGCAGCCGCCGCACGAATTCCTTGAACTGGGCCATCTGTTGCACGAGCAGCGGTTGTTCAAGTCGCGCGAGGAGATCGCGCTGATGCAGCAGGCCGCCGACATCAGCGTGCGTGCGCACCGCGCGGCGATGCGCGCCGCGCGCCCCGGCATCCACGAATACGAACTGCAGGCCGACCTGGAGCGCGAATTCCGCGCCAGCGATGCCTGGCCGGCCTACGGCAGCATCGTCGGTGCCGGGCACAACGCCTGCGTGCTGCATTACCGCGATAACAACGGCCGCAGCCGCGACGGCGACCTGGTGTTGATCGACGCCGGTGCCGAGTACCGCGGCTATGCCAGCGATATCACCCGCACCTTCCCGGTCAATGGCCGTTTCAACCCGGCGCAGCGCGCGCTGCATGCGCTGGTGGCGCAGGCGCAGGCCGCCGCGCTGGCACAGGCGCGCCCCGGCGTCGCCTACGAGGCCGGCCACCTGGCCGCGGTGGAAGTGCTGACCGAAGGCCTGCTACAGCTGGGCCTGCTTAAGGGCCGGCTCGAAAAGAACATCGAAGAAGGGCACTACCGGCGCTTCTATCGCCACAAGACCGGCCATTGGCTCGGCCTGGACGTGCATGACGTGGGCGAATACCGGCTCGCTGGCGAATCACGCCTGCTCGAACCGGGCATGGTGTTCACCATCGAACCCGGGCTGTACGTGGCGCCCAACGACGAAACCGTGGAAGCCAAGTGGCGTGGCATCGGCATCCGCATCGAGGACGACGTGCTGATCACCGCCGATGGTCACCGGGTGCTGACCGCCGCGTTGGAACGCAGCGCGGACGAGATCGAGGCGTTGATGCAGGCGTAAGCCGCTGTGGCTTTCAGTGGGCGACGAAATTCAAGTCGTTTGCTTCTTCTTCTGCTGCCGCAAACGCCGGCCGCGTCAGGTTTTCCGGTTCGGCCTCGGTGCACACCACCTCGTCCTCGATGCGGATGCCGCCGTAGGGCTTGAACTGCGCCACGCGCGCCCAGTCAACGCTGTCGGCGTGGCCGTTCTTCTTGACCTCGTCCAGCAGCATGTCGATGAAGTACACGCCCGGCTCGATGGTGACCACCATCCCCGGTTCGAGCACGCGGGTCATGCGCAGGTAGGGATGGCCGGCGGGTCGTTCGATGCGGCCGCCGCGGTCGCTGGCGGCAAAGCCGGCAACGTCGTGCACCTGCAGGCCGATCAGGTGGCCCAGGCCATGCGGGAAGAAGGCGGCGCTGACGCCGCTGGCCAGCGCCGCTTCCGGCGAGACCTTGATCACGCCGAAATCCTTGAGGATCGCCATCAGCGACAGATGCGCCTGCACGTGCAGCTGCTTGTAGTCCACGCCGGCGCGCACACCCTGGCCCATCGCCACCTGGGCCTGGTCCACCGCTTCGATCAGCGCCTGAAACTCGCTGTCGCTATCGGCCGCGTAGCTGCGGGTGATGTCGCTGGCATAGCCGGCGGCCGAGGCGCCGGCATCGATCAGGAAGCTGCGCGGCGGCGCCGCCGGCGTGCGATCGAGCTGGGTGTAGTGCAGCACCGCGCCATGTTCGTTGAGGGCGACGATATTGCCGTAGGGCAAGTCGTTGGCGTCCTGGCCTACCGCGCTGCAGTAGGCCATGTGGATGGCGAACTCGTCGCGGCCATCGCGAAACGCGGCTTCGGCGGCGCGGTGGCCACGCACCGCCAGGTGCTGGGCGCGGCGCATCAGCGCCAGCTCGTAAGGCGTCTTGAAAGCACGGTGATATTCCAGGTAATCGACGACCGCGGCCGGGTTGTTCGGCACGTACTCGCCCAGCGCGCTCTGCGCTTCGCCGAGGATGGCGCAGCGCGAGACTTGCTTGGGCAGCAACGCCAGCGCCTCGTCGGGGTTGCGGATGATGTGGATATCGCAGTGTTCGACCCACCAGCCGCTGGGCGCAGCCGGGACGACGTGCCAGTAGTCGAAGGGCTGGTGGAAGATCACCTGCGGACGTTGCCCGGGGCTATACACCAGCCAGCTGTTGGGTACCTGGGTCAGCGGCAGCCAGGCCTTGAACTGCGGGTTGACGGCGTACGGATAGTCGCGGTCGTCGAACAGTTGGTAATGCAGCGTGCCGCTCGGAACCACCAGGTGATCGAAGCCGCCGCGTGCCAGGGCCTCGTCGGCGCGTTGCTTGAGGACGGCGAGGTGAGCGGCGTAGAGGGTTCCGGGGTCCGGCTGGTTCATGGCGATGGCTTGATCGGCAATGCGGAGTGCAGGCGCCGATTTTGCCGGAAATCGCATTGCCGCGCGGCGCTAGACCATATGTGCTTCGGCGATCCACTCCTTCAGGCGCTCGCGATGCTCGTCGCTGATGGTCAGGAAGCGGAAGCCCGCCCAACGCTGGCCAGGGGCGTGCGCATCCTCGGCCCAGAGCAGATGGACGCCGACCGCCAGGTGCTGCTCGCGGCCGTGGCGGTCGGGCAGGGCGAAGCTGAGCTGGTACAGCGCGTCTTCCACCAGCGGCGCCGAAGCCAGCAGCAGCATGCCGGTTTCGGAGACGTTGCCGAGCCGGCCGATGGTGGCCTCGGCCATGAAATCGGTCACCGGGATGCTGGCAGCCGGCTGCCGGCGGGGACTGCGGCGCGCTTCGTGGATCATGCCGGCTGCTCCTGCGGCTCGCGGTTGCCGCCGCCGGCCAGCGAGCGCAGCGCGCGCACGGTGGCATGCCAGGCGCGGTCGATCAGGCGGCCCTTTTCTTCGGTGACGATGCGCGCCTGGCCACTGGCCATCAGCCGTGCCAGCGAATCCAGCGATTGCTCGCCGATCTTCTGCCCGCGCGGATTGACGAACAATGCGTTGTCGGTGATCAGGCTGTACCAGGACAGGCGCTGGCGGCGCACATCGCCCTGCTGGTTGGTGACGAATTCGAACCAGGTGCCGAACGGCAGGGTGCGCAAGCTGCGGTAGTAGCTTTCTTCGTCCTGCGAACGCGAAGGCGGCACCGGCTTGCGCGGGCTGGCCTCGGCTTCGCCACCTTCGCCCAGGCGGCTGCGGGCCTTGAGCTTGGCGGTGAGTTCGGTGCGCGAGGTGACATCGTCTTCGCCCCCCGGCGTGGACAGGCGGCGGGCGATCGCGCCGGCCTCGTCGCGGTGGTAACCCACCTGCAGCAGCGCGCCTTCCACCTCGCTGCCGAGTGCGATGTCCGGCGGTCCACCGGCCGGCAAGCAGGTGACCTCGGCGATCCGGTCGGTGGCCTGCTGGCGCTCGGCCCACTCCTCGGATTGCTCGCCCTGGCGCAGCAGGGTCAAGGTGAGCACATCGCTCCAGGCCTGCTTGAGCAGGGTCTGCACGAACTTCGGCGGCGCGTGCTCGGTGCAGATGTATTCGATGCTGTCGCCGGCCAGGCGCTTGGCCATTTCCAGGCGTTCCTTGCCGCGCGCGGCCTCGACGTGGCGCCGTTCGGCGACCTCCGCCTTGCGCGCCTGGCTGCGGTAGTGCGCCTGGATCTCGTGGTTGGCCGCTTCGAAGACCGCCTCGTCGCCCTGGTAATCGGTGACGACCTTGTCCACCGCGTTGCCGAGCTTCTGCAGCAGCTGCGGGTCGGAATCTTCTTCGGCCAGCCAGGTTGCCCCGGACTCGGCCACGGCATTGAGCAGTTCGCGCGCCGGGTGCTGGTCGCGCACGAAGAACGCCTTGTCCTGCAGCGCCGCGCGCACCACCGGCACCTGCAGCCGCACCAGCAGCTCGGCGGCCGAGGTGCCGCCGCGGACTTCGCGGTCGATCTCGTTGTAGAGCAGGCCGAGCAGGTCGAAGGTGTCGGTGTCCTGCGGCGAGAGGCCGGCCTGCGGCCCGTGTTCGGCACGCAACAGGTCGAGCAGCTCTTGCTGCACGTCGGCGACGCTGCGGCGGCCGTGCGAGGCGCTCTCGCCCACCTGGGTGCGCGATTGCATCGCGCCCAGTGCGCTGTGCAGGACCGTCGGCTGCACCGGCATGCCCGCTGCGAGCGGCACGTCGCCCGCGCGGCGCCCGCCGGCCGGGCCGAAGCCCGGTTGTTGCCGCGCCACGCCGAGCATTTGCTGCAAGGAGGAAAGCGCCGGGGCGAAACGGTCGTCGTTGGCGCTGATGGGAGCGCTCTCGCCGGGCTGGGTGTCGCCCGCAGGCGTGCCGGCTTGTGCCGGTGCCATTACTGCGGCACTGCCGGTGCCGACGGCGGCAGCCATGGCTGCGCCCCAGGCGGCTTGCGGGGCCTGGCCGGTCCAACTGGTGAGGGGGCGCTGGCTCGACGGCGGCTGGCCATGCATCGACTGGCCGGTCGCGCCACCGTGGATTGGCCCCGGGATGCCGCTGTCGGCCAATTCGCCCGCACGCTCCTGCGCCGGGGCGCGGGCGCCGCGGCGCGGGTTCGTGGCACGGCCGAGGTAGGGCAGGTAGACCAGGCCCGGCAACACGCCTTCGTGCGCCAGCAGGATGTTGGCCCGCTCGATCAGCTCCAGGTAACGGTCCAGCGCCTGGCGCTCGAACACGCGGTAGAGCATCAGCTGGGAGTCCAGCGACAGGCCAAGCACATCGCCGGCTTCGCGCAGCACCCGGCAGGCCGCATACGGACCCAGCGGCACATGCTCGGGCTCGAACGCCGGTGCCGCCGCCAGCACGCCGAAACGCTGGCCCAACAGCTGCAGCGCGGTATTGCAGCGCGAGGCTTCGCGCCGTGCGATCTCGTTGAGCACGATGTCGCGGTCGATCTCGGTATCTTCGACCAGGGTGAGGGCGTGGAAGGCCTGGTTGTTGCCGGTCTCGCCCACGGCCGGGGTGTGGCGCGGCTCGCACAGGTTGCCGAGCTCCTGCGCCAGCGCTTCGAGGAAGCGCGGTGCAAAGCGTTCGCCGCGTTCGCGCAGGCGCTGCATCTCGGCGTAGAGGTCGGCCTGGACCTGGCTGTTGCGGGCACGCTCGGCGTGGCCGAACAACTCGCGCTCGAGGCTGACCAGGGTCAACTTCAGCGGATCGGCCAGGCCCTGCGCATATTGGGCATAGAGCGCCTCAAGCAACCGTCGCGCGCGCGCGGACACCGGTGCCGCTGACAACGGACCGGCTGGATGCATGGACGACGAAGACGCGGACGTGACCATCCCTTGCGAAACCACTCTCCCCCTGAGAACGCGCTATGTATCACGTTTTGACCGCCCCAGCCATGCTAGCGCCGCCGGTCGCCGACAGACGGTGCGGGGCGGCGGCCGCCCGTTTGCGCCCTCAGTCGAGGAACAACTCGATGACATCGTTGGTGAAGCGCCGCCCCAGTTCGGTCGGCACCCAGCGGCCAGCCATCGGCGCCAGCCAGCCCTGGGCCTGCGCCTGCGCCAGCGGGGCGGCGAGCACGCCGGGGTCCAGGCCGGTGGAGGCGGAGAAGTCGGCCTCGGTGAAGCCTTCGTGCAGCCGCAGCAGGTTGAGCATGTACTCGAACGGCAGACGCGCGGCCGGCACAATCTCATCGCCGCCGATCGCCGCCGCGTTGCCGGCCTGCGCGAGATAGGTTTGCGGATGTTTGTGCTTCCAGCGCCGCAGCACGTGTTGCTCGGCGCCGGAGCTGATCTTGCCGTGGGCGCCGGCGCCGATGCCGAGGTAGTCGCCGAAGCGCCAGTAGTTGAGGTTGTGCGCGCACTGCCGGCCTTCGCGTGCATAAGCGCTGACCTCGTACTGCGCATAGCCGGCATCGGCGAGCAATTGCTGGCAGTGCTCCTGCATGTCCCAGGCCGCGTCGTCGTCGGGAATGCCGCGCGGCGGGCGCGCGAAGAACACCGTGTTCGGTTCCAGGGTCAGCTGGTAATGGCTGACGTGGGTCGGCTGCAGCGCGAACGCGCGCACAAGATCGTTCTCGGCCTGCGCCAGGGTCTGCTCGGGCAGGGCGTACATCAGGTCGAGGTTGAGGTTGTCGTAGCCGGCGTCCTGCGCCAGCTTCACCGCGCGCTCGGCTTCGGCGCTGTCGTGGATGCGGCCCAGCCGCTGCAGCGCGGCGTCGTCGAAGCTCTGGATGCCGAAGCTGAGGCGGTTCACGCCCGCGGCAAGATAACGGTCGAAGCGGCCGTGTTCGGCGGTGCCGGGGTTGGTCTCCAGGGTGATTTCCAGCCCCGGCGCGAAGCGCAGGCGGGCGCTGGCCGCCTGCAGGAAGCGATCGATCGCCTCGGGCGGAAACAGGCTCGGCGTGCCGCCACCGAAGAACACCGAGTTGACCACCCGGCCCCAAACCAGCGGCAGGTCGTGGTCGAGGTCGCGAATCAGCGCATCGATGTACTCGTCGAACGGCAGCGCGCCTTTGGCCGCGTGCGAATTGAAGTCGCAATACGGGCATTTGCGCACGCACCAGGGCAGGTGCACGTATAGCGACAGTGGCGGCGGGATCAACATGGGGACGACGACTTCTTGCGCGGCGGCGCTCAGGGTTTGAACGACTGCAACTGGCTGCGCAATGTTTCCAGTGCGCGGGCGCGGTGGCTCAGGCGGTTCTTGGTGGCGGCATCCATTTCCGCCGCGGTCTGGCCCTGCAGCGGATCGAAGAACACCGGGTTGTAGCCGAAGCCGCCATCGCCGCGCGGGGCGAACGTGATCTCGCCTTCCCAGCGGCCTTCGGCGATCAGCGGCTGCGGGTCTTCAGGGTGGCGCAGCAGCACGATCACCGCATAGAAGCGCGCACTGCGCTGTCCGGCCGGGATCGCGCGCATCGCCTCCAGCAGCTTGGCATTGTTGGCCGCGGCATTGGTCGGCGTGCCGGCATAGCGCGCGCTGTACAGCCCTGGCGCGCCGCCCAGCGCATCGACGATCAAGCCGGAGTCGTCGGCCAGCGCCGGCAGGCCAGTGACCTGGCTGGCGTGGCGCGCCTTGATCAATGCGTTCTCGACGAAAGTCAGGCCGGTTTCGGGCACGTCTTCCACGCCCAGTTCGCCCTGCGCCAGGATTCGCAGCGGCAGGCCGGCGAGCATGGCGCGCAATTCCTCCAGCTTGCCGCCGTTGCTGCTGGCCAGGACGAGGGTGTTGTCAGCACTCATGGAAAATTCTCATGGCTTGGGTTGCAGCAGATCCCAGGTGTTGCCGTACAGATCGCGGAACACCGCGACCGTGGCGTAGGGCTCTTCGCGCGGCGATTCGAGGAACTCGACGCCGCGCTCGCGCATTGCCTTGTAGTCGTACCAGAAGTCGTCGCTGTGCAGGAAGAAGCCGACGCGCCCGCCGGTCTGGTCGCCGATGCGCGATTGCTGCCGCGCGTCGCTGGCACGCGCCAGCAACAACCCGGCCGGGTCTTCGCTACGCGGCGCCACCACCACCCAGCGCTTGCCGTCGGCCAGCGCGGTATCGGTCAGCACGCGGAAGCCCAGCACGTCGCGATACCAGGCCAGCGCCTCGTCGTAGTCGCGCACCACCAGGGTGGTCAGTGCCAGGCGCTGGCTCATTGGCCGAGGGCCTCGCGCTGCAAGGCGAGCAGTTCGCCCACGCCCTTTTCGGCCAGCGCCAGCAGCGCATCCAGCTCATCGCGGCGGAAGGCGTGGCCCTCGGCCGTGCCCTGCAGCTCGATAAAGCCGCCGCCGTCGTTCATGACGACGTTCATGTCGGTATCGCAATCGCTGTCTTCGGCGTAGTCCAGGTCCAGCACCGGCACGCCGCGATAGACGCCGACCGATACCGCCGCCACCGCCCCCACCAGCGGGTGGCGCTTGATCTCGCCACGCTTCTGCAGCCAGTTCACCGCATCGGCCAGGGCGACATAGGCGCCGGTGATGGCCGCGGTGCGGGTGCCGCCATCGGCCTGCAGGACGTCGCAATCCAGGGTAATGGTGCGCTCGCCCAGGGCGTTGCGATCGACGCAGGCGCGCAGGGCGCGGCCGATCAGGCGCTGGATCTCCAGCGTGCGTCCGCCCTGCTTGCCGCGCGCGGCCTCGCGGTCCGAGCGGGTGTGGGTGGAGCGCGGCAGCATGCCGTATTCGGCGGTGACCCAGCCTTCGCCCTTGCCGCGCAGGAACGGCGGCACGCGGTTGTCGACGCTGGCGGTGCACAGCACGCGCGTGTCGCCAAAGCTCACCAGCACCGAACCTTCGGCGTGGCGTGTGAAAGCGCGTTCGATGCGCACCGGGCGCAACTGGTCGGCCGGACGGCCGCTGGGACGGGAGAAGGTCATGAAGGTTCCGCAAGTCGAAGTCGGCCGCGCGGCCGGCTTCTTCAGCGGTGCACGCGGTGGGCTAGGGTACCATTCGCGCTTTGCCGGACAGCCCTCTCCATGATCCGAAGCATGACCGCCTTCGCCGGCGCCGAGCACATCACCCCTTGGGGCACGCTGGGCGGCGAACTGCGCTCGGTGAACCACCGTTTCCTGGAAATCGGCGTGCGCCTGCCCGAAGAGCTGCGCAACCTCGAGCCGGTGGTGCGCGAGCGGGTGGGCGCGCGCATCAGCCGCGGCAAGCTCGACCTGGTCCTGCGCCTGCGCTCGCCCGAGGGCGTTGGCGCGCTGGCCGTGAACGAGCCGATGGTGGCCCAGCTCAGCGCGCTGGCGCAGCGCCTGCACGGCCAGTTCCCCAACCTGCGGGTGGAGTTTTCCGACCTGCTGCAGTTGCCGGGTGTGCTCAAGGCCGAGGCCGCAGACCCCACCGCCTTGCAAGAGCGAGCTTTGGCCCTGCTGGACGAGGTCATCGAAGAGTTCGTGACCGCGCGCGAACGCGAAGGCGCCAAGCTGTCGCTGGCGATCAGCGAGCGCGTGGATGCGATCGAGCGCATCGCCGCTGAAGTGCGGACGCTGATTCCGGCCATTCGCGAAGGCCAGCGCGCCAAGCTGGCCGCGCGCCTGGCCGACCTGCCTCACCCGGTGGACCCGGGCCGCGCCGAGCAGGAACTGGTGTTGTGGCTGCAAAAGCTCGACGTCGACGAAGAACTCGATCGCCTGGCCAGCCACATCGGCGAGATACGCCGGGTGCTGAAGCAGCGCGAGCCGGTCGGCCGGCGCCTGGACTTCCTGCTGCAGGAGTTCAACCGCGAGGCCAACACCCTGGGTTCGAAGTCGGTCGACAGCCGTACTTCCAACGCCGCGGTGGACTTGAAGGTGCTGATCGACCAGATCCGCGAGCAGGTGCAGAACATCGAGTGACCGCAGGACAGCACCGGGCCGCGTCGCGCTGCCCGGCGTCTCGACCTGTAAGATGGCCCCCCGCCAACACCGGGGCGGCCCGCCTCCCCCTTCCAGAATGCCGATCCCGACCCCCATGCGCGGCACCCTCTACATCGTTGCGGCCCCCTCGGGCGCCGGCAAGAGCAGCATCGTCAACGCCACGCTGGCCCGCGATCCGCAGGTCGCCCTGTCGATTTCGTTCACTTCGCGTGCGCCGCGTCCGGGCGAGCGCCACGCCGAGCACTACCACTTCGTCTCGGTCGAGCATTTCCAGTCGATGATCGCTGCCGGCGACTTCTTCGAGTACGCCAGCGTGCACGGCGACTGGAAGGGCACCGCGCGGCAGTCGGTGGAACCGCAGCTGGCCGCCGGCCGCGACGTGTTGCTGGAGATCGACTGGCAAGGCGCGCGCCAGGTACGCGAGAAAGTGCCCGATGCGGTGAGCGTCTTCATCCTGCCGCCCTCGCGACTGGCCCTGGAAGAGCGCATGCGCAAGCGCGGCCAGGACACTGAAGAAGTCATCGCCCGCCGGCTGGCCGCCGCGCGTGAGGAGATGTCCCACTTCGATGAGTTCGACTATCTGATCATCAACGAGGATTTCGACACCGCCGTCGGCGAGATGTGCGCCATCTTCACCGCCAGCCGCCTGCGCACGGCGGCGCAACGGCAGCGCCATGCCGGCCTGCTGGACACGTTATTGGCCGAGGACCCGGCCGCAACTGGCTGATTCAAAAGGAAACTGAACCGGCTTGGCTTGCGCCGGCCGGTTCCCGTGCCTACAATCGGCCCCCTTTCCCTCATTCGAATGCGCGACCTCGCGGTCGCCGGGAGCCCGCATGGCCCGCATTACCGTAGAAGATTGCCTGGAAGTCGTGGACAACCGTTTCGAGCTGGTCATGATGGCCTCCAAGCGCGCCCGCCAGCTCGCCAACGGCGTGCAGCCCACCCTGGACAACACCGAATCGGCCGACAAGCCGACCGTCCTGGCGCTGCGCGAGATCGCCGCGCGCAAGATCGACAACGCGCTGATCGAGGAAGTCGAGAAGTCCGAGCGCGAGCGCGCCGAGCGTGAAGCCCTGGAATGGGCCGCGGCCGAAGTCGTTGCCGACGAAGACATGTCGAAGAACGACGACTGATCTGCGATGGATCTAATTCGGGACGCGATACCGCAGCCCCGATCCGCGAACAGCCCGCCTCGGCGGGCTGTTCTGCTTTCAGCCGCCACCGCTGGCAATTGCCGTCACCGTTGCGCTGGCATAGTCTTCCTGCATGAACCCAGGCCCTACCGCCCAGGCTGCCCTTGCGTCGCCGACGACCGGCGATGTCCCCGACTATGTCCGGGAGCTTGAGCGCGCCGCCAGCTATCTGCCGCGCGAACAATTGCCGCTGTTGCGCCGCGCCTGGGAAGTGGGCGCCGCCGCCCACGCCGGGCAGACCCGCAAGTCGGGGGAGCCCTACATCACGCATCCGGTGGCCGTGGCCGGCGTGCTCGCCGAGCTGGGCATGGACGTGGAATCGCTGATCGCCGCGATCCTGCACGACACCATCGAAGACACGCCCCTCACCCGCGAAGAGCTCGCCGCCGAGTTCGGCGAAGCGGTGGCCGAGCTGGTCGATGGCGTGACCAAGCTGGACAAGCTCAAGTTCCGCGACCGCCAGGAAGCGGCGGCCGAGAGCTTCCGCAAGATGCTGCTGGCGATGTCGCGCGACCTGCGCGTGATCATGATCAAGCTCGCCGATCGCCTGCACAACATGCGCACCCTCGGCGCGCAGAGCAGTGAAGCGCGCGGCCGCATTGCCCGCGAAACCCTGGAGATCTACGCGCCGATCGCCCAGCGCCTGGGCATGAGCCTGATCAAGTCCGAGTTGCAGAACCTCGGCTTCAAGGCGCTGTACCCCTGGCGCCACGCCATCATCGAAAAACACATTCGCAGCCAGCCGGTGGTGCGGCGCGAATCCTTGGCGCAAGTGGAAGTGCAACTGTCGCAGCGATTGGCGAAGGAAGGCCTGGAGCACCGCCTGGTGAGCCGGATCAAGACACCGTGGAGCATCTACAACAAGATGCGCGACGAGAACAAATCCTTCGACCAGGTGATGGACGTATTTGGTTTCCGGCTGGTCGTGCGCGCGGTGCCGGAGTGCTACCACGCGCTGGGCGCGGTGCATGCCACGTTCAAGCCGCTCGATGGCCGTTTCCGCGACTTCATCGCCATCCCCAAGGCCAACGGCTACCAATCGCTGCACACAGTGCTGTTCGGGCCCTACGGCTCGCCGATCGAGGTGCAGATCCGCACCGAGGAAATGGACCTGATCGCCGAGCGCGGCGTGGCCGCGCACTGGACCTACAAGTTCGGCAGCGATTCGCCCAACAGCGCGCAGAGCCGCGCCCATGCCTGGATCGTCGACCTGATCGAGTCGCAGCGGGCGGCGGGCTCTTCGCTGGAATTCCTCGACAACGTCAAGGTCGACCTGTTCCCGGACGAGGTCTACCTGTTCACGCCCAAGGGCAAGATCCTCGCGTTGCCGCGCAATTCCACCGCGCTGGATTTCGCCTACGCGGTGCATACCGATGTCGGCAACCAGGCCGTGGCCTCGCGCGTGGACAAGAAGCTGGTGCCGCTGCGGACCAAGCTGGCGAGCGGGCAGTCGGTGGAAATCATTACCGCGCGCTCGGCCACGCCCAAGCCGCAATGGCTGGAGTTCGTGGTCAGCAGCAAGGCGCGCACCGCGATTCGCCACCAGCTCAAGCAACTCGAGCACGAAGATGCCGTGCAACTGGGCCATCGCATGCTCGATCGCGCGCTCGAAGCGATGGATTCCTCGCTGGAGCGCCTGCCCAAGGGCCGCCTGGACGCGTTCCTGGCCGAACATCGCTACCCGCGCCTGGAAGCCCTGCTGGCCGATGTGGCGCTGGGCAACTGGATGCCGACCCAGGCCGCACAAGCGCTGATGGCCTATGCCGAGCTGCGTGGCGCCGGCTTGTCCAAGCATTCGCAGGAGAAGATCCTGATCAACGGCAGCGAGCGTGGCGTGGTCAGCTTCGCCAATTGCTGCCAGCCGATTCCCGGCGACGAGATCATGGGCTACCACACCGCCGGCAAGGGCATCGTGGTCCATCGCCTGGACTGCCCGAACCTGGCCGAACTGCGCAAATCGCCCGAGCGCTGGGTGCCGATCGACTGGGATTCCAACGTCAGCGGCGACTACGACACCGCGCTGGTGGTCGAGGTGGAGAATCGCACCGGCGTGCTGGCGCAGCTGGCCGCGGCGATCGCACAAAGCGAATCGAACATCGAGCGCGTGGACTATCTGGATCGCGACTTCAACGCCGCCGTGCTGCGCTTCAACATCCAGGTGCGCGACCGCCGCCACCTGGCCGAAGTGATGCGCCGCCTGCGGCGTTTGCACGTCGTGCAGAGCGTGCGTCGCCAGTAGCCCCCCGGGGGCACGGTAGGAGCGGCTAAAATCATCCATCATTCCTCTCCGCGGTGACGCCATGACCCGTCAGATCATCCATACCGACCAGGCGCCCGCCGCCATCGGCCCGTACTCGCAGGCCGTGCGTGCCGGCAACACCGTGTATTTCTCCGGGCAGATCCCGCTCGACCCTGCCAGCGGCGAGATCGTCGGTGCCGGCGATATCGGCGTGCAGGCCCGCCGCGCCTTCGACAACCTCAAGGCCGTGGCCGAAGCGGCCGGCGGCTCGCTCGATCGCATCGTCCGCCTCGGCCTGTACCTGACCGACCTGAGCCAGTTCGCCGCGGTCAACGCGGTGATGCAGGAGTATTTCCAGGCGCCCTTCCCGGCGCGCTCGACGATCGAGGTGTCCGGGCTGCCGAAGGGTGCCGGGTTCGAAGTCGATGCGGTGATGGTGCTCGACTGAGCGATTGGTACCTGCCATGCCGCGCGTGCGCCCACCCGCGCCGAGCCTGACCCGGGCCGGCGACGCGCCGTTGTCGTCGCTGCCGGGCGTTGGCCCGGCGGTGGCGGCCAAGCTGGCCGCGCGCAGCATCCTCACCCTGCAGGACCTGTGGCTGCACCTGCCGTTGCGCTATGAAGACCGTACCCGGCTGACCGATATCGCCCAGTTGGACAACGGCATACCGGCGCAGGTGGAGGGCCGGGTGGAAGCGGTCGAGCGTGGTTTTCGCTATCGGCCGATGTTGCGGGTGGCGCTCAGCGACCCGTCGCGCGGCACCGTAGTGCTGCGCTTCTTTCATTTCCGCGCCGCCCAGGTCGCCCAATTCGCCGTCGGTGCGCGTGTGCGCGCCTATGGCACGCCCAAGCCCGGCCAGCACGGCTGGGAGATGGTGCACCCGAGCTATCGCGTGCTCGAAACGGGCGAGGACGGGGTGCTGGGCGATTCGCTCGACCCGGTCTATCCCGCCGTCGAAGGTTTGGGCCCGGTCACGCTGCGGCGCTTGATCGGCCTGGCGCTGGATCGATTGCCGGCCGAGGCTGAACTCGAATTGCTCCCGCCCGAGTGGCTTGCCGGACAGCAGCTGCCGTCATTGCGACAGGCGCTGCTCGATATGCATCGGCCCGCGCCGGACAGCGACCTGGCCGCGCTCGCCGCCGGCCGCCATCCGGCGCAGCAGCGCCTGGCGATGGAAGAACTATTGGCCCATCACCTCAGCCTGCGCAGGCAGCGCATCGCCTTGCAGCGGCATCGCGCGCCGGCGCTGGCCGGTGCCGGGCGCGAGGTCGAGCGCCTGTTGGCGGCCTTGCCGTTTCGCCTGACCGGCGCGCAGCAGCGCGTGTTTGCGCAGGTGCGGCAGGATCTGGCCCGACCTTCGCCGATGTTGCGCCTGGTGCAGGGCGATGTCGGTAGCGGCAAGACCGTGGTCGCGGCGCTGGCGGCGATGCTGGCGGTGGAGCAGGGCAAGCAGGCGGCGCTGGCCGCGCCGACCGAACTGCTGGCCGAACAGCACCTCAACAACCTGCGCGGCTGGCTTGAGCCGCTGGGCATTCGCATTGCCTGGCTGGCTGGCAAGGTCACCGGCAAGGCGCGCGAGCGCGTGCTGGCCGAGGTTGCATCGGGACAGGCGCAGGTGGTGGTTGGCACCCACGCGCTGATGCAGGAGGCAGTGGTTTTCCACGACCTGGCCCTGGCAATCGTCGACGAACAGCACCGCTTTGGCGTGCACCAGCGGCTGGCCCTGCGCGACAAGGGCGCCGCCGCAGGCAGCGTGCCGCACCAGCTGGTGATGACCGCCACGCCGATCCCGCGCACCTTGGCGATGGCCGCCTATGCCGACCTCGATGTCTCGGCCATCGACGAACTACCGCCGGGCCGCACCCAGGTGCAGACCATCGTGATCAGCGCCGAACGCCGCCCCGAGCTGGTCGAGCGTATCCGCGTGGCCTGCGCCGAAGGCCGCCAGGCGTACTGGGTGTGCACGCTGATCGACGAAAGCGACGAGGTCGTCGCCACTGCAGCGCAGGCCACCTACGAAGCGCTGTCGGCACAATTGCCGCGGCTGCGCGTTGGCCTGGTCCACGGGCGCATGAAAGCGGCCGAGAAACAGGCGGCGATGCGCGCGTTCAAGCAGGGCGAGACCGATCTGCTGGTGGCCACCACGGTGATCGAAGTCGGCGTCGATGTGCCCAATGCCTCGCTGATGATCATCGAGAACGCCGAACGCCTGGGCCTGGCGCAGCTGCACCAGCTGCGTGGACGGGTAGGCCGAGGATCGGCGGCGTCCAGTTGCGTGCTGATGTACCAGGCACCGCTATCGGCGATGGCGCGCCAGCGCCTGGAGACGATGCGCCAGACCAGCGATGGCTTCGTGATCGCCGAGAAGGACCTGGAGTTGCGGGGCCCCGGTGAGCTGCTGGGCACGCGCCAGACCGGCCTGGCGAGTTTCCGCGTCGCCGATCTGGCGCGTGATGCCGGCTTGCTGCCGCGCGTGCAGCGCCTGGCCGAAACGCTGCTGGCCGAAGCCCCGACCGTGGCCGACCAGGTCGTGGCGCGCTGGATCGGCGGCGCCGTGCGCTACGCCGCGGCGTGAGCCCTGGCGACGCCGATACGGCCGCTGACCGATAATCGCCCACCGCCTTTGGTTCCTCGCTAATGCACGACGCCAGCCCGCCCGCCCGCACCGACCCGAGAACGCCCCCTGTCGCCCCCGTGGCGGTAGCGGCGATGCGGGCGCCCGGGCCGGCCTTGTTGCCGGGACAGCGTTTCATCGCCGCCGATGTCGGCGGCACCCATGCCCGGCTCGGCGTGGTGCGCATGACCGCCGAGTCCCGCGTCGTGGTCGACGAGTTCCATCAATACGCCTGCGCCGGCTATCCGAGCCTGGCGGCGATCCTGCGCGATTTCATCGGCCGCAGCGGCGTGGATGCCGCGCACGCCGTGGTAGCGATCGCCGGCCGGGTCGATGGCGATGTACTGGTCAACAGCAACCTGCCCTGGGCGGTGACGCTGGCACAGACGCGGCGCGAGTCCGGGGTTGGCCAGCTGGCGGTGATGAACGACTTCGAGGCAGTGGCCTGGGCGATGCCCTTCCTCGAGCGCGATGCGATGACGCGGGTGTGCGGCCCCGACACTGCCGCGCCGGGCGCAGCAGTAGTGCTCGGCCCCGGAACCGGGCTCGGCGCCGCCTTGCGCTTGCCCGGCCCGCCGCCACAAGTGCTGGCCAGCGAAGCGGGCCACGCCGCGCTGGCGGTAGGCACCGCGCGCGAGCTGGCGCTGTTGCAGCAGCTGCTGCAGCGCTGGCCGCATGTGGACAACGAGCGCGTGCTGTCCGGCCCGGGCCTGGTCAACACCTACCAGGCGCTGTGCGCGCTCGACGGCGTGCCTGCCGAGCTCGATAGCCCGACGGCGATATCCGTCGGCGGCAACCCGCAGGCCGACGAGGCGCTGCGTATTTTCTGCGGCTTGCTCGGCAGCCTGGCCGGCGACCTGGCGTTGAGCTTCGGCGCCACCGCCATCTACCTGGCCGGCGGCATCCCCGCGCAGATCAAGCCGCAATTGCTGGACGGCACCTTCGCCGCGCGCTTCGTCAACAAGGGCGTGCTGGCCCCGGTGCTGGCGCAGGTGCCGGTGTGGTTGGTCGACCACGGCCAATTGGGCCTGGTGGGCGCCGCGGCCTGGTACGCACAACGAATTCCCGGCGCACGCTGAGCGCAATTCCCACAGGAGCACCATGAGCACACGACGTCGGTTCCTGCAGTCTTCGCTCGCGGCCGGGGCCGCGCTCGCTACGCCGGCGTTTGCCGCCACCGCGGCTGCTGCCCCAGGGGCGAAAGTACCGCCGCGGGTGGTCTCGACCTGGGATTTCGGCGTCGGCGCCAATGCCGCGGCGTGGAAGCTGCTGGCCGCCGGCGGCAGCGCATTGGATGCGGTCGAGGCGGGCGCGCGCTGGGCCGAGGCCGACCTGTGCAATCCCACGGTCGGCCGCTGCGGCAACCCGGATCGCGATGGTGTGCTGACCCTGGACGCCAGCATCATGGCCGGCGACGGCCGCTGCGGTGCAGTCGGCGCGCTGGAAGACATCGACCATCCGGTGTCGGTTGCGCGCGCAGTGATGGAAAAGACCCCACACGTGATGCTGGTAGGCGCCGGCGCACAGCAGTTCGCGATCGAGCAGGGCTTCCGCAAGACGCCGTTGCTCACCGAGACGGCGCGGCAGGCGTGGAGGCAATGGCGCGAGACTTCGCACTACGAACCGCAAATCAATGCCGAACGCGCCACCCGCGGCGATGACGCGCGCCCGGGCGACAGCCGTAACCACGACACCCTCGGCATCCTCGCGATGGACGCGCAAGGCCGGCTCGCCGGTGCCTGCACCACCAGCGGCATGGCCTGGAAGCTGCATGGCCGGGTCGGCGATAGTCCGATCATCGGCGCCGGCCTGTATGTGGACCAGGAGGCCGGCGCCGCCACAGCTTCGGGCGTGGGCGAAGAAATGATCCGCAACGCCGCCAGCTTCCTGGTGGTGGAATTGATGCGCCAGGGCCACTCGCCGGCCGAGGCCTGTCGCGAGGCGATCGAGCGGGTGGTGCGCAAGCGCCCGGAAGACAGCAAGCGGCTGCAGGTGTGTTTCCTGGCCTTGGGCCGCGATGGTCGCGTTGGCGCGTTCGCGCTGCACAAGGGCTTTGTCTATGCGATGCAGGACGGCAGCCCGGGTGCGCATGACCGCCTGATCGAAAGCGGCTCGGTCTATGCCACGGAACAGAAGTGAGCGCGCGCCTGCAATTGGAGATCGCCGCCGGTTCGCTGGCCTCGGCGTTGGCCGCGCAGGCGGGCGGTGCTGACCGCGTCGAGCTGTGCGAGAACCTGGGCGAGGGCGGTTGCACACCATCGCACGGCACCCTGGCGGCGGCGCGCGAGCGCTTGCGCATTCCGCTGTATGTGCTGGTCCGGCCGCGTGGCGGCGACTT
Organism: Stenotrophomonas sp.; assembly: GCA_036566925.1. Lineage (GTDB taxonomy): Bacteria > Pseudomonadota > Gammaproteobacteria > Xanthomonadales > Xanthomonadaceae > Stenotrophomonas_A. The sequence goes on from DATCVI010000067.1 coordinate 50,250, forward strand.
CTGCTACGACGAGGCCGAGCGCGAGGTGATGCTTCGCGACATCGCCTTGTGCGTGCGATTGGGTTGCGATGGCGTCGTGATCGGCGCCCTGGATGCAGACGGTGAAGTGGATAGGGATACCTGCCAGGCGCTGGTTGCCGCCGCTGGCGGATTGGGCGTGACGTTCCATCGCGCGATCGATGTCTGCGCCGAGCCGGCACGTGCGCTTGAATCAGCCATCGCGCTGGGCTGCGAACGCGTGCTGACCTCGGGCGCGCACGCCGTTGCGCTGGCCGGCGCCGACAACATCGCCGCGCGCGTTGCACAGGCCCAGGGTCGCATCGCGGTGATGGCCGGCGCCGGGATCGATGCCGGCAATGTCGGCCAGATCGTGCGTCGCACCGGCGTGGGTGCGGTGCATGCCTCGGCGCGTGCGCTGCGCCCGACAATGGCGCACGCACGGTGGCTTCCTGGCCTGTCCGGCGAGGTTGCGCAAACCGATGCCTCGCGCGTGCGCGCCCTGCGCGAAGCGCTCGACGCGTTGGGCTGAAGGCTCTCCGGGAGCCGGTTGGTTTGTCCCCGCATCGGTGACAGACTCGTCGACCAGACAGAGAGACAGAACAGATGAGCGAAAAGATTCCGCTGTTGATCGACACCGACCCGGGCGTGGACGACGCGCTGGCCCTGCTGATGGCGTTCAACGACACGCGCCACGAGGTGATCGGCCTGACCATCGCCGCCGGCAACGTCGGTCTCGACCACACCGTGCGCAATGCATTGAAACTGTGCGAAGTAGCGGGCCGGCCCGACGTGCCGGTGTATGCCGGCTGCCCGGACCCGTTGTTGCATCCGGCGGTCGACGCGGCCCACGTGCACGGGCTCGATGGCTTCGGCGATGTCGGCTACGCCGCCGTGGCCCGTGGCGTCGAAGCCGAGCATGCCGCGCTGGCGATCCTGCGCCTCTCGCACCAATACGCCGGCAAGCTTTTCCTGGTCGCCCTCGGCCCGCTCACCAATATTGCGCTGGCGCTGAAGCTGGACCCGAGCCTGCCGCAGCGCGTCGGCCGCTTCCTGGTGATGGGCGGGGCGATCAACGGCCACGGCAACATCACGCCGCAGGCCGAGTTCAACATCGCCTTCGACCCGGAAGCCGCGCACATCGTGTTTTCGGCGTTCCCGCACGTCGAAGTGGCCGATTGGGAAGCCACCGTCGCCCACGGCCTGCCGCACCGCGCGGTGGAGCAGTGGCTGGCCGCCGATAGCGCGCCGGCGCGCTTCTACGAAGAGATTTCGCGCAAGACCCGGTTGTGGTCGGAAGACAGCCGCGGCGAGCACTGGTACGCCGCCGATGCCCTGGCCATGGCCTGGGCGCTGGCGCCGGAAGGGGCAACCCGGGTCGAACGGCGCCCCTTGCAGGTGGAGTTGGCCGGCACCCACACCCGCGGCGCCACCGTGGTCGACTGGAACCGCCAACTGGGCCTGGCCGACAACGCCAGCCTGTTGATCGGCTATGACCAGGCGCGGTTCGAGGCCATGGTGCGGGGCGCCCTGGCGGCCGGCTGAGCGGCAGGCTTGCCTGGGCCAGGGTCGCTGGCTATAATGCCGCTCTTGTCCAGCAGCCCCCTACGGTGCGAGCCCATGAAGGCCGACATCCATCCGAACTACCGCGACGTCGTTTTCCACGACGTGACTTCCGATCTCAAGATCCTGACCCGCTCGACCATGGCCTCCAAGGAGACCGTGAAGTGGGAAGACGGTCAGGAGTACCCGCTGATCAAGGTGGAAATTTCCTCGGCTTCGCATCCGTTCTACACGGGCAAGCACAAGGTCATCGACACCAGCGGCCGTATCGACAAGTTCCAGAAGCGCTACGCGCGCTGATCGAACGGTCGGACGCTTCGCGCACTGCGTGAAGTGGCCCGTTTAACGGGCAAAAAAAGTCGAAACAAGCGACGGCCGCGCCCAGGTGCGGCCGTCGTTTTTGCGCATTCTGGCGGTTGGCTGCAACGCATCGTTGCGGGCCCGCGTTCGACTTCAGTCTGAGTTCCGCACCTATGCTGCTGTGCGATAATGAGGGTCATCCAGGGAATACTCCCCTGGACCGCCATCAATGCCCGCCGGCCCCACCGTGCGGCGAACCATTCTGAGGAGCGACACTGTGTCCGATCTTGATCAGGTCACGCTCAACGCCGGCGACAAGTCGGTAGTTTTGCCCGTGCTCAAGCCCACGCTGGGCAACGACTGCGTCGACATTTCCAAGCTGACCAAGGAAACCGGTCTTTTCACCTACGACTCCGGTTTCACCGCTACCGCCAGTTGCAAGTCGGCCATCACCTACATCGATGGCGACAACGGCGTGCTGCTGTACCGCGGCTACCCGATCGAGCAGCTCGCCCAGCACTCCAACTTCCTCGAAGTGTCGTACCTGCTGATGAACGGCGAACTGCCCAACAAGGCCGAGTTCGCCAAGTTCGAGCATGAAGTGACGCATCACACGATGATGCACGAGTCGCTCAAGCACTTCCTCAAGGGCTTCCACTACGACGCCCACCCGATGGCCATGCTGGCCGCCACGGTCGCCTCGCTGTCGGCGTTCTACCACGACACCCTGGACCTCAACGATCCGGAACAGCGCCGCCAGTCGGCCATCCGCCTGATCGCCAAGATGCCGACCCTGGCCGCGGCCGCCTACCGTTACTCGGTTGGCCAGCCGATCCGCTACCCGCGCAACAACCTCGAATACGTCGACCGCTTCCTGCACATGATGTTCGAAGTGCCGAGCGAGCCGCTGGAGTTGAATCCGGTCGTGGCCAAGGCCATGGACCTGCTGTTCATCCTGCACGCCGACCACGAGCAGAACGCCTCGACCTCGACCGTGCGCCTGGTCGGTTCGACCGGTGCCAACCCGTACGCTTCGGTCGCCGCCGGCATCACCGCGCTGTGGGGCCCCGCCCACGGCGGTGCCAACGAAGCCGTGCTGAAGATGCTGGAAGAGATCGGCGACGCCAAGAACGTCGACTCGGCCGTGGCCAAGGCCAAGGACAAGAACTCCGGTTTCCGCCTGATGGGCTTCGGCCACCGGGTCTACAAGAACTTCGACCCGCGCGCCAAGATCATCCGCGAGATGACCCACAAGGTGCTGGGCGAGTTGGGCGTGAACGACCCGCTGCTGGAAGTGGCGTTGAAGCTGGAAGAAGCCGCGCTGAAGGATGACTACTTCGTGCAGCGCAAGCTGTACCCGAACGTCGACTTCTACTCGGGCATCATCTACAAGGCGCTCAACATCCCGGTGGAAATGTTCACCGTGATGTTCGCCATTGCCCGTACCTCCGGCTGGGTCTCGCATTGGCTGGAGCAGCAGGTCGATCCGGAAATGAAGATTGGCCGTCCGCGCCAGATCTACACCGGCCACGACGTGCGCGATTACCAGGCCGCCGACAAGCGCTGAGCGCAGCGGTCACTGGTTTGACTGGAAGGCCCCGCAAGGGGCCTTCCGCATTTTGGCCTCAGCGCGGCGACGTTCCGGCCGCGGGCAGGGACAGCCCGCGCACCAGCGCCGCGTGCAGGCGCGCGCTCATTTCGCTCGCGGGCGGCTGCCGGATGGCGTAGCGGCCGTCGATGCAGGCTTCCAGCCGGGTCGGGCTGCTATCGCCGGGGGCCACCTGCGGCCCGCCGGGTGCCTCGGCCCACAACGAGTGCACGCGCCAGGCGTCGCGCACTTCGGCCAGCTGTTCACGGCGCAACTGCCGCACGACGGTGGCAGCAGCAGGCGCGGACGCGCGGGCCGCGACTTCGTCGCCGTGGACTTCCAGCAAGATGTGCCAGCGGTTCGCGCCTTCGGCATCGGCCAGCGTGGCGATATAGGTCTCGCCGCGCGTTGCCGGATCGTGGCCGCACTCCTCCGCAAGCGTGGCCGTAGGGCCCGCCTCGTCGTGCAACTGTTGCAGGATCTGCCGCGTGGACCAGTCGGCCAGGTCGGTACCGCCCGGCGGCAGACCGATCCATGGCGCGCTGGCGTCGCCCTCGTGCAGGCGAGAGCCACCGCTATGCCACGCGGCCACTACCAGGACCACCAGCAACAGCAGGCCGGCCCAGACGCCGGCGATGCGCCCCTGGATGCCGCGTGGGGGTCCGCCGCCGTTAGCCGGTGTAGCCAAGGATTTCCTCCTGCGCCAGTAATTCGCGCAACTGTGAGGCCGAGGCGCGCGCCATCGGCTTTTCGTCCACCTGCGACAGCGGTGCCTGGCGCAGCGCGTCGTAGGGCAGCACGGTGAGGTCGAAGGTCAGCTCCTCGGCACTGAACAGCCAGACCGGGAAATCGGCGGCGCGCTCGCGGTCCAGGCGCAGCCGCCGGGTGCGCGGCTCGGCCGGAATGCGGTGCTCCTCAAGGAACATTGCCACCGCCTCCGGATCGTCGCTGTGCAACTGCAGCTGCACCGGTGTATTGGAATCGGCGGTGCCGTCCAGCACCGGGCCGGTGAGGCGCGGCGAGAACGGAGCGAGGAATTCCAGGGCCCGCAAGGCCGCCTCGCGCCGCTGGCGCAGCCCTTCGGCATGTTGTGGTCCGGCGAACAGGCGCTGGTATTCGCGCAACGCCTCCTCGATCTCGCGATTGCGCGGCAGCGAGGCGTCGTCGTGGATGCCGAGCCGGTCGGCGGCCTTCAGCTTGGCCTGGTGGAAGTCGCGGATGCCGCCCTCGGCCATGAGCCTCGCGGCTTCGTGGGCAAGCCGATGGCGGCGTTCGCGGGTGCGGGTCTCGGCGTGCTGGCGCGCGTGATGCATGGCCGGACTCCCTCGTGCTGGAACCTGGGCCGAATGTACCGCAGCGGTGTGATGGGAATGCAAGCGGCGTGCGTCAGCCATAAAGGCTGGCGCGCCGCTAACGCATCAGCGCCGCGAATCCACGGCCATCCGCACCGCGAGCCCGGCCAGGACCGTACCCATCAGCCAGCGCTGCATCCGTTGCCAGGCGGGGCGTCGCGCAAGGAACACGGCGATGCTGCCGGCGAACAAGGCGATCAACGTATTGACCGCTACGCTGACTGCAATCTGCGTAAAACCCAGGACAAGCGATTGCAGCAGGACGTTGCCGCGGGCCGGATCGATGAACTGCGGCAGCAGCGATAGATACATCACCGCCACCTTGGGATTGAACAGGTTGGTGAGAAAGCCCATCAACAAAAGCTTGCGCGGCCCATCCGGAGGCAAGTCGCGAACCTGGAATGGCGAGCGCCCGCCAGGCTTCAGCGCCTGCCAGGCCAGCCACAACAAGTACGCCGCGCCGGCGATCCGCAGGGTGTCGTAGGCGTAAGGCACGGCGACAACAAAGGCGGTGATGCCCAGCGCGGCGCAGAGCATGTAGAACACGAAGCCCAGGGCCACGCCGCCCAGCGAAATGAGCCCGGCCATCCTTCCCTGGCAGATCGAGCGGGAGATGAGGTAGACCATGTTCGGCCCGGGCGTCAGCACCATGGCCAGCGCGATCAGGGAAAAGGCCAGCAGATGGTTCATTTCAGGCATTTGGTACTCGGGAGTCGTATTTGACAGGCGATGCCGCCCTGCCGGCTTCAGAAAATATCGAACGCCTTCTCGTCGGCCTGCTGGTCCTGCAGCCCGTAGTCGTAGTCCTGCAGGCGGTCTAGGTCTTCGTTCTTGACCCATTCCACGGCGCCGTTGATGGTCGCCTGGGTCATGCCGTCGGGCGGATCGTTGGCGGTGATCGGCGCGTCCTTGAGGGCCACGCGCATGTAGTCGATCCAGATCGGCAGCGCGGCCTTGCCGCCGTATTCGCGGTAGCCGAGCGACTTGAAGTCGTCGCGGCCCACCCACACCGTCGTCGCCAGCGGGCCGCCGAAGCCGGAGAACCAGGCGTCGCGGTGGTCGTTGGTCGAGCCGGTCTTGCCGCCGACGTCCTCGCGGCCGAGCACCTTGGCCGCGGTGCCGGTGCCGCGCTGGACGACGTCGCGCATCATCGACACCAATTGGTAGGCGGTGCGCTCGTCGATCGCGCGCGGTGCGATCTTGACGTCGCCGGCCGGCAACGGCGTGGTCTCGGCGGTGGGTTTTGGCTGCGCTTCGGCTTGCGCCGTGGCGGCGGGTTGCGGCGCGCTGGCGGCACCGAAGTTGAAGCCATCCACCACCTGGCTGGCCGGCGTGGCGCGACCGCCGACGTTGCCGCAGCTGCGGCAGGCCACCGCGGGGTTTTCCTTGAACAGCACCTTGCCGTCGCGGTCGCGGACTTCGTCGATAAGCCAGGTGTCCACGCGCGAGCCGCCGTTGGCGAACACCGCATAGCCGCGCGCCACCGACAACGGCGTCAGCGAGGCGGTACCCAGCGACATCGACAGGTTCGGCGGCAACTCGGCCGGCTCGAAGCCGAACTGGGCGATGTACTGGCGGGCGAAATCCACGCTGATGGCGTCGAGCAGGCGCACCGAGACCAGGTTGCGCGATTGCACCAAGGCTTCGCGCAGGCGCATCGGGCCGCGGAAGCCGCCGCCGTCGTTCTGGGGCGACCAGGTCTTGCCGCGGCGGTCGCGGAACACCACCGGTGCGTCGAGTACGATCGACGCCGGATTGAAGCCTTTTTCGAAGGCGGCCGCATACACGAACGGCTTGAAGCTCGAACCCGGCTGGCGACGGGCCTGGGTGGCGCGATTGAATTTGTTGCCGGCGAAGCTGAAGCCACCGACCATCGCGCGCAAGGCGCCATTGTTGGCGTCCAGCGACACCAGCGCGGCCTGGCCGCGCGGCAGCTGCTCGACCAGCCACTCGCCTTCCTTCTCGCCGGCGCGCACGCGGATCAGGTCGCCGCGCTTGAGCAAACTGGCCGGCGACTTGCCGGTCCAGCGGCTGGCGGCCACCGGCAAGGTGAGTTCGCTGCGGTCGCCCAGGACCACGCGCACGCCGCCATCGGGCAGGGTGGCCGCGACGATCGCCGGGCGCATGCCCGACTGGGTGACGATGCCGGACAGGTGTGCGGCCAGCGCGCTGGCGTCGGCGTCGGCCGCCACTTCGAAGTGTTGCTCGGCGCCGCGCCAGCCGTGGCGATGGTCGTACAGCAGCAGGCCGTCGCGCACCGCCACATCCGCCGCCGCCTGCAGGTTTGCGTCGATCGTGGTGGTGACGCGGTAGCCCTTGTCCAGGACCTCGCCGCCGTAGCGGGCAATCATTTCCTGGCGCACCAGCTCGGCGACGTAGGGCGCATATACCTCCACCGGCGGCTCGTGCGGGGTGGCATGCATCGGCACCGCCTTGGCTGCATCGGCCTCGGCCTGGGTGATGAAGCCCAGCTCGGCCATGCGTTGCAGGACGTAGTAGTCGCGGCGCTCGCGCGCACGCTCCGGGTTGCTGATCGGGTTGCCGCTGGAAGGGAACTTGGGGATGCCGGCCAGCGAAGCCATCTCGTCCAGGCTCAACTCGTTGAGCTTCTTGCCGTAGTAGTACTCGGCCGCCGCGCCCACGCCGTAGGCGCGATTACCGAAGAAACTCTTGTTGAGGTAGAGCTCGAAGATCTCGTCCTTGCTCAATTCGCTCTCGATCTTGCGCGCCAGCAGGATCTCGTTGAGCTTGCGGGTGTAGCTGTATTCCGAGCTGAGGAAGAACTGGCGGGCGACCTGCTGGGTGATGGTCGAACCGCCCGGCACGCGCTTGTCGTCGGTGGTGGCCAGCAGCCACACCGCGCGCGCGATGCCCTTGTAGTCGACCCCGCCATGTTCGTAGAAGCGCGCGTCCTCGGTCGCCAGGAAGGCCTGGCGCAGGCGCTGGGGCACGTCCTTCATCTGGATCGGGTAGCGCCGGGCCTGGCCATAGACAGCCATCAGCCGGCCGTCGCTGGCGTAGACGTACATGGGCTCCTGCAACTCGACCTGGCGCAGCGACTGGACGTCGGGGAGGCGCGAGTACAGGGTGTAGTAGACCCCGCCGGCCGCGACCAGGCCGAGCAGGGCAAGCACGACGAACGCGGCCAGGAGCCAGCCCAGCCAACGACGAAAACGGGGCATCAAGCAGATTCCGATTGCAGATTTCGTGGCCACAGAGTATAGATTAGGCGGGTCTGGCTGGGGTCAGATTCGGGGAACGCAATTGGGGAACCCTCTCGCCGGGTAGGGCAGGGGTAAGGCACGGACTGACGTGACGGGCTTCTCGGCTTGCGCGCGGGGTGGTTGCCAATTGCAAAAAACTAATTATTAATGCGCGGGCGCACAAAGCGCGTCCAAGTGCCCGTCGGCAGGGGAGTTTCCGTGGGGCTTATTCCCAAGAGTCAGTCGCCGCTCATTGGCGTCGATATCAGTTCGACTGCGGTAAAGCTTTTGCAGCTTTCCCGTAGCGGCAACCGTTTCCGCGTGGAGCATTACGCGGTCGAGCCTCTGCCGCCCAATGCGGTGGTGGAGAAGAACATCGTCGAGGTCGAGGCGGTGGGCGAAGCTATTCGTCGCGCCATCAACCGTTCCGGCAGCAAGGCCAAGAACGCGGCCGCGGCGGTGGCCGGTTCGGCCGTGATCACCAAGCTGATCCCGATGCCGGCGGACCTGGACGAGAACGACATGGAGGCCCAGGTCGAACTGGAAGCCACCAACTACATCCCGTACCCGATCGAGGAAGTGAACCTCGATTTCGAGGTGCTCGGCGCCATTCCGAACAATCCGGAGATGGTGCAGGTGTTGCTGGCGGCTTCGCGCTCGGAGAACGTCGAGCTGCGCCAGTCGGCGCTGGAACTCGGGGGACTGACCGCCAAGGTGATGGACGTAGAGGCCTTCGCGGTCGAGAACGCCTTTGCCTTGCTGGCCGGCGAGTTGCCGGTGCCGCACGATGGCCTGGTCGCGCTGGTCGACATCGGCGCCACCATGACCACGCTCAACGTGATTCGCGGCGGCCGCAGCCTCTATAGCCGCGAACAGGTATTCGGCGGCAAGCAGCTGACCGACGAAGTCATGCGCCGCTATGGCCTGACCTACGAAGAAGCCGGCATGGCCAAGCGCCAGGGCGGCTTGCCGGAGAGCTACGAGGTCGAGGTGCTGGAGCCCTTCAAGGAAGCCACCGTCCAGCAGATCAGCCGCTTGCTGCAGTTCTTCTATGCCGGCAGCGAGTTCAACCGGGTCGACTGCGTCGTCCTGGCCGGCGGCTGCGCGGCGCTGATCGGGTTGCCGGAGATGGTCGAAGAGCAGCTGGGCGTGACCACCGTGGTCGCCAACCCGCTGGCGCAGATGACCCTCGGCCCGAAGGTGCAGGCGCAAGCGCTGCAGCAGGATGCCCCGGCCCTGATGATCGCCACCGGCCTGGCCCTGAGGAGCTTCGACTGATGGCAAGAATCAACCTACTGCCGTGGCGCGCCGAGCGCCGCAAGCAACGCGAGCGCGAGTTCTACACCATGCTCGGCTTCGCCGCGCTGGGTGGCGTGCTGCTGTCGCTGCTGATCTGGTTCTACTTCGACCGCCAGGTGAGCGGCCAGCAGGACCGCAACAAGTTCCTCACCGCCGAGATCGAGAAGGTCAAGGCGCAGAACCGCGAAATCGACGAGCTGGACAAGAAGAAGGAACGCCTGCTCGCGCGCAAGCGCGTGATCGAGGAGCTGCAGGCCAACCGCTCGCAGATGGTGCACCTGTTCGACTCGCTGGTGCGGACCATCCCCGACGGCGTGGTGCTGACCGCACTCAAGCAGGAGGGCGAGGTGCTGACGCTCGAAGGCCGTTCGCAGTCCAACGCGCGCGTCAGTACCTACATGCGCAACCTGGAGGGCTCGGGCTGGATGACCAATCCGGACCTGTCGATCATCGAGGCCAAGGCGCAGGAAAAGGACAAGGACAAGAAGGTTGCCGCCAGCGTCGACATCAAGGCGTTGCCGTACGTGTTCAAGCTGAAGGTCAAGCTCGCCAACCCCAACGCACCGGCTAAGGACGGCACCGAAGGCCCGGCCGAAAAGGCCACGGCTACCGCCTCTGGTACCAGCAGCGTCGCCGCCGACCAGGCCGCGTCCACGCCGGCCGCCGCGCCAGCCGATGCCAAGGGAACGGCAGTGGACAAACCGGCCACCAACGCGGCACCGGCCCCGGCGCCGGCGGCCAAACCGCAGGCGGGAGCGGCGTCATGAGCCAGAAAAAATTCAGCATCAACGACCTTGATTTCCGCAACATCGGCGCTTGGCCGGAGCGCGCGAAGATCGTGTTCTGCCTGATCGTCGCCCTGCTCATCATGTTGCTGGCCTGGTTTGCCCTGATCAGCAGCAAGCGCGATGAACTCATCGGCCTGGAGCAGACCGAAACCCGCCTGCGCGGGGACTTCGAGAAGGAACAGGACCGCGCCGTCAAACTCGAGCCGCTGAAGCAGCAGCTCGCGCAGATGGAGCAGGTGCTGCAGCAGATGCTGCGGCAGCTGCCCAGCAAGACCGAAATGCCCGACCTGATCATCGACATCTCGCAGACCGCGCTGTCCAGCGGCCTGAACACCGAGTTGTTCCAGCCGGGCACCGAAACGCCGCGCGAGTTCTACGCGGAGAAGCCGATTGCCCTGCGCATGGTGGGTAGCTACCACCAGTTCGGTGCCTTCGTCAGCGGTGTCGCTTCGTTGCCGCGCGTGGTGATCCTCACCATGCACGACATCAACCTCAAGCCCAAGGATCCCAAGGCCGGCATCACGCTGCGCGGTCCCCTCGAACTGGCCGGCACGGTAAAGACTTACCGTTACCTGGACGACGAGGAGATGGCCGTGCAGGAGAAGGCTGCCGCCGAGGCCGCGAAGAAAGACAAGAAGAAGAACAAGAAGAAGGGCAAAGAATGAGTATGACGACCTACAAGAGGCTGTCGTGCCTGGCCCTGATGGCACTGCTTGCCGGCTGCGGCCGAACCGTCACCAGCACCCCTGGGGACGCGCCCAACCTCAAAAGTTGGGTGGCCGAAGTCCGCGCCCGTCCGGCCTCGCCGCTGGACCCGCTGCCGGTGATGCAACAGTTCGAGACCTTCGAGTACGCCGCGCAAGGCATGCGCGATCCGTTCTCCGATGCCTGGACCAATCCGGATGGCGGCAATGGCCTGCGCCCGGACCCGAACCGCCGCAAGGAACCGCTGGAAGCCTTCCCGCTCGACAGTCTCGACATGCTCGGGAGCATCGGCGGCGGCCCCGGGTTGGTTGCGCTGGTCATGGCGCCTGACAAGGTGACCTACCGGGTGCGCCCGGGCGTCTACCTGGGGCAGAGCGATGGTCGGGTGACGGGGGTGTCCGAGGATCGCATCGATTTGATTGAACTGGTGCCGGATGGTGCTGGTGGTTGGCTGGAACGTCCGGCTTCCATCGCACTTGACGATCAATGATTGATTAGGGGATAGCACGATGACTTTTTCCAAAGCCCTGAGCCTGCGTCCCATCCGGCGCCAAGCGATCCGGGCGTGCGCGATGGGGTTCGCGCTCGCACTGGCTAGCGGCTCTTCTTTCGCAGCGGTTTCCGCCGCCGCGGATCTGAACGCACACGACCCGGCCAAGACGGTACCGGCCACCGTGGCGGTCTCCAAGATCGACTTCAAGCGCGGCGAAGATGGTGCCGGCCGGTTGATCCTGCAGTTCGACGGTCAGGGCGCCAGCCCCGACCTGCGGACCCAAGGCAGCACGGTGCTGGTGGATGTCGGCAACGCCCGGCTGCCGGCCGAGCTGCAACGTCCGCTCAACGTCACCGACTTCGCCACGCCGGTCCAGCGCATCGACGCCAAGCCGTCCGGCGGCGGTTCGCAACTGGTGCTGAGCACCACCGGCCCGTTCGAGTCGCTGGCCTACCAGACCGGCAACGAGTACGTGGTCGAGATCAGCCCGCGCAAGGGCGTGCCGGCGATGGGCGCACCGTCCGCCGCCAGCGTCACCCAGGCTGCCGCCGCGGTGGCCGCACGTGGCTATAGCGGTCGCCCGGTGACCTTCAACTTCCAGGACGTGCCGGTGCGCACCGTGCTGCAGCTGATCGCCGAGGAGTCCAACCTCAACGTGGTCGCCGCCGACACGGTCCAGGGCAACGTGACCCTGCGCTTGGTCAATGTGCCCTGGGATCAGGCGCTGGATCTGGTCCTGCAGGCCAAGGGCCTGGACAAGCGCCGCAGCGGCAACGTGG
>DATCVI010000068.1:0-21014 GCA_036566925.1 Stenotrophomonas sp.
ATGGGCGAGACGGCAGGCCGCGGCACCGATGCGGTGCCCGCCACCAGGCTCGCACCCGCCCGCTCGCAACCGGCGAACAGGTCGCGGCTGCCGTCGTACAGGCCGGTGCGCACCTGCATCAGGCCCAGGACCGAGGGGAACAGGTTGTCCTGGTCGGCGTGGCCGGCGGCGCGCTGGCGCAGGCACTGCAGGTCCAGGCCGCGGTCGCGGGCGAACTGCGGCGAGAACCACATCAGCATCGGCACGTGGGTCTGCTCCTGCGGTGCGATGGCGTACGGCACGCCGTGCAGGTACAGGCCCTTCTCGCCGAGCGACTCGCCGTGGTCGGAGAGGTAGATCATCGCGGTGTCGTATTCGCGCAGGTCGCGCAACGCGCCGATCGTACGGTTGAGGAAATGGTCGGTGTACAGCACGGCGTTGTCGTAGGCGTTGACGATTTGCTCGCGGCTGCACTGGCCCAGGTCGGGGTTCTGGCACGCCGGCCCGAAGCGGGCGAAGGTGGCCGGATAGCGCTCGTAGTAGCTCGGGCCATGGTTGCCGAGCTGGTGCAGGACCACCACGCGGTCGCCCGGGCGCGCCCGGACCTGCGCGGCCAGATCCTGCAACAGCACCTCGTCCATGCAGCGGCCGTCGTGACACAGGCCTTCGACCTTCGCATCGTCCAGGGCCTGCGTCGGCAGTCCGTCGCACACGCCCTTGCAGCCGCTCTGGTTGTCGCGCCAGAGCACGCCGATGCCGGCGTGGTCGAGCACGTGCAGCAGCGACTGGTGGCTGCGGATGCGGTCTTCGTTGTAATCGTGACGGCCCCACGGCGAGAACATGCACGGCACCGAGACCTCGGTGCTGGTGCCGCACGAATGCATGTCGGGGAAGTTGACCAGGCCATCGACCTGCGCCAGTTCGGGCGTGGTCTGGCGGGCGTAGCCGTCGAGGCCGAAATTCTGCGCACGCATGGTTTCGCCCAGCACGATCACCAACAGCCGCGGCCGCGCCTGTTCCGCGCGCGGCGTGGCGCTGGCGTCTTCGCCGATCGGCAGCTTTGGCGCATGGTGGCTGGGCGTGGCCGATTTGAGGTTGGCGCGCAGGGCGGCCAGGGTATTAATCGGCGTGGCCAGGTAGCGGATCTCGTGGTGGTTGCGCATCAACGCCGACAGATCCTGGAAAGACAGCAGCGCGGCGATGGCCGCGGCCGTGGTCATCGCCACCAGGAAGCCAGCACGCACCAGCACGGCCTGCAGCGGCGCACGCGCGCGCAAGCGCAGGCGCCATAGCACCGCGATCGGCAGCAGCCCGTAGCACAGCAACGGCAGGATCAGCGAAGCGGTGATCAGCTCACCCGATTCCTTGCGGTCGGTGGCCAACACATTGCGCAGCATGTCGGCGTCGATGAAGACGTTGTAGCGGCCCATGTAATAGGTCGCCAGCGCGGTGCTCAGCAGCAGAACGGTCAGCAGTGGCTTGGCGCTCCAGCGCCACAGCAGCAGCCCGAGCAGCAGCGAATGCACTGCGACCAGCACTACGAACAGCGACAGCGCCATGCCGATGCCGCCGCCACTCCAGGCCATCGCGCTGCGCCAGAAGGGCCCGTTGCAGGCCAGGGCGAAGAACACGCTGGCGGCCAGGATCAGCCCTTCGCTGGAAAGTGTTGGCCGCCAGCTCCAATCCAGGCTGCGCAGCCAGTGCCGCCAGGACAGTCGGGTAATCGAAATACTCATGCTTGCACCGGAGTGAGGTCGGCCTGCGGCAGCAGGCGGAACAGGAACAGCGGCACGCACCAGCAGACCACCAGGGTCCACAGGTCGTGCGAGAGGAAGTGCGCGCCGCGCAGTTGCTGCGACACGCCAAACACCAGGCCCGCGCCAAGCCCAAGTGCGAACGCTGGCCAGCGCCAGCGCGGCGCCACGACAAGTGCGAAGAAATACAACGCCAGCCACGCATAACCAGCACTGGCGTGGCCGGCCGGAAAGCAGCCCGAGGCCGGCAGGCCGTGGCGCGATTCCAGCAAGCCGTAGAAGGGGCGGCTGCCGCCGTAGCGGGCCAGGTCCCAGGGGCAATCCATCCGGGTGACGTGTTTGAACAGCGACACCAGCCCGGTTGATACGGCGACCGACGACAACAGCGCCAACCAAGCCCAGCGATGCGGATGCGCGGGCGCTCGCCACGACCGGACGGTGGCGACGATCACGCCCAACACGCCCAGCTGGCTAAGCCACTTGCCGACGCCATGGATCAGCTGGTTGGTGGACCAGGCGTGCTGCAAGGCCCAGTGATCGCCTTCGAGCCGATACAGCAGATCGGCGAACCAGAAGTCACCGCCGCCGCCGACCAGCCACGCATTGACGATCAGCAGCAGCGCCAGCGGCAGGTACAGGTGGGTGGCCAATGGCGCGTCGATTGCGCGGCGCACGCCTGGCGAGACATCCGTAAGCACGGATGCGGAGCGGACATTCATGGGAAGCCGTCATGCCGAGAGTGCGGCCATGATCGGGAGCGGGTTGTCGGAGAGCGGTCGGACCGCGCGGTGGTAAACGCCGTTCGTTCAGTCGTCGTTGTCGTCCGCATCGCCGGCCGGCGGCGGCGCGCCTGCGTCGCACGCGCTGCGCCATGCCGTGCCGGGGACCAGCACCCAGTGGTTACGATTGGACTGGCCGATCTCGATGACCTGCGCGCGATCCACGCACGGGCTCAGTGCCTGGCGCAATACGAACAACCAGCGCTGCCGTGGTGCTTGCGCCAACCATGGGCCGGCGTGGCGCCATTGCGTAGCCCAATCGGCCTTGAAGCCGAACTCGGTCACCGGCCGGTCCGCCTGCAGCAGGTTCTGTTCGCGCCAGGCGACCATGCCCAGTTGCGCCTGAGGACCAATGCGCTCGCCGACGCGTTGCATCAGGCCCGACGCCGAACTGTAAGCATCCAGCGCTGGCGCCAACGCCAGGCCGTAGATCGTCCACAACCAGGCGGTAGCGAGCACCACGCCGAACGCAGCGCGACGCTGACGCGCCCACGCCGCGATCGCGCACAACCCCGCGCCGAGGAGGATGAGGCCGTAGCGCAAGTGCTCGAGCGTTGCCGCATCGAACTGGCGCCTGGCGGCATCGCGCACCAGCCACGGACCGAACGCCAACGCCAGGGCGGCCACGCCAAGCACCACGACATAACCGCACAACAGCCGCCGCGGCAGTGCGCGCCGTAACAGGCCGGCCAGCAACGGCGCCGCCGCCAGGCAGACCGCAGGCAGCATCGGCAGGATGTACAGCTCGCGTTTGCCCGGGCTGACGCTGAAGAACAGCAGCACCAGCGCGCTCCAGCCGAGCAGCAGGCCCAGCCGCGCGTCGCCGCGACGGAGCCGGCGCCACCACGCCGGCAACAGGGCAGGTAGCAACAGGCTGCCGGGCAGCCACAGCAGCGCGATTACCTTCAGGTAGTACCAGGCCGGCTGCACGTGATGCCAGGCCGCGGTGTAGCGCGTGGCGGTCTGGCGCAGCAGGATCTCGCGGGCGTAGGCCTGCAATTGCGGATCCTGGCCGTGCCACAGCGCCAGCCCCAGCGGCAGCAGCCACACCGCGGTGCCTGCGAGGAACATCGGCAGCGCGCCGGCCCAGCGCCAGCCGTCGCCCGGTTGCGCCGGCCACACTGGCAGCCGCCGGCGCGCATACAGCGCCCACGGCAGCAGCACCAATAGCGGCAGGAAGCCCACGCCCTTGGTCACGGTGCCCAAGCCGGCGGCGAAGGCGCCCAGCCACCAGCAGCGCCAGGCCGGGCCGCGCAGCAGGTGGCGCAACAGCCCCCACAGTGACAGCGTGGTCATTGCCAGCAGCACCATGTCGATATGCGCGCGCTTGGCCATCAGGCCGAACTGCAGCGTGCAGAACACCGCCAGCGCGGCGATCTCGCCGATGCGCTGGTGCCACAGCCGGCGGCCCAGGTCGCGGACCAGCCACAGCGTCAGCAAGGCGGCCAGCAGCGACGGCAGGAGGAAGGCGATGCGCCAGTCACCGACGAGCTCGTACGCCGCCGCCTGCAACCACATGAACACCGGCGGCTTTTCCGCATAAAGCTCGCTGCCGCGGTGCGGCAGCAGCCATTGCCCACTCTCGACCATGCTGCGCGCGGCCAGCACGAAGCGCGGCTCGTCGGCCGGGTTGGGCTGGCGCAGCCCCAGGCCGGCGAGCAGGCTCAGGCCAATCGCCAGGGCGACCAACACGCGGGGCCAGCGGAGGGAAGAGAGTCGGGTCGAAATGGCCGCGGCCAGGAGAGGGCGAAGAGCCACACAGCATCGGTGGGCGGGGGTGGGAAGAATGTCGGAGAAGGGAAATTTCGACACCTTTCCGACATCCGCCAGCTAGGATGCAGTTGCGGCCCTGGCCGACGCCCGTCCCCCCAGCGGATATCGCATGCGGCTCCTGGTCATCGAAGACAATCGCAATCTGGTCGCCAATCTCTTCGATTACTTCGAGGCGCGCGGCCATGTGCTCGATGCCGCGCCCGACGGCACCACCGGCCTGCACCTGGCCACAACCCAGACCTACGACGCGATCATCCTGGACTGGATGATGCCGCGCATGGACGGCGCCGAGGTGTTGCGACGCCTGCGCGCCGAGCATCACTCCGAAGTGCCGGTGATCATGTTGACCGCGCGCGACGAACTGCCCGACAAGATCGCCGGTTTTCGCGCCGGTGCCGACGACTACCTGACCAAGCCATTCGCCTTGCCCGAGTTGGAAGTGCGCCTGGAAGCGCTGCAACTACGAGCCCAGGGCCGCGGCCGTAGCAAGGCCTTGCAGGTAGGCGACCTGCGCCTGGACCTGGCGACCCTGGAAGCCACCCGCGAAGGCCGCCCGCTGCACCTGTACCCGGCCTGCCGCAAGCTGCTGGAGGTGCTGATGCAGGCCAGCCCCGCAGCGGTAACGCGCGAGCGCCTGGAACATGCCTTGTGGGGCGACGAGCCGCCCGATGGCGACATGCTGCGCTCGCATATCTACGAGTTGCGCCGCAGCGTGGATGGGCCGTTCGCCGAGAAGTTGATCCACACCTTGCCGCGCGTG
Source organism: Stenotrophomonas sp. (assembly GCA_036566925.1). Lineage (GTDB taxonomy): Bacteria > Pseudomonadota > Gammaproteobacteria > Xanthomonadales > Xanthomonadaceae > Stenotrophomonas_A. Next base: position 5,046 of record DATCVI010000068.1, read on the forward strand.
GGCTATCGGCTGGCGCAGTTGAACGCCGCGGAGGCCGATGATGGCCACTAAGCCGCGCGCACTGCGCCGGCAGGTCACGCTGTGGTTGGTGGTCTACGCCGCCCTGATCTCGCTGGCAGTGTTCGTGCATGGCTACATCGTCAACGAACAGGCCGAGCAACTGACCTGGCATTCGCTGCTGCAATCGGAGCTGGACCACTTCGTCCAGCGCAGCGCCGAGGACCCGGACTACCACTGGACCGACAGCCAGACCGTGCAGCTGTTCGGCGACGACGACGATTCGGCACCGCCGCCGGAGTACACCGGGTTGCTGCCGGGGATCCACGATGGCATCGCCTACCATGGCCGCGACAAAGTGTTGATGGTGCAGGACGTCAACGGTCGCCGCCTGGTGCTGGCGCTGGACATCACCGAGTTGCAGCGGCACGAGAACAACCTCGGCCTGTGGATGGTGGCCTCGAACCTGGTGGCGATCGTGCTGCTCGGGCTGCTGGTCGGCTGGGGCATGGGCCGGGTGGTGCGGCCGCTGACGCAGATGGCCGAGCGCATCCGCGGCCTGCAACCAGACCGCCCCGGCCAACGGGTGGCGCTGGACGCGCGCGCCAGCAGCGAGCAGACGGTGATTACCGAGGCGCTGAACGACTACCTGGCGCGCAATGACCAGTTCGTCGAGCGCGAGCGTGCCTTCGTCAATAGCGCCAGCCATGAACTGCGCACGCCGATCGCGGTGATCGAGGGCGCGAGCGAACTGGCCCTGGCGCACGAGGACATGGCGCCAGCGGTGCGCCAGCAGCTGCAGCGCATCCGCCAGACCACCGAAGGCGTTGAGCAACTGCTGGCGTTGCTGTTGGTGCTGGCCAAGGACCCGGCGCGGATGGCGCGGAGCAATGACGAAGTGCGCCTGGACCAGTTGCTGCCGGAGATCGTCGACGACCACCGCCACCTGAGCGCGGACAAGGACCTTGCGCTATCGCTGCAGGCCGACGCTGCAGTACGCATCTCAGCGCCAGTGGCGATCCTGCAGGCGGCCATCGGCAACCTGCTGCGCAATGCGATCGAGAACAGCGACCGCGGCACGATCCGTATCGTGTTGTCGGCACCGGCGACCGTGCGCATCGAAGATCCCGGCCATGGCATGTCGCCGGAAGAGATCAGCGCGATCTACGCGCGGATGGCGCGCGGCAACCATAGCGGGCGCGGCGCCGGCATTGGCCTGGACCTTATCGGCCGGCTGTGCGAGCACCTGGGCTGGCAGTTGCAGTTCGAATCGGTCGAGGGGCGCGGGACGATCGCCTCGCTCGACCTGTCTTCTTCGCTGGCGCGCTAGCGGCGGACGTCTTCGGGCAGCAGCTCGCGCTTCAGCAGCCAATCGCGTGCGTCGTCGGCATCTTGCTCGAACCACGCCTGCGTCGAACCAAGCCGATAGGTGTATCCCCAGGCATCCATGTCCGCCATCAAACGCGGGCTACCCACCTGCGGCAATGCGTTGGCCAGCACGATCTGCAGGTAGCAGGTGGCGTCTTCTTCCTCGACCGAGTCGGTGGCGTCGGTATGCACCTGGGCGCGGCGCTCGGGCGGCAGCACGATCAGGTGGCAGGCTTCGTGCAGCATCGAATGCACGGGGGTGTCGCCGCGCACGTACACCTCGCAACCGATGATGCCGGCTTCGGGTTCGCCCCAATAGCTGCCGGGGATCGGCGCGCCGTCGGCGACGCGTTGCAGGCGCAGGCCGTAGCGCGCGAGCAGTGCCGCGGCGGCATCGAAATCGATGTCCGCCAGGCGGGTGACCACAGGTTCGGGGGCGGCGGCGTGCAACTGCGTGTCCTGCGCGAAGGCGGTGCCGGCCTTGGCCGGCACCGTCGGGCTTACTTTTCCGGGTCTTCGGGCAGCGCCACGGAAATATCGAGCACGTCGTTGTGGCCATCCTTGATCAGGTCGACCTTGACCGCGTCGGCGTCGATGTTGACGTACTTCTTGATCACTTCCAGCAGCTCGCGCTGCAGCAGCGGCAGGTAATCCGGGCCGCCACGCTGGCTGCGTTCCTGCGCGATGATGATCTGCAAGCGATTCTTGGCCGTTTCGGCGGTGTTCTTCTTGCTCTTGAGGAAGTCGAGCAGTCCCATGGCTCAGCCTCCGAACAGCTTGCTGAAGAATCCCTTCTTCTCGACCGAGATGAAGCGCATCGGCCGCTCTTCGCCGATGATGCGGGCGACCGCGTCATCGTAGGCCTGGCCGGCGGGGGATTCGGCATCGAGGATGACCGGCTCGCCCTTGTTGGAGGCGTTGAGCACGTCACCCGACTCGGGGATCACGCCAATGGCCTTCAGGCCGAGGACTTCTTCCACGTCGGTGATCGACAGCATTTCGCCGGCTTCAACGCGCGAGGGGCTGTAGCGCGTCAGCAGCAGGAAGGCCGGCACGTTCTGGCCGCCCTCGGCCTTGCGGGTCTTGGAGTCGAGCAGGCCGATGATGCGGTCCGAGTCGCGCACCGAGGACACTTCCGGGTTGACCACCACCACCGCGCGGTCGGCGAAGTACATCGCCAGGAAGGCGCCCTTCTCGATGCCGGCCGGGGAGTCGCAGACGATGTAGTCGAAACCGTCGGCGGCCAGGTCCTTGAGGACCTTTTCCACGCCTTCGGTGGTCAGCGCGTCCTTGTCGCGGGTCTGCGAGGCGGCGAGCACGAACAGGCTGTCGAAGCGCTTGTCCTTGATGAGTGCCTGCTTCAGCGTCGCCTCGCCGTGTACCACGTTGACGAAGTCGTACACGACGCGGCGCTCGCAGCCCATGATCAGGTCGAGATTGCGCAGGCCCACGTCGAAGTCGATGACCGCGACCTTCTTGCCGCGCCGCGCCAGCCCGCAGGCCAGGCTCGCGCTGGTGGTCGTCTTGCCGACGCCGCCCTTGCCCGAGGTGACTACGATGATTTCAGCCAAAGGAACTCTCCTGGAATGTCTTGATTGGGAGCTGCATCAGTCCAGCGCAGCAAGCTTGATCTGGTCCTGCTCCAGCCAGACCTGGACGGCCTTGCCACGCAGTTCCTTGGGAATATCGTCCAGCACCTTGTAATGGCCGGCAATGGCGACCAGTTCGGCGTTGAATTCGCGGCAGAAGATCCGCGCCTCGGTATTGCCCTGCGCGCCGGCCAGGGCGCGTCCACGCAGGTTGCCATAGATATGGATGCTGCCGTCTGCGATCACTTCGGCGCCGGCGCCGACGGTGGACAGCACGGTGAGGTCGGCGTTGTCGGCGTAGACCTGTTGGCCCGAGCGCACGGCGTTGCGCTGCATCCGGCCCGGGCGCGATGCCGGTACAGCCGCTGCCGCGACCGGAGCAGGCGGGGGCGGCGGCGGAGGCGGCGCGGTTGCGGAGGTGGGACTGCCGCCTTCAATGCGTTCGTACTGGGCGCGGAACTTGGCCAGCAGCGGGATATCCAGCGCTTCGGACAGCCGTTCGATCTCGCTGGTGCCATAGGCCAGCGCCACCGGCAGCACACCGGCATCGCGCAGGCCGTCGAGCAGGGCTTGGGCGGTGGTCGCGTCCGGGGCCTGCGACAGGCCGCCGAAATCCAGGATCACCGCCGCGCGGCCGAACAGCTTCGGTGCGCGGGCGACGCGGTCGCGCATTTCCTGCACCAGCTTCGGCACGTCCAGGGTGCGCACGCGCAGGTTGGCGATGCCGACCTGGCCGATCTTCAGTTCGCCTGCCTGTTCGAAATCCAGGTTCGCCGACACCACGCTCAGGTCCCCGTGGGGCGCTGGGCCCGGGTCTGGCGGGCGTGGCCAACCCACGGCACGTCCGGCAATTGGCTGCCGTAGGTCTCGCGTACCCAGCCGAAGCTGCACATGTCCTTCAACAACATGCTGGCGCGCACATCGACATCGGCCATGGTGTTCTGGCCGACTTCGCGGAAGCCGAAGCTGCCATGGAACAACAACGCTGCGTCGGCGCCATGTTCAAGGAAGACCTCGCAAGCCAACTGCGGGTAGCGCAGCTCGGCGTAGCTCTGCACGTCGGCATAGAAGGCGCGGCCGACGCCGCCGCCGCGACGGCGGCTGGCGACCACGATGCGGTCGATGTAGAAGAAATCCGGGTAGCGCTCGCGGAACCAGGCGTAGTTGCTGCTGTCGTGGTCGGCATCGCTACCGAAACCGACCAGGAAACCGGCGAGGTTGCCGTCGCGCTCGGCCACGCGGAAGTATTCGGCGTTCTCGTAGAAACGGTGCAGCCGGGCTGCATCCAACGGCAGGATCGCCAGGCCGGCGTTGTTGTTGAGGGCCAGGACGGAGTCGAGCTCATGCTCTCTCACGTCGCGGATGACGATCGACATTGGAACTCCGTGGGTAAAGCGATTGGCACGCAGCCATCCAGGATTGTCTCACGGTCGAAGCGGGCGAGGGTAGCCGGATCGGGGCCCGGGCTTATTCGCGCGTCGGCCCGGACTTTTGGCACGGTTGACTTAATCCGGGGCATTTCCGAATTTAGCCGGGCTGGCGCGGCGCCGCGGGTCGGGCTGCCACGCTGCCGACCGCGCCGAGATCGCGCCGCCGTGCCTGGGGCCGATCCCCACCCTAAACCCCTACAGCGGTCGACGGATTTACCCATGGCCGATGGTTCCGAAGTGAAGTACCTGGTCAAGAACGAATCCCTGTTGCGCTATGCCGGCCTGTTCACCTGGGCCGCGGTGGGCCTGTGGCTGGTGATCTTCTTCCTGGACCCGGAATCGCTGCCGCTGTACGAACTGGAAGGGGCGCCGTTCGCGCGGATCATGCGCTGGGTGGTGGTGTACCTGGCGTTCGGCCTGATCTATTGGGGCGTCACCCGCGACCTGAACGGCGCGCGCCTGCGCCTGCTCGATCACCTGTCGCTGCTGGTGATGACTGCCTGCGCCATTGGCGTGAGCTTCTTCTCCGGCACCGCGCTGGGCAGCATCCTGCTGATGGTGCTGGCCGGCCTGTTCCCGTGGCTGCTGCCGGTGCGCATGGCGGTGTTCTGGCTGGTGCTGGGCAACCTGGCGGTAGTGCCGGTGTACGCCAACCTGATGGGATTCCCCTGGGTGGTGGCGATCCTCCAGGCCATGGGCTATCTGGGTTTTTCCAGCTTCGTCTTCGTCACCGCGCTGATCGCCAAGCGCCAGGTGCAGGCGCGCGAGGAACAGCGCCGGCTGAACGCGGAATTGCGCGCCACTCGCGCGCTGCTGGCCGAAAGTGCGCGGGTCAACGAGCGCACCCGGATCTCGCGCGAATTGCATGATCTGCTCGGACACCACCTGACCGCGTTGAGCCTGAACCTGGAAGTGGCCGTCCATCTCACCGAGGGCCAGGCGCAGGAACACGTGCGCCAGGCCCACACCCTGGCCAAGCTGCTGCTCACCGATGTGCGCGAGGCGGTCAGCCAGTTGCGCGAAGGCGGTGCCATCGACCTGGCCGCCGCGCTGCGGCCGCTGGTGACCCAGGTACCGTCGCTGGACATCCAGCTGGAAATCCAGCCGGCGCTGATCATCGACGACCCCGAGCGCGCCCATGTGCTGCTGCGCTGTGTGCAGGAGATCGTCACCAATACCGTGCGCCACGCCCGCGCCGGCCACCTCTGGATCGACCTGCGGCGCGAGCAGGACGAGGTGGTGGTCGAAGCCCGCGACGACGGCCACGGCGCCGATGCCTACGTGGCGGGGAATGGTTTGCGCGGCATGCGCGAGCGCCTGGCCCAATATGGTGGCACGCTGGACATCGAAACCCGGCGCGGGGCAGGCTTCGCCCTGCGCCTGGCCATCCCCGGCAGCGTCGCGCCACTGGCCGCTGCCGTTCCCAAAGGAGTGATGTGATGATCCGTGTCTGTCTGGTCGACGACCAAACCCTGGTCCGGCAGGGCATCCGCTCGCTGTTGGCGCTGGACGACGGGATCGAGGTCGTGGCCGAGGCCGGCGACGGACGCCAGGCGGTCGAGCAGATCCCGCAGATCAATCCGGACGTGGTCCTGATGGACATGCGCATGCCGGTGATGTCGGGCCTGGAGGCGCTGCAGATGCTCTCGCGCGCCGGCACCCTGCCGCCGACGATCATCCTGACCACCTTCGACGACGACCAGCTCGTGCTGGCGGGGCTGAAGGCCGGCGCCAAGGGCTACCTGCTCAAGGATGTGTCGCTGGAACAGCTGGTCGGGGCGATCCGCACGGTGGCCGATGGTGGCTCGCTGGTACAGCCGGCGGTGACCCAGCGCCTGTTGTCGGGCCTGGAGCACATGCGCAATGAGTTCGTCAGCCTCGACCGGCCCGACCCGCTGACCGATCGCGAGACCGAGATCCTGCGCTTGATGGCCAGCGGCTTTTCCAATAAGGAAATCGCCAATTCGCTGGGCGTGGCCGAGGGCACGATCAAGAACCACGTCTCCAACATCCTCTCCAAGCTCGGCGTGCGCGACCGCACCCGCGCGGTGCTGAAGGCCTTCGAATTGCAACTGGTCTGAGGCATTGCAGCGGCGCTCGGCAGGGTGGCGCGTTGCATCGACAAATCTGAATGAATTTTGCGCCGGGGGCGACTTTCGGCGCGTTGACGCGGCATTCTGTCCACCGCTGGCAATCTGCCGCCAGCGAGTGTCGGCGGGGTCCGCCGCGGCTGTGCGCCCCGGTATGGCCGACCGCCAGGAAGTGCAACTGAACATTGGCCACGAAGCCTGCTAGGATGGGCGCTTCGCTTCAATCAACCCGGCCGTGGGATCGGCCCCGGAGACCGCTGAATGACCCGTATTATCGAGTTCCTGATCGCCTTGGGGATCGTGGCTGGCCTGTTCGTTGTAGTGGGCCTGGTGCTGCCCTCGGAACGACACATGTCCGAGAGCATTGAGACCAACCGCAAGATGACCATCGTGTATGACACGGTGAACAGTTTCCGCCGCTTCAAGGATTGGAACCCGCTGGTCCTGCGCGATCCCAAGATCGAGCTCAAGCGCTCGGGTCCGGACGAAGGCAAGGGCGCGCGTATCGACTACGCCTCCAAGGAAGGCTACATCGGCGAAGGCAGCTGGGTGATCACCGACAGCGCCAAGAACGAGCGCGTGCAGATCGCCATCGAGGACCCGACCAAGGGTACCGACAAGCAGACCTCGTTCAAGCTGGAGCCGACCGGCAAGAACAACCGCAACGTCAAGATCACCCAGGACTACTCCGTCAAGTACGGCTGGAACTTGTTTGGTCGCTATGCCGGCCTGTATGTCAGCCGCCACGTCGGCGACGACCTGAAGCTGGGCCTGTCGCGCCTGGCCAACGTGCTCGCCACCGTGCCGAACCTGGACTACCGCGCCGCCGACGCCGACGGCAACCTGACCCTGCGCGACCTCAAGATCACCGACGTTCCGGCCGAGGACCTGCTGGTCGTCAACGCCGGCAACATTGATCGTGACAACGAGACGATCAAGAAGTCGATCAAGGACAACCAGGAGTGGATCAAGCGCGTCATGGACGCCAACAACCTGGAGCCGGCCGGCCCGGTGCGCATCGTCACCACCGATTTCGCCAGCGACAAGTACGCCTTCGACGTCGTGCAGCCGGTGCGCAAGCGCGCCGGTGCCGCGCCGAAGCCGGATGACGCCAACAAGGATGCCGCCAAGGAAGGTGCCGACGCCGCTGCTGCGCCGGTCGCCGATGCCACCCCGGTGGCCGCCAGTGGCGAGCCGCTGAAGGTGACCATCTCCGGTGGCGCGCCGGTGACCTACGCGCGCACTGAAGCCCACCGCGCCGCGTTCGCCAGCTACACCGGCCACATGGCAGGCCTGGACGTGGCTCGCAGCTCGCTGCGCGCCTGGGCCGTCACCCAGGGCAACGAAGTGACCGACCGTCCGTACGAGTCGTGGAAGTCGGGCGTGGACAAGTCGTTCACGCTGGATGGCAACTTCGACATCTACTGGGCGATCAAGTAATCCGGAAGCGCCGCCAGGCGCTACCCGGAAGACCCGAAAACGCGCCGCAGCATGCGGCGCGTTTTTTTTATGGCACATTGCGCGGATGCACCCCCCTGGATTGACGATGCGTTTCCACGATCGCCGTGCCCGCAAACCCTCCTTTTTCGCCTGTTTCGGCGCCTTGCTGGCCGCAGTCTCGATCGCCCTGTCCGCCTACGCCTCGCACGGCCTGGCCGATCCAGCAGCGCAAATGCGGTTGCAGACGGCCGCTTACTACGCCTTCGGCCATGGCGCAGTGCTGGCGGCCCTGGGTGCCAGCGTGGGCGAGCGCTGGCTGGGCAGGGGCGGCCTCGGCCTGCTGCTGCTGGGCACTTTGCTGTTCTCCGGCAGCCTGGCCGGCAGCGTGCTCGCTGGCTGGTCGTCGGCACCGGCTCCCATCGGCGGCACGCTGTTGATGCTGGGTTGGGTGGTGCTCGCGGTGCAGGCCTTGAGGCGCTGAGATGCCCCGGCATGCGCGCGGCTTCGATGTCGAGGCGGCCTACGAGCACTTGCGCCGGCGCGACCGGCGCCTGGCGACCTGGATGAAGCGGATCGGACCGCTGGCGCCGCAACCCGGTTGGCGCAAGTCGTTCGACCCGGTGGACGCGCTGGCGCGAGCGATCCTGTTCCAGCAACTCAGCGGCAAGGCTGCTTCGACGATCGTGGGGCGGGTGGAGGCGGCGATCGGCAGCAAGCGCCTGCATGCCGACACGCTGTCGCGGATCGATGACGCTGCGCTGCGCGCCTGTGGTGTCTCCGGCAACAAGGCGCTGGCATTGCGCGACCTGGCGCGGCGCGAGGCCGCGGGCGAGATCCCTACGCTGCGGCAGATGTCGAGCCTGCACCACGACGAGATCGTCGCGGCGTTGACGCCAATCCGCGGCATCGGTCGCTGGACGGTCGAGATGATGCTGATGTTCCGCCTCGGTCGTCCCGACGTGCTGCCGGTGGACGACCTCGGCGTGCGCAAGGGCGCCCAGCGCGTGGACAAGCTCGATGCGATGCCGACAGCGAAGGAGCTGGCCGTGCGCGGCGAGCAGTGGGGGCCGTACCGCACCTACGCCGGCCTGTACCTGTGGCGGATCGCCGACTTCGTCGCCGACACCAAGAAGCCGACTCCGCGCTCGCAGGAATAATCGCTGCTACGGCGCCTGGTAGCGCCAGTGCCAGGGCTCGTAGACGATCCCATGCGGATTGTCGCGCGGATAGCTCATCTGGAAACCGAAGCGACCGGCGTGCTGGCGTAGCCAGGCGAAGGCCGGCGTGCGTTCGAAGGCTTCTTCGGCCGGCGGCTCGCCAGGGGCGCCGATATCCAGCGCCTGGCCGCCATGATGCTCGCTGTAGCCGGGCGCGGCGTTGACCTCCAGCACCTGCGCCAGGGTCTGCCCGCGCGCGAACTTTCGCTCGAAGATGCCGAGTTGGTAATCGTGGCTGCGATAACCAGAGATCGCGTCCATGGCCACGCCGTCGACGGCGGCGGCCGTTCGCATGCGTTGCCATTGGCGGCCGGCTGCGGTGGTCAGCCACAGTGCGCGGCCATAGCGGTCGCGCCCGGCCAGCGCGAGGCGACTGGGCTCGGCGACCAGCGCCAAACCGGTGCGCGCGCTGTAGTCGTCGGCGTCCAACCCTAGCTGTGCCAGGCGTTCCTGCAAACCGCGCAAAGGCTGCGCAGCAGGTTGGCGCTGCGGCTGTGCTTCGTGTTCGGCCAGCGCACCCAGCGCGGCATCCACACCGGGCTCACGCCAGAACCGCGTCACCAGCGGCATGAGCCCGCTGGGCAGGCGCGCGCCCAGGTAACGGCCATCGCGCTTGCGCCGCAACAGCCAATCGGCCTGGGCAAGGATGCGCGCATCGTGATTGCCGCGCGCGCGCAGCAGGTGCGCCGGCCACAGTTCGATCGATTCGCTGTTGAGTAGATGGCGCGGCGCCGAAGGCATGTGCCGCAGCTTAGCGGTTGCCGGCAGGGGCGGCCACATGTTGCGCAGGCGCGGTTGCCTGGGCCCGCAACAGCGCGAGCAAGGCGCGCGGATCCCGCGGCTCCAGCAGCAGGCCGCCGCCGTCGCGACCAGGCAACCACAGGCGCCAGCGGCCGCTGGCCACGGCGACAAAGGCGCGCTGGCCGTTGCGCAGGACGAAGTGGCCACTTTGAAAACCGGGCAGGCCGATGGCGTTGCGCTTGCGGACCGGGCGCAGCTCCAACCGCTCCTCGCGGTCGAACACGCGCGCGTGTTCCAGGTCCAGCGTTTGCAGCGGCAGATCGCGGCGATAGAAGGTGCTGCGCACACTCAGCATGCCGCCGGACACAGTCACTTGGCGCCGGCGCGCGGCCAACGCCACGATCACCCACACCAGCGCGCACACCGCCGGCGCCAGCAGCGCCTGCGGCGGCACGCCATGCCCGGTGCGCTGGCCGGCATCGACAAAGGCGATGATCACGCCCGGCACCCCTACCAGCAGCAGCGCGCTCAACCACAGCGTGCGCGCGCTGATGGCGGCCAGTTCGGTGTGCGTGGCGGTGGTGGCTTCAGTACGCATGGCAAGGCTCCTGCAAGGAAATGGCTGCGGCGTGCAATCAGGACTCGGGTGCTGCATCGGCCGGCTTCGGCTTGGGCAACCGGCCGGCCTTGCGCAAGGCTTCGCGCAGCACGTATTCGATCTGCGCGTTGAGGCTGCGCAGGTCGTCGTCCGCCCACCGCTGCGCCGCCGCCAGCACGTCGGCGTTGATGCGCAGTGGATAGGCTTTCTTCTCGCTCATCAGTACAGCGAACCGGTGTTGACCACCGGCTGGGTGCCGCGGTCCGAGCACAGTACGGTGAGCAGGTTGCCGACCATCTGCGCCTTGCGCTCTTCGTCCAGCACCACCACGCCGCTCTTCTGCAGCTCGTGCAGGGCCATCTCGACCATGCCGACGGCGCCAGCGACGATCCGCGTACGCGCGGCGATCACCGCGTTGGCCTGTTGGCGCTGCAACATCGCCTGGGCGATTTCCGGGGCGTAGGCGAGGTGGCTGATGCGCGCGTCGATGATCTGCACGCCGGCATCGGCCAGGCGCTCGGCGAGTTCGTCCTTCAGGTGCTGCGAGATTTCGCTGGCGTGGCTGCGCAGTGCGAACTGGCCCTCTTCGTGCTGGTCGTAGGGATAGCTGGTCGCCATCGCGCGCAGCGCCGACTCCGACTGGATGTGCACGAAGCTTTCGTAGTCGTCCACGTTGTAGACCGCCTCGGAGGCATCGACCACCTGCCAGACGATCACCGCGGCAATCTCGATCGGGCTGCCGTCGAGCTCATTGACCTTGAGCCGGCCGCTTTCGAAATTGCGTACGCGCTGGCTGATCTTCTTCTTGCTCAGGAACGGGTTGTTCCAGCGCAGGCCGCTGTCCTTGGCCGTGCCGACGTATTTGCCGAACAGGCTCAGCACAGCGGCCTGGTTTGGTTCGAGCATGTACAGCCCGGCGAGCAGGAAGATGCCGGCCGCGCAGGCGACCACCGCCGGAACCATCGGCCAGGCCGGCAAGCGCCCAGCGGCACCGGCGACGAACAGACCGGCGCAGAGCAGGAAAACCGCAGCGATCGCAACGATCAGCGGGATGCCGGGGAGGGAACGCAGGGGCTGCTCTTTCATGGTCGGGCTTCCTTGGTTTGTGCTGCGAAGATATCAAATTGATATCAGCCTGCAAGTGCCCCGGCTGGGCAGGCGATCGCCGGCAGCCGTTAGAATTGGCGCCCCCGAAACCCGCTGGAACCGCCATGACCACCCTCGGCACGCCGCAGTCGCCTTCCGCCACCCGCGTCCTGCTGCTGGGGGCCGGCGAGCTCGGCAAGGAAGTGGCGATCGAACTGCAGCGTTTCGGCGTGGAAGTGATCGCCGCCGACCGCTATGCCGACGCCCCGGCCATGCAGGTGGCGCACCGTGCGCACGTGCTGGACATGCTCGATCCGATGGCGTTGCGCGCCTTGATCGCCGAAGAGCGGCCGCACCTGATCGTGCCGGAGATCGAGGCCATCCATACCGAGACCCTGGTGCAGCTGGAACAGACCCAGGGCCAGCGCGTGATCCCGACCGCGCGCGCGGCGCGTTTGACCATGGACCGCGAAGGCATCCGTCGCCTGGCCGCCGAAGCGCTCGGCTTGCCGACCTCGCCCTATCGCTTCGTCGACACCCATGAGGAGTACCTGGCCGCGGTCGGGGCGATTGGCCTGCCGTGCGTGGTCAAGCCGGTGATGTCCTCTTCGGGCAAGGGCCAGAGCACGCTGCGCCAGGCCAGCGAAGTGGACGCCGCCTGGGAATACGCACAGACCGGCGGGCGCGCTGGCGCCGGCCGCTGCATCGTCGAAGGCTTCATCGACTTCGACTACGAGATCACCTTGCTCACCGTGCGCCACGCGCAGGGGACCGCTTTCTGCGACCCGATCGGGCATTGGCAGCAGGACGGCGATTACCGCGAAAGCTGGCAGCCGCAGCCGATGTCGACGCTGGCGCTGCAGCGCGCGCAGGAGATTGCGCGGGCGATCACCGACGACCTGGGCGGCTGGGGCCTGTTCGGCGTCGAGCTGTTCGTCAAAGGCGACGAAGTCTGGTTCAGCGAAGTCTCGCCGCGTCCGCACGACACCGGCCTGGTGACGTTGGCTTCGCAGGAGTTGAGCGAATTCGCATTGCACGCACGCGCGATCCTGGGCCTGCCGATCCCGACGATCCGCCACCTCGGACCGTCGGCTTCATGTGCGTTGCTGGCGCATGGCGAGGGTGTGCCGCGCTTCGAGCGCGTGGATGCCGCATTGGCCCAGCCCGGTACCGCGCTGCGCTTGTTCGGCAAGCCGAGCGTGCATGGCCACCGCCGCGTCGGCGTGACCCTGGCGCGTGCCGACAGCATCGATGCCGCGCGGCAACTGGCGCGCGAGGCGGCCGCGGCGATCGAGATCCACCTCGACGCTTGAGCACCCGGTAGGAGCGGCTTCAGCCGCGACCGCAAATTCTCGGAAGACAGTGAATTTCCCTCCGCCGGACAATATCGGGGCTAAAGCCCCTCCTACAGATGTCCGGCGTTAATTCACATCCACCCAGACAAGGTGGTGATCGCTGCCATCGGCGATCGCCGCATGGGCATCATCGGCCGCCGGCCAGAACACGCCGCTGGCGACATAGCCGAAGCCGGCCGACGGCAGCACATAGTCCAGCCGCATCGCCCCAGCTTTCGGCCCGAAGTCGCCGGTCACCTGGGCCGGCGCGCCGCGATGGGCGATGCCTTGCGCCGCATAGGCGCGGGCGGTCTGCTCGCCGCCTGCGCTGGTCGGGGTCGGGTAGCGCAGCACGCGCGGGTGCTCGATCAGTTCGATGATCGCGTCGTGTCGGCCGTCGCCGTCCACCGGGTCGTTGTTGAGATCGCCAAGGATGACGAAGCGTGCGTCGGCCGGCAGGCCGCCGCAGCGTCCGGCGTCATCGCACAACCACGGCACCGCGGCGCCGGAAAGATAGTCGCGCCACAGCCGGATCTCGTCATGGTTGCGCGCCGCGTTGCGTTTTTCGGCGCCATCGAACACCGGCGGGGTCGGATGCGAGACCAGCATGTGCACCACGCCCTTGGGCGTTTTCACCGGCACGTCCCAATGCGATTTCGACGACAGCCGCAGCTGCGCCCAGGTCGCATCGCTGTAGAACGACTTGCCGGTGGCCGGCACGACGGGCCGCAGCGCGCCGGGCATGGCACGCCACTTCAACAGGCGGAAGCTGCGCACCGCGGCTTCGTCGATCGGATATTTCGACAGCACCAGCATGCCGTATTGGCCCGGATGCAGGCCGTAGCCCCAGGCATCGTTGCCGCGGTTGCGTCCGTTGCCGCCGACCTCGCCGTTGTTGTCCAGATCCAGGCCGCTGGGAACGCCGGTGTTGACCGCGGCGAGGTAGCGGTACGGATAACGCAGCGGCTCGCCGCCGCCGGGCTGGGGCACTTCCAGGTAATGCTGCTGGAACAGGTCGGCGGCGCGGTGCGCGTCGTCGTAGTCGAACTCGTTGAGCAGCACCAGGTCCGGGCGTGCGTTTTGCAGCACGGCGGCGATCTTGCGTGCGTGCGCGCTGTCCCCCTGCAGCTCGGCGACCAGGCCGCCGGCTTCATCGGAATACAGCGAGGTGTTGTAGGTCGCCAGGCGCAGGGTCGCCGCGGCAGTCGCGGTGGCCTCGGCCGAACGCGTGGCGGTGGACGGGTGTGCGCACGACGCGCACAGCAGGGACAGGGCGAGGAGGAGGCTGGATCGAGTCATGCGCGGATTCTCGCATGCGTCCGAAGACAGCCGGATGTCGCGATCGGGCGGCTCAAAGCGGGAGATCGACGCCGCCCGCGTTGGCTGCGAACGGCCGCCACTGGCGGCCGTCGTAGGCTTCCAGGCCGCTGAAGCGACGCTTGTAGTCCATCTTGGCGTGGCCGCGAATCCAGTAGCCGAGGTAGAGATGCGCCAGGCCGTCGCGCGCGGCCCATTGCAGCTGCTGCAGGATCGCCAGCGTCCCCAGTCCACGCTCGGCCGCATCCGGCGCATAGAAGGTGTAGACCGCCGACAGCGCGCGCTCGGTCACGTCGGTGACCGCCACGGCCAGCAGCCGGCCCTGGTGGCCGGGCATGGCCGGCTCGCGGATTTCCAGGAAGCGGCCATGCGACCAGGCGCCGATCAGGAACTGGTCGAACTCGCGCGGGCCATGGTCGTCCATGCCGCCGCCCGGATGGCGATGGCGCAGGTAGCGGGTGTAGAGCGCCAGCTGTTCGTCGGTGCGCTGGGCGGCGACGATGCGCACGCTCAGCCCGGCGTTGCGTGCCAGGCAGCGGCGCTGGCTGCGGTCCGGCTGGAAGCTGGCGACCGGGATGCGTACCGGCACGCAGGCGTGGCACAGCTCGCAGTGCGGGCGATACACCAGGTCGCCGGAGCGGCGGAAGCCCCAGGCCAGTGCTTGCGGGTAGAGCGCGCCCAGGCGCGGATCGTGCGGATCCAGCACGAGGTCGCGCGCGAGCCGGTCGGGCCAATAGCCGCACGCGTGCTGCCCGGTCTGGAACAGGCGCAGTTCTTCGCGGTTCTCGGCGTGGATGGCCATGCGGGGAGCATAGCGCCACAAGCCCGCGCCGCCACAGGCGCCGTCGGTGCCAACTGTCCGCTGCATGAATGCGGCCGGGCGGGCGTCAACCGACGCTGCGATCGCTCGTTGACCTCGGTGATGGCGCCGCACGCAGCGCATCGGATGCCGGGCAATGGCCCGGGTCGTTCGTATCCCTAACGGAGCAAGTCCATGACCTTCCGCAAGCCCCTCATCGTCCTGGCCGTGCTGGCCGCCCTGAGCAGTGCTTCCGCTTTCGCCGTCGATACGCCGCCCAGCGATGGCGGCCAGCGTGGCCTGAGCAAGCTCGACAACAATGGCGACGGCGTGATCGATCGCGCCGAGGCCGCCAAGGCGCCGCGCCTGGCGCAAAACTTCGACACCCTGGACAAGAACAAGGACGGCAAGCTGTCACGCGATGAACTGCCCAAGCGCGGCGACTTCCGCCACCGCGGGCACGACCGCATGGCCAAGCTCGACACCAACAAGGACGGCCGCATCAGCCGCGAAGAAGCCAAGGCCGATCCGAAGTTCGCCGAGCGCTTCGACAAGATGGACTTCAACAAGGACGGCTATGTCGACAAGGCCGACTTCCAGGCTCGCATGAAGCAGTCGCGCGACGCCTGGTTCACCGCCGCCGATACCGACAAGGACGGCAAGCTGAGCAAGGCCGAGTTCGATGCGGCCTCGGCCAAGCGCGGTGGGTTCGGGCATGGGCCGCGTGGCGAACAGGGCCACGACCATGACGGCAAGACGCCGGCGTCGAAGAGCAACGCTGTGGCTGCACCTGCGAAGTAACTTTTGTACTGGCGCCTATCGACGAATCCCCGTGCAGCGATGCGCGGGGATTTTTTTATGTGGTTGCGCTTGCGTGGGCGGCGGTTGGAACCGCGGCTTGCGGCACGGGCCCCGTTCCGGCGGGTAGGGGCTTCGCGCTGTCGGGCAGACGTCCTGTCTGAC
>DATCVI010000069.1:0-4937 GCA_036566925.1 Stenotrophomonas sp.
AATCTGCTCAGCGGCGCTCGACTATTCTTTCATCTTCGGGAAAAGGAGGCGGCTTGCTGCAGGTGCGTTGAGGCCGAGGGCCTGAGTGAGTTGCACAGACTCGAAAAATCCGCTCCTTTACGGCAGATCGCCTCGGCCATGCAAAGCGACTTGACGGCGCCCGGCAGACCGGATGGTGTTGATTCCAGCTTCATCGAGTCCCCACATCACGAGATGGCGATCGATCATCCGATCGCCCTGTTCGCCACGATCGATCGGCCGCGACACACGGGACCTAAGGCAAAGCTCAGGCAATAGGCGAAAGCTCCACGCTTCGCAATGATGCGCGGTAAGCCAACGTCGACCGTTTCGTGGATCTTGCCCGCAGTGTTCTTACAGCGCAGACTCAGACGCCTCGGCTTCACGCCTAGAATCTCATGATGCATGGCATGTAGCAGTACCCTATGCAGTAACTCGTTGCGCTTCCAATCCGTGTCACCTCACTGCGAGTGGAGTCGACCATGAACAAGCGAGTCGGGATCGAGGCTAATGGCGCAACGAGCATGAGTACAACGTGCTCCCTTCGAAAAGCGGCCGTTGTTATCTTTGCCGCTGCGATCGTAGGGTCGACCTCGCTTCAAGCGCAGGCGGTGGCGACACAGGCTGGGAATGGGTAGTGGAGCCTTATGGCTGGCTCCCCAGCATCAGTACAGATCTGGAGCGCATCCGGCCACCGGCAGGCGGCGCCAGCACGGACACCCGATTCGACGACCTCGTCGACAAGATCGACGGGGTGTTCCTGGTTCACGCCGAGGGGCAGAACGAACACTGGGGTATGTTTACCGACTTCATCTATCTGGGTCTGGCCGACTCACACGATCGGCCGCGCTTTCATACCGAGACCGATCTCGATATGCGCCTGTTCGAGCTTGCCGCGGTCTGGAGCCCTGGCGAAGGGCGGTATCGCGGGCTGGAGGTGTTCGCTGGCCTGCGTTACATCGACGTGGACCTGACCGCGCAACTGGTCCCCGAGAATCCCGCCTTCAATACGACCTCGATCGATGCCGGTGACTCGTTCAGCGACCTCATGATTGGCATGCGTTACTCATGGGCCCTGTCGGAGCGATGGGGACTGACATTGCGGGGAGATGGTTCCCTCGGCGACACCGAGGGAACCTGGAACACGAGCGCCGTCGCCTCTTACCGCATGAAACGGGGCGCATGGCTGTTCGGCTATCGCTACCTCTCAATCGACTTGCAAGCCCGCGACAGCAGGACCGATATCGCCTTTCATGGACCGATGGTGGGATACGGATTCGTCTTCTAGAAGGACTCTGCGGGTTCGCGGCGAGAGATCGGCGGCAGCGCGGCGAGTATGGTGGGATCACCCCGATGCCCCGCTAGCCGAGCAGCATCGCAAACCGGTCGAGCCTCTTGTGGACGGCTATTGCCGAACGCTGACTGCATGGTGCGGCACCCGTGGATGCCGCACCGCTCAAGTTCCGTCGGGCAAACGCTGCGGCTCTCCTGCCCCGTCAGTTACTGCTGCCGTGCGGGTTCTCCATCTTCCGCTGCGCCTCTTCCAGCGCCTTCTTCATGCTGAGCGTGTCGGCGCCCTGCGACGGCGGGAAGTCCATCAGGCTCTTCAAGTGCTCGGCGATGAACGGGCCGCCGGCGGTGGGCGCCCACAGCTTGGAGGCGAAGAACTTGCGGCCGATGTAGCCCCACTCGTGCGACTGCGGGTCCATCTTTTCCATCGGGTCCATGCGCAGGTTGAACACATACGGCACGCTGGGATAGTACTTCTGGTCCCACCAGCTGCCTTCGCGCTTGACGCCGATGTGCATCTTCCAGTTGTCCACGCGAATGGCCATCAGGTCGGTTTCGTCGTAGTAATAGACCACGCGGCGCGCGGACTTCGGCGACTCGCCGATCCAGTGATCGAGGTTGTTGAAGCCGTCAAGGTGCACCTTGAACTTGGTGCCATTGAGGGTGTGGCCCTTCACCAACTTCTCCTTGAGGTCCGGCAGGCCAGCGGCCGCAGCCAGCGTGGCGAACACGTCCTCGTGGGTCTGCACCTCGTTGGACACGCTGCGCGGCGGAATCTTCGCCGGCCACTTGACCAGGTGCGGCACGCGCACGCCGCCTTCCCAGGTCGTGCCCTTCTCGCCGCGGAACGGCGCGTAGCCACCATCGGGCCACAGCATCAACTCGTTGCCGTTGTCGGTGCTGTAGATGACGATCGTGTTCTCTTCGATGCCCAGCTCGCGCAGCTTGTCCAGCAACTGGCCAACCTGCGAGTCGTGCTCCAGCATCTTCGCCCGCACCACGTCTTCCTCGGCGCGGCCTTCGTCGACCGCCTTCTGGATCCACTTCTGCGGTGAATGCGAATGGATGTGGATGGCGGTGGTGTTGAACCAGCAGAAGAACGGCTGGTCGCCATTGCCGACGCGGTCGAGCCAGTCGAGCGTCTTCTCCACCACCTCACCATCGAAGGTTTCCATGCGCTTGCGCGTCAACGGGCCGGTGTCTTCGATCTTCTGCTTGCCCACGCGCCCGAACTTGGGATCGGTACTGGCATCGTCCTTGTCGCTGGCCCAGGTATGCAGCACACCGCGCGGGCCGTAGGTCTTCTTGTATTCGGGATTCTTCTGACCCGGATAGTCCAGCTCTTCGGGCTCTTCCTCAGCATTGAGGTGGTACAGGTTGCCGAACCACTCGTCGAACCCGTGCACGGTCGGCAGGAATTCGTTGCGATCACCCAAGTGGTTCTTGCCGAACTGCGCCGTGGTGTAGCCCACCGACTTGAGCACTTCGGCCAGGGTCGGGTCGCTCTTCTGGATGCCGCGGGTGGAACCGGGAATGCCGATGGTGGTCATGCCGGTGCGGATCGGCAGCTGGCCCATGATGAAAGCCGCGCGCCCGGCCGTGCAGCTGGGCTGGCCGTAGTGATCGGTGAACAACATGCCGTCGTAGGCGATGCTGTCGATATTCGGGGTATGGCCCATCAGCCCGTGGGTGTAGGCGCCGACATTCCACATGCCGATGTCGTCGCCCCAGATGACCAGGATGTTGGGTTTGGCGTCAGCGCTACTTGCCTTGGACGCCGTTGACTTGCCAGGGGTTGCTTTCGCTGCCTTTGCCATTTGCCTTCTCCGGGAGTGGGGTGCGGATGTGACCTGGTGGAATTGCGAGAACACTGCCGAGCCGATGTGACTGTCCCGGCACGCTCCCACATCGGTACTGCGCTCACATCGGAACTTGTGCGGTAGTTGTCTACGTAGTTCTACTGTTGACTGCGCAAATACCGCGCTTTTTCCATGCAACCCCGGTGCATCCCGCGCTTTTCCTCACGCCTGGATAACGTGAGGCGACCGAATGTCTCGCTGTCTTGAATTGCTCGTGCCACGTAAACCGAAGGGGGCGTCATGCGCATCCGGTGGCTGTCTGGTCTGGTGGTCCTGCTGCTGGCGATTGCGGGTTGTTCGCGCACGCCCGATCAGAACGCCGAAGCGAACAAGACGCCGCCGGCAGCACCGGTGGTGAGCACCACGCCGGCACCCGCTGCACCGGCTTCGGCGGCAGCGCCCTCCGAAGCAGTTTTCAGCCGCGAAGAGCTCGACCAGATGGTGGCGCCGATCGCGCTGTATCCGGACCCGCTGTTGGCCCAGGTGCTGATGGCCTCGACTTATCCAGGCAACGTCGCCGATGCGGTGGCCTGGTCGAAGGCGCATCCCAAGGCCAAGGGCGATGAGGCGGTCAAGCAGGTCGCCGAGCAGCCGTGGGATCCCAGCGTGCAATCGCTCGTCGCCTTCCCGCAGGCACTGGCCACGCTGGGCCAGGACCCCGCGTGGGTACAGCGACTCGGCGACGCCTTCCTGGCCCAGCCCGACCAGGTGATGGATGCAGTGCAGCGGCTGCGCCGGCAGGCGCAAGCGGCCGGCAACCTGGCCTCGAACGAATACCAAAACGTCAGCGTGCAGGACGCTGCGCCGGAGCCGGCCGTGGCGAGTGCGCCTGCGGGCGACGCCGGCGTGGCGACCGCCGCCGAACCCGAGCAGACCATCGTCATCCAGCCCGCCGATCCGGCCGTGGTCTACGTCCCCAGCTACAACCCGACCACCGTCTACGGCAGCTGGGCCTATCCCGCTTATCCGCCGGTCTACTACCCACCGCCGCCGGGCTACTACGCCGGCAGCGCACTGGCTGCCGGGCTGGCGTTCGGGGTTGGCGTGGCGATCACCGATTCGTTGTGGGGCGGCTTCGACTGGGGCCACGACGACGTCGACATCAACATCAATCGCTACAACAACATCAACGTCAACCGCCGCCTCGACGTCAACCAGAACACCTGGCATCACGACCCGATCCATCGCGACGGCGTGCCCTACCGCGACCGCGCCAGCCGCGAACAATTCGGCCGGCAACTGGAAGGCGCCGACCGGCGTACCAACTTCCGTGGCGACGACCCGGCACGCGCACAGGAACGCGAGCGGGCGCGTGCATCGATCCAACAACACGGCTTCGAGGCTCCGGCGCGCGACAACCAGCAGGCGCGCGAGCGTGCTAAAGCCGCCAGCGAACGTGGCGGCGACCGCGTCGGCGCGCGCGATGGGGCGGTCGATCGCGATGCCGCGCGCCAACGCGCGCAAGCGGCCACTACCGCCTCACAGCGAGCCGGCGGGGCCGGCCACGACAGGGCGCAACGTGCAGCTAATGCCGGCGCAGGCGCACGCGAGCGCCCGCATCCCGCGCAGGGCGGGGCAGCCGCACGCCCGCATCAGCAAGTAGCGCATCGGCAGACCCAAGGCAGCAACCAGCAAGTGCGCCAGCAGGCGCGGCAACGGGCCCAGCCCACCAATGCCGCACGCCATAACGCCTTCCAGGGCGCCAGCCATCCGAGCGCCGCGCACGCGCAGATGCAGCGCGGCCACAGCAGCCAGGCCGCAGCCAGCCGG
>DATCVI010000070.1:0-33327 GCA_036566925.1 Stenotrophomonas sp.
CTGCAGGGTCAGCGTGAGCTGTTTCTTGCCGAGCTTGCGCATCAACGTGTGCTTGTCTTCGACCAACACCAACTCGCCGCGGCTGATGACACCGACGCGGTCGGCCATTTCCTCGGCTTCCTCGATGTAGTGCGTGGTCAGGATGATGGTGGTGCCCTGCTCGCGCAGGCGCCGGACCATTTGCCACATGTCGTGGCGCAGCTCGACATCGACACCTGCGGTCGGCTCATCGAGGAACAGCACCTTCGGCTCGTGCACCAGCGCCTTGGCGATCAGGACCCGGCGCTTCATGCCGCCGGACAACGTGGAGATCTTGTTGTTGCGCTTGTCCCACAGCGAAAGCTCCCGCAGCACGCGCTCCAGCAGCGCATCGTCGGCCGGGCGGCCGAACAGGCCGCGGCTGAAGCGCAGGGTCGCCCACACGCTCTCGAAGGCGTCGGTCGACAGCTCCTGCGGCACCAGCCCGATCAGCGCGCGCGCGGCGCGGTAGTCGCCAATGATGTCGTGGCCATCCACGCGAACCTGGCCCGCGCTCGGATTGACCAGGCCGCAGACGATGCTGATCAGCGTGGTCTTGCCGGCACCGTTTGGCCCGAGCAAGGCGAAGATCTCGCCGCGGCGGATCTCCAGGTCGATGCCGCGCAGCGCCTGGAAGCCGTCGGCATAACTTTTGCTCAGTCCCTGGATCGAAACGATGGAATCCACGTGGCTCCGTTGCAGGTCTGCGTAGGGCGGGCGCACAGGGTAGTGCGCTGGGCGCCGGGTTAGAAGCCGCGCCAACGGGAGAATCCGTCCCACGGCCACGGGGGGTCCGCCGGTCAGGACTTCTGCCGCGACTCGATCAGGTCCAGGTTGCGCACCAATCGGCGCGACAGCTCGTCGGAGATCTGCCCGCGCCTGGCCAGCTTGAACAGCTCGTTGCGCTCGGCGACAAGGCCGGCGCTGCGCATCTGCCGCAGGATCTCCTCGAACGCGCGCGCTTGCACCGGGTCGCTGTCGGCGGCGTCGCTGGCGCCGAGCTTGCGCTGATAGAGCTGGCTGACCCGTTCGGCGGCGCGGTTGTACTGCTCGGCGCTGGCCTCGTCGGTCGCCAGTTGCCGCCGCAGCCGTTCGACCGCGTCCAGGGCAGCCTTGGCTGAGGCGGTACGGGCCAGGTCTTCCTGCTGCTGCTCGCTGGACTCTTCCGGCAGCTCCAGGCCCTTGAGCAGCCGCGGCAGCACCAGGCTGGCGACCAGCAGCGAGACCAGGATTACCGCCGCGGCCAGGAAGATCGTCAGTTGCCGGGCCGGGAACGGCGAGCCATCCGGCATCAGCAAGGGGATGGTCAGCACACCGGCCAGGGTAATCGCCCCGCGCACGCCGGCCAACGAAGTCGCCACCACGATCCGCCAGGGCGGACTGATGGATGGTTCACCGCGCCAATGTGCCTTGAACAGGTTCCAGCGCAGCGACACCCACACCCACAGCAGCCGCAGCGCGGCCAGGGTGGCGTTAATCGCCAGCACGTACACGGCCAGCCACCACGGATTGAGGTGCCCGGCTTCGCGCACGCTGTGAACCGCGCCTTCGAGAATGCCGGGCAACTGCTCGCCCAACAGCACGAAGACAATGCCGTTGAGGGTGAACTGCACCGTGTCCCACACTGCCCAGCGCTGCACCCGCATCGTGCCCGGCGCATTGCCGCTCAGCTCGACGTAGCTCATGGTGATGCCGGCAGCGACCGCGGCCAGGATGCCCGATGCCTGTACCGCCTCGGCGGCCAGGTAGGCGGCGAACGGCGTCAGCAGGTTGACCAGGATGGCCGAGCCGGGCTCCTCGCCGAAATGCCGCCAGATCCAGCCCTGCGCGCGGCTCAGCGCGAAGGTCGCCAGCACGCCGCAGGCCACGCCCGCCACCGCCACCCACAGGAACGTGCCCGAGGCCGACGCCAGGGAAAAGGTGCCGGTCAGCGCGGCGGCGATCGCGAACTGGAAGCAGACCAGGCCGGAGGCGTCGTTCAACAGCGACTCGCCTTCGAGGATGTGCATCAGGCGTTTGGGGATCGGCACCCGCGAGGTGATCGAGGACACCGCCACCGGGTCGGTCGGCGAGACCACCGCAGCCAGGGCGAAGGCCACGGCCAGCGGCATCGCCGGGATCATCCAGTGGATCAGCAGGCCGGCGCCGACCACGGTGAACACCACCAGCCCCAGCGCCAGCTCCAGGATCACGCCCTTGTCGCGGAACAGCCCCTGCTTGGGAATGCGCCAGCCGTCCAGGAACAGCAGCGGCGGCAGGAACAGCAGGAAGAACAGTTCCGGTTCGAGCTCATGGCCGCGGTCGAACACGCCGGAGATCACTGCGCCCAGCGCAATCTGTACCAGCGGCAGCGGCAGCGAGAACGGCAGCAGGCGCACCAGGTAACCACTGGCGGCCACTGCCAGCAGCATGGCCAGGACGACGTCGATCGAATGCATGGGGGATCCAGGACGTGCCACCGCGCGCGGTGGCGGAAAACATGGCAGCTTCCATCGCTAGCCTTGAACCTTAACCGGCCGGCGCCACGGAGAAAACCGCCGGCGGCCATCGCCGGCTACACTCGCGCACCGGGATCCCAGGGAGAGCACCCCATGCAGTACCTGCTGTTGATCTACAACGACGACTCGCTGCTGGAAGCGCTGCCCGAGGGCGAGGCCGACACGATGATGCGGCACTGCTTCGCCAGCGCCGATGCGATGAAGGCCGAGGGCACGCTGCTGCAGTCCCAGCAGTTGCAGCCGGCCGAGAGCGCGCGCAGCGTGCGCATCCGTGAGGGCAAGGTCAATGTCTCCGACGGTCCGTTTGCCGAAACCCGCGAGCTGCTCGGCGGTTTCAACCTGATCGAGGCCGACAGCCTGGAACAGGCGGTGGAGATCGCCAGCCGCTTCCCCTGGGCCCGGACCGGCTGCGTCGAAGTGCGGCCGATCCGCGACATGGACGCGGTGCGCCGCCAGGTCGGCTCACCGCCGGCCCCCTGAAGCGGCTGCGTCAGGCCGCGCGTGGCACTGCCGCAGCGCCATCGAAGCGGTAGATGTCCATCGCCAGGAAACCCATGTCGATGCCGGCGTCGATGCGTTGCGCGCCCAGCACATCGCTGCCGGCCGCGCCGGCCGCGACGTACAGCGGCAGCAGGTGTTCGTCGCTGGGGTGGGCGCGTTCGGCCTGCGGGGCCTGGCGGCGGTAGTCCAGCAAGGCGGGCACATCGTTGTCGCGCAGGCGCGACTCGACCCATTGGATGAAGGGCTTCACGTACGGTGCCTCGCGACCTTCGCCGTAGCCGCCGCGGAAGTCGTGCAGGTTGTGGGTGATGCTGCCCGAGCCGATCACCAGCACGTCGCGGGCGCGCAGCGACGCCAGCGCGCGGCCGAGGGCAAAGGCATGCGCCGGCCCCAACGCCGGCTGGATCGAGACCGGCACCACCGGGATGTCGGCCTGTGGATATAGCAGGCGCAACGGCACCCATACGCCGTGGTCGAGGCCGCGCTGGGGATCGACTGCCACGGGTAGGCCCGCTTCGTGCAGCAGCCCTTCGACCTCCGCCGCCAGCGCCGGGTCGCCCGGCGCCGGGTATTGCAGCGCGTACAACGCCGGCGGGAAGCCGCCGAAGTCGTGCACGGTCTGCGGCTGCGCCGCACCGCCCACCATGGGCTGTCGCGCCAGCCAGTGCGCCGTCGCCACCACGATTGCGCGTGGCCTGGGCAGCGTGCGACCGAGTTCTGCCAGGCGCACCCCGACCTGGCCCGGTTCAAGGGCGGTCATGGGCGAGCCGTGCGAGATGTAGAGCGAAGGCAGCGTAGCCATGGCGATCTCCTGCGGAATCTCTTCAGGCTAGGCGCATGGCGCCCGGCTGGGTACTAGGCGCGGCTCGATGGTTCGTTCCATCCATCGGCTTGATCGACATTTCGTACAGATCGACCTCTGCGTTGGAATCGTCCAATGTTGTGCGAAGAGCGACGTTGGCAACGTGGGCGGCGTATTCACCGAGCCGAACTTCGCCGATGGCCACTCCCCTCCCCTTGCGCCTCCTCCTGGTCGTCATGGTCTGCGCGCCTGCTGCGCTGGCGCTGGCCGACGAGCCCGAGGCGACCGTCCCGGCACGCGAGAAGAACTTCACCGGCCCCCTGGTAAGCGGTGGCCCCCCGGTGCCGGCAGGCACCTTGATCGTGCAGCCCTATCTCGTCCAGACCCAGACCATCGGTCGCTACGACAGCGACGGCAAGCGCCAGAAGGTGGACGACGTCGCCGACGATTGGCGCGCAGTCGTGCCAGTGACCTATGGCATCACCGATCGCTTCACGGTGGCGGCGACGCTGCGCGGCGTGCACGCCCGCACCATCGAAGGCGACCGGCGCTGGGCCGCCGGCGACACCACGCTCAGTGGCCAGTACCTGCTCTACAAGGGTATGAGTGCCGCCAGTCCAACGTTCGCCGTGTCGGTTCGCCAGAACATGCCGACCGGCCGCCATGACCAGCTCGACCGGCTCGGCCTGGCCGATGCCACCGGCAGCGGTGCGTCTTTCACCTCCCTGGGTTTCACCGGCCAGGCCTTCTTCCTCGCCGAGCGCAACCTGCGCGCGCGGTTGAACCTGTCCTACCGGATCCCCGGAGCGGGCGTGACGCTGCGCGGCCGCAGCGGCTACGGCACCACGCGCCACGAGCACGCACGCGCCAACCTGGGCAGCGCTTTTCAGGCGGTACTAGGCGCCGAATACAGCTTCAACCCGAAGTGGGTGTTGGCCGGCGACCTGCTATACGAACGCGAGCAGGGCGCGCGCATGCATTACCACGCCCAGACCGACGACGGCCTTGTCCGCCACGAAAGGCGGCGGCCCGATTCCTGGCGCTTGTCGGTGGCGCCAGCGCTGGAATACCACCCCTCCTCGCGCGTCGGCATCATCGGCGGCGTGCTGGTCTCGCTCGACGGCCGCAATGCGGCGCAGCTGCTATCGCCGCAATTTTCAGTCCTGTGGGCCTTTTGAGCTGGCTGCGTCGGCCTATGCCGGGGCACGCAGATGCTCGACGAACACCCGCAGTTTCGGCGGCAGGTGTTCACGCGCCGGGTAGTAGATATAGAAGCCTGGAAAGGGTGCCTGCCAATCGTCGAGCACCCGTACCAGCCGCCCGCTTGCCAGGTCTTCGCCAACCTGCGCTTCAAACACCTGGGTCAGGCCCAGGCCAGCCCGCGCCAGGCGCAGTGCCAGCTCGGATTCGTTGACGATCAGCCGTCCAGTGACTTCCACTTCGAAATCGCGCCCTTCGCGGGTGAATTCCCACGCCATGAGCCGGCCGTTGCTACGTCGATAGCGGATGCATTCGTGCTCCACCAATGCCTGCGGCGTGCCGGGCGGTGGATGCTGGCGGAAATAGCCCGGGGCCGCGACTACTACCTGTCGCTGCTGCGGTCCGACCGGCAGCGCCACCATGTCTCGCCCCAGCGATTCGCCCAGGCGGATGCCGGCGTCGAAGCCGCCTTCGACCAGGTCGGTCAAGGCCGGGTCTATGAACAGCTCGACCTGCACGTCGGGATAGCGCGCCAGGAATGCCGGCAGGCGCGGCAACACCAGCCGCTCGGCGGCAATGCGCGGCAGGTTGATGCGCAGGCGACCGGCCGGCCGGTCGCGCAGGAAGTCGAGATCGGCGAACGCGGCATCGATTTGCCGCAAGCCCGGCGACACCTGCTGCAGGAAGCGCTCGCCCTGCTCCGTCAATCCCACCCGGCGCGTGGTGCGGTTGAACAGGCGCACGCCCAGGTAGGTTTCCAGGGCACGCACCGTCTGCGATAACGCCGAGGGCGACACGTCGAGGTCGACCGCCGCGCGGGTAAAGCTGGCGTGGTGGGCGACGCGGACAAAGGCGAAGACGGCCGACAGCGGGGGCGGGGCCATGATTGTGAAGCCTGGCTTCAAAGGTGGTCCCGATATTGCCGATTTATCCGCTCAGTCGCCAGGCCTACAGTGATCGCCGATCCCCCACGAGAAGATCTCCATGCAAACCCGCACGCTCGGCCGCAATGGCCCCGAAGTTTCCGCCCTCGGCCTCGGCTGCATGGGCATGAGCGCCTTCTACGGCAACCACGATGATGACGATGCCTCGATCGCGGTGATCCACCACGCCCTGGACCAGGGCGTCACCCTGTTCGATACCGCCGATGTCTACGGCCCGCACACCAATGAAGTGCTGGTGGGCCGCGCGATCGCCGGACGCCGCGATCGGGTGTTCCTCGCGACCAAGTTCGGCATCCGCCTGGACCCGTCCGATCCGGCCGTGCGCGGCGCCGATGGCCGGCCGGAGTACGTGCAGGCCTCGTGCGAAGCCAGTCTCAAGCGCCTGGGCGTGGATCACATCGACTTGTACTACCAGCATCGTGTCGACCCCAACGTGCCGATCGAAGACACCGTCGGGGCGATGTCGCGCCTGGTCGAACAAGGCAAGGTGCGTTTCCTGGGCTTGTCCGAGGCGGCGGCTGCCACCATCCGGCGCGCGCACGCTGTGCACCCGATTACCGCGGTGCAGAGCGAATACTCGCTATGGACGCGCGACCCCGAGCACAACGGCGTGCTCGCCACTACGCGCGAACTAGGCATTGGCTTCGTGCCTTACTCGCCGCTCGGCCGCGGTTTCCTCACCGGTGCGATCCGATCACCCGAGGACTTCGATGCCGACGATTACCGCCGGCGCTCGCCCCGCTTCCAGGGCGACAACTTCGCCCGCAACCTGGTCCTGGTCGACCAGGTCAAGGCGATGGCGACGGAGAAGGGCATCACCGCCAGCCAGCTCGCCCTGGCCTGGGTGTTGGCGCAGGGCCAGGACCTGGTACCGATCCCCGGCACCAAGCGCGTGGCCTTCCTCGACGAAAATCTCGGCGCGCTCGATGTGCCGTTGTCGGCCGCCGAGCTGGCGCGAATCGAGGCCGTCTTCCCGGTAGATGCCGCAGCCGGGGCGCGCTATCCCGAGGCGCCGATGGCCTTGATCAACGGCTGAGCCAGAGGCGGCGCGGCGCCGGGCTCAACCCGGCGCCGGCCGTAGCCTTGCCAGGAGCTCGTCGAGCGGTGCCGGCCGGCCCAGCAGCCAACCCTGGACCTGGTCGCAGCCGTTGGCCGACAACCACACCAGCTGCGCTTCGTGCTCCACGCCCTCGGCAATGACCTTCAGGCCGAGGTTGTGGCCGAGGGTAATCAGCGCCCGGCAGATGGACGCGTTGCGCGTTTCCAGTTCGACGTCACCGACGAAAGAGCGATCGATCTTCAGCGAATCCAGCGGCATGTGCTGCAGGTAGGACATGCTGGAAAAGCCAGTGCCGAAGTCGTCCAGTGAAATGCACACGCCCTGCGCGTGCAGCCCGTGCATCGCCTTGAGGGCACGCAGCGGCTGGCGCATCAGGCTGCTTTCGGTCAGTTCCACGTGCAGGCCGCCGCGCGCGACGCCGAACTCCTCGCAGGCGGCGGCGACATCGGCGGCGAGATCGCTGTGGTGGAATTGCAGCGCCGAAACGTTTACCGCCACCGGCAGGTCGCGCCAGCCGTTGTCGGCTACGCGGCGCTGGGCGCGCGCCGCTTCGCGCAGTGCCCAACGCCCCAGTGGCAGGATCAGGCCGGTGTCTTCGCACAGCTGGATGAACTCGCCGGGCAGCATCCACCCGCCCTCGCCGGTGCGCCAGCGCACCAGGGCCTCCAGCGCCACCGGCCGGCGCTGGCGGCAATCGAAGATCGGCTGGAAATGCAGCACGAACTCGTTGCGGTCGATAGCCTGGTGCAAGCGACCGGCCATGTGCAGCCGCTCGCTCAGCCGTGCCTCGATACCCGCATCGAAGCGCACCACCGGCTCGCTTTCCTCGCGCGCCGCATGGGCTGCCTGCGCGGCCTTGCCGATTACTTCTTCCGCCGCTTGCCCATCATCGGGATGGCTGGCCACGCCGATGCGCAAGTCGAGCTGGTGGAAGGAGTCGCGTCCTTGCACCGGTTCGGACAGACTCGCGACCAGCACTTCGATCACCACGTCCAGCGAGTGCTGCCCGGCGATGGCGAAGACGAAATCCTCGGCCGGCTGGAATGCCAGCCATCCGTACCGTTCGGCCAGCGCCTTCAGGCGCTGCTTGAGATTGCGCAGCACCGCCTCGCCGGTCTCGCGCCCCAGCGTGTCGCCGATCAACTGCAGCCCACGCAGTTCGACGTGGGCGATGTGGTAGCGCGCATCGCGTTGCTCGCGGTCAAGCCATTCGGCAAGCGCCCGCACCGTCAGCAGGCCAGTAGCGGCATCGTGGCTGGCGCGGTACGCCAACTCACGCTGGTAGGCGATGTGGTCGCTGACGTTCTCGGCCAGCACCAGGCGCGCGCGGATGCCGGCGATTTCCAATTGCGAACTGTGCACGCGCACGTCGATCAACCCGCCGTTGCGACGGCGATGCACATGCAGCAGAGGCACCGCGCTGTCGCCGAACAGCGGCAACGAGGGTGCGTGGAGCGGGTCCTGCAACGCCGGCTCGATATCGGCCAGGCGCAGCCGCAGGAATTCTTCGCGGCTGTAGCCGTATTCGCGGATCGCCGCGGGATTGACCTCCAGGAACAGGCCGGTTTCAGCGTCGAACAGCAGGCACGGCAGCGGATTGAGCTCGAAGATCAGGCGGAACTGGCGCTGCGCGTCGAGTGCGATCGACTGGATTTCCACCCGCTCGCTGACATCCACCACGGTGCCGGTCATGCGCCGCGCCGGATGGCCGTCCTCGACCAGCGCACCGCGCGCCGATACCCAACGCTCGCCCAGCTCGGGCAGCACCAGGCGGAAGGTGATATCCAGCGGCTCGTCGCCACGCCAGGCCCGCGCCAGTGCGCGCGCGATCCGGCGTCGGTCCTGTGGATGCACGCGCTGCAGGAACTCGGGCACGCGCAAGCCAGGCAGCGCCGACTGGAACATCTCCGCCGTCTGCGGCGACCACTGCAACTGCTCCCCGTCCGGGGCGATCGACCAGGTACCGATGCCGCCGACCTGGTGGGCCAGGCGCAACTCCTCGTCGCCTGCGCGCAGCTCGGCCTGCAGGCGCGCCTGGCGGCGGGCAGCGCGGCGCAAGCTTCGCAACAGATAGACGAAGCCGGCGACGTAGAAACCGAACACCAGCAGCGACACGCCGAACAGCGTCCACCACGGCGCCAGCACCTCGTGCTTGTCCAGGCCGGCATAGACGCGGATCGGATACGGCGGCGCGGTGCCCGCCGCGACGATGCGATGGATGCCGTCGAGCACGCTGGCGTGATCGCCCATCGCCACGATGCGCGGATCGCGGTTGAAGCTGCCTGGCGGCAGATGCAGCGGTGGCATGCGGCCACCGGGTTGCGCGCCGGGATAATGGGTGCGCGCCAACACGAAGCCATCGACATCGGTCAGCGAAACCACCCCGTACCGGCCCACGTCCAGACCGGTGAGCAGGTTCTGCAACTCGGCCTGGCGCAGGCGCGTCAGGATCCAGCGATCGTTGCCCATGTCCACGGCCAGGCGCAGCAGCCATTCGCCATCCAGCCCCTGCTCCGGGGCGCCGACATACAGCGTGCTGCCGGCACCGCGCCGGGCCGGCACGGTCCAACCCGGCAGCGAGGCATCGCCGCGACCATCGGTGATGGCCATGCCACGATCATCGACGATCACGATGCTCTCGATCTCGCCATGGCGGCTGGCGACACCGCGCATGGCATCGCTCAGCAACTCTGGCGCCTGGTCCGGCACGTGGCCGAACAGCTCCTGGGCATCGGCCCCGATCCCACGCATGGCCCGTTCCAGGTTGCGTAGTTCCAGCGACATCAACCGCTGCGTTCCGGTCGCCAACGCCAGCGCCTGGCGTTGCGCCGCGTCGCAACGCGCCCGCCAGTCGTTGACCAGCAGCAGGGTCAAGCCGATGGCCAGCAACAAACCCAGCAGCAACCCCGCCCGCGTGACCCGACGCAGCGGCGGCATGTCCGGCAGGGAAATGTAAGCAGTGGCGGGCGGCGGCATTGCGATGCGTTCGTCTCCGGTTCCCCCAGCACATCGGCGCGATGGCTGAGTTCTTGAAGGTCCAGGGACACACTGAACCGGAAGCGGCGGCGAATAGGTGAAACCGTCGCATTCAGGTTCAGGGCGGTACCCGCTGGGCCCCGCCCGTCCTAAACTCGCGGGCTCGCCTTTGTCCCCACCGAGTCGTTCCATGCCACAGCTGCACCGCACTGCCCTGTTCCTTGCCCTGCTCTCCACGTTGCCTCTGGCCGCCTGCAAGCGTGAGGCCTCCACCGAGGCACCGGCCGCCGCCGCGGCAGCCAGCGCGACCGCCGGCAAACCGCAACACGGTCAGCCGCAACTGGGCACGTTCGGCTTCGACGCGGCCGGCATGGATCGCGAAGTCGCTGCCGGCAACGACTTCTTCGCCTTCGCCAATGGCAACTGGGTGAAGAACACGGAAATCCCGGCGGACCGCGCCAGCTACAACAGCTTTACCCGGATCGTGGTCGATACGGAGAAGCACACGCGCGACATCATCGAGGGCGCCTCGGCCAACGACCGCGCCAGCGGCGAGGAAAAGAAGATCGGCGACTACTACGCCGCCTTCATGGACGAGGCCGGCATCGAAGCCAAGGGGGCTGGCCCAGTGCAGCCGCAGTTGTCGGCCATCGCCCAGATCACCGACCCGCAGGCGCTGGCGCGCGAGTTGGGCGCCCAGTTGCGCGCCGATGTCGACCTGCTCAACGCCACCGATTTTTACACCGATCGCCTGTTCGGCCTGTGGGTCACCGCCGACCTGATGCAGCCGGACCGTTACGCGCCCTACCTGGTGCAGGGCGGCCTGGGCATGCCCGACCGCAGCTTCTACCTCGAAGGCGGGCGCATGGTGCAGCTGCGCGAAGCCTACAAGGCGCACATCGCCAAGGTGCTCGTGCTGGCCGGCCAGCCCGAGGCCGATGCGCAGGCGCAAGCGGCGCGCATCCTGGCGCTGGAGACCGCGATCGCCAAGGTCCATGCCTCGCAGGAGCAGACCAACAACGTCAAGGCCGGTGCCAATGCCTGGAAGCAGGCCGATTTCGCCACCAAGGCGCCGGGCCTGGATTGGGCCGCGTTCTTCGACGCCGCCGGGCTGTCGGCGCAGCAGGATTTCGTGGTCTGGCAGCCGCAGGCCGTGGCCGGGATTTCGGCCCTGGTCGCCTCGCAGCCGCTGGAAGTGTGGAAGCAATACCTGGCCTTCCGCGCCCTGGATCGCGCCTCGCCGTATCTATCCAAGCCCTTCGCCGATGAGCGCTTCGCTTTCTACGGTGCCACCCTCGACGGCACCCCACAGCAGCGCGAGCGCTGGAAGCGTGGTATCGACGCGACCAACGATGCCCTGGGCGAGGCCGTGGGCAAGCGCTATGTCGACAAATACGTCAGCGCCGAAACCAAGCAGCGCGCCGAGACGATGGTGCACAACATCATCGATGCCTTCGGCAAGCGCATCGACAAGCTCGACTGGATGAGCCCGCAGACCAAGCAGCACGCCAAGGCAAAGATCGCCGGTCTGACCGTGGCCGTGGGCTACCCGGACAAATGGCGCGACTACAGCGCACTGGACGTGCGCCGCGACGACGCCCTGGGCAACGCCGAGCGCGCCGAGCAGTTCGAATACCGTCGCAACCTGGCCAAGCTTGGCAAGCCGATCGACCACGGCGAGTGGTACATGCTGCCGCAGACGGTCAACGCGTTGAACGTGCCGCTGGAGAACCGCCTGATCTTCCCGGCCGCCATCCTGCAGCCGCCGTTCTTCGACCCGGCGGCCGATGATGCGGTCAACTACGGTGCGATCGGCGCGGTCATCGGCCATGAAATCAGCCACAGCTTCGACAACACCGGCGCCCTGTTCGACGAGCACGGCGCGCTGCACGACTGGTGGACGGCCGAGGACCTGAAGAAGTTCGAGGCCGCCGGCGATGCCCTGGCGGCGCAGTTCAGCGCCTACAAGCCGTTCGCGGACCTGTCGGTAAACGGCAAGCTGACCTTGGGCGAGAACATCGCCGATGTCGCCGGCCTGGCGACCGCGCACGACGCCTATGTGTTGTCGCAACAAGGCAAGCCGGCGCAGACGCTGGAAGGATTCACGCCGGACCAGCGCTTCTTTCTCGGTTTCGCCCAGGCCTGGCGCGGCAAGTATCGCGATGAAGCACTGCGCAATGCGGTACTCACCGATGTCCACGCCCCCGGCCGTTTCCGCGCGCAGACGGTGCGCAACCTGGACGCCTGGTACCCGGCGTTCGAGGTGAAGCCGGACCAGGCGCTGTATCTGGCGCCGGAGAAGCGGGTGAAGATCTGGTAAGTCGAAACAGAAGGGCGACCCACGGGTCGCCCTTCGTTTTCGGGTGCACCTGTAGGAGGGGCTTCAGCCCCGACAGCCCTCAGCGCGCGCGCACTTT
The DNA here is from genome assembly GCA_036566925.1 of Stenotrophomonas sp. GTDB lineage: Bacteria > Pseudomonadota > Gammaproteobacteria > Xanthomonadales > Xanthomonadaceae > Stenotrophomonas_A. The sequence continues at coordinate 12,417 of DATCVI010000070.1, forward strand.
CAAGGCCATCGCTGCAATACCTCCACCGGCAAGCCCATCCGCCGGCACGCCCGCGGTGCCAACCCATCCGGAAGCGCCGCGCGAAACAGCGGTGCCATCGCCGCCATCATCCGTGCCGAAGCGCGATCCCGCGCACGCAGCAGCGGTCCGCGTCCGAGCAACGCGCACGCCCAATCCGGCAGCAGCGCCGCGCCCGCGCCGAGGAACACGTCGCGCGACAGGCCCGGGGCCGGCACCGGCAGCCGCGCGCCCGCCAGTACACCTAATACTTCGCGGGCCTGCTGCCCCACGCGCAATTGCGGCAGCATTGCCGCGAAATACGCCGCCACCGCCGCTTCGCTGGCCGGCACCTCGGTAGCGCCGAGCGCTTCGGCCACGCGCCGGGTCTCGGCGTAGTAGCGGTCGGCGATGGCCGCCGCCACCGCACGGCCATAGCGCCGGCAGCCTTGCAGGAATCCATAGGCCTCGGTGACGTGCACCCAGGTCAGCAACTCCGGTTCATCGGCGCGATAGGGCTGACCGTCTCCGGTGTGTCCGGCAATGCGTGCGTGGATGGCCCGCACCCGCGCGATGAGCCGTTCGGCTTCGGCCGTGGGCGCATAGGTCGTGCCGGCGACAAAGTGGGTAGTCCTGCGCAGGCGCCCGACCAGGTCCTCGCGGAAATTCGAATGGTCGTACACCGCGGCCAGCGCGCGCGGGTGCAGGGCCTGCAGCATGAGCGCGCAAAGGCCGCCGGCCAGCATGCCGGGGAATTCGGCGTGCACTCGCCAGGTCACGCTGTCCGGGCCGAACAGCCCGGGGTCGCCGGCGGGGCTGTCGTAGTCGATGCCGCTTTCGCCGCGCGGGAACGCCCCCAGCACCCAGCGTCGCAGTGGCGCGACGGCAGGCGCGGTGAGGGATCGCAGCAGGCTCGGCATGCGCTCATGCTAGCGCGCTCACGCAATGGTGACCGCCGGTTCGGATACTTAACCCTGTCGTCCTGCACGCGCCGGACCCGCCACCTGGCGGCGCTTGTGCGGTCGCAGCAAGCCGACAACGGCCCGGCACCCCATTGCCAAGCGCGGCGAAAGTGCTAGAAAGGAAGCACCTGAAGTACGCCAGCATCGCCAGCCGTAGTAGCAGCCAACTGTTCGGGAGTTCGTCATGATCGCTTTGTTCAAAGGTTTGGGATTGCTTCTGGAGGACAACGCGCTCCATGCAGAGCCCTTCGAAGCGCAGGTCGCGCACTGGCGCAACAAGACCGACCGGCAGATCGACGCCGAGGTCGACCTGCTCACCGTCGCCAAGAAGCAGTGGGTGGTCGCCTCGATCATCGGCTGGCAGGCCATCTCGCTCATCCTGCTCGGTGTCATTGCCCAGCAGCTGTGGCAGCACGACTACCACATCACCTTCAGCCGGGTGGTCATCGTGTTCACCTCGTGGATCTCGATCCTGTTCGTGATGTGGTACATCGCCGATCTGTTCGACCACAGCGCCGGCTTCGAGCGCTGGTTGCGCGCCTTCAACAGCCGCGCGCGGCTGGCGCCGGACGCCGATACGGTCGAATGCGTGGCCGATGCCCTGGAGATGGCGCGGCGCTATCCCGAAGTGCTGCGCTACAAGCAGGAAGTGATGGCTCACCGCGAGATCCGCCACGAGGACATCGTGATCATGCGCGAGATGGGCAGGCTGCGGCAGTATTCGGAACTGGTGCGCGAACTCGACCGCTTCGATGGCAGTCCGCGGCTGGTGGCTTGAGCCGCCGAGCTTCGGATTAGGAGGGGCTTCAGCCCCAGAACCGCAAGCCGGAAACAGAACGGGGGCCGAGGCCCCCGTTTTTTATTTCTCAGTGCGTGGCAACCACCGCCTGCTCCACCGAAGGCGTCCGCCAACCACTGCGCACGCCCCAGAAGTAGAACAGCAACCCAACCACGCCGACCACCACCAGGTCCATGCCATAAGACAGGTAGCCGTGGCCGCCGAAGGTGGTGCTGCCGGCCCATGACAACAGGGCAATCGTGGGCAGGTAGACAATCATCCACCAGGCGCCCTTGAGCTGGCGGCCAAAATCGGCCCAGCGCGCCTTGGCCTGGAAATACGCGTAGACCGGCAGGGCGACCACCATCAGCAGGATGATCTCGCCGGTCAGCGGCCAGCGCGCCCAGTACAACAGCTCGGTAGCCATCACGAAGGCCACCGCGGCCATCACCGGCAACGCGAACACACGCAGCGGGCGGTGGAACTCGGGGGCGGTGCGGCGCAGCGACATTACGCTGACCGGGCCGGTAAGGTAGGAAATGATCGTCGCCACCGAGATCACCGCCGCCAGCGTGCCCCAGCCGCGGAAGAAGAACAGGAACAGGTAGGACACGCCCAGGTTGAACAGCATGGCCGGGCGCGGCACGCCCCAGTGCGCATGCACCTGGCCGAGAATCTTCGGCAGGGTGCCGTTCTTCTCCATGCCGTAGATCATCCGTGCCGTGGTTGCGGTGTAGGTGATGCCGGTACCCGACGGGCTGACGAAGGCATCCACGTACAGCAGGATCGCCAGCCAATGCAGGTTGACGATGATGGCCAGCTCGGCGAACGGCGAGCGGAAGTCGATACCGTGCCAGCCGGCCTGGGCCAGCAGGTCCGGCGGCACCGCGCCGATGAAGGCGATCTGCAGCAGCACGTACACCACCGTGGCCAGCGCGATCGAGCCCAGTACCGCGAAAGGAATACTGCGGCCGGGGTTCTTGGCCTCGCCGGCCAGGTTCACCGGGCTCTGGAAGCCGTTGAAACTGAAGACAATGCCGGCGGTGGCCACGGCAGTGAGGACGGCGGCGAAGTCGATGACGTGGTTGTCGCCATGGATACCGACGCTGAAATTCTCGCCGTGGAAGCCGCTGGCGATCAGCATGATGCCGGTCAGGGCCGGCACCACCAGCTTGAAGACGGTGATGGCGGTATTGGAGCGCGCGAACAGCTTCACGCTCCAGAAGTTGAGAAAGAAATACACCAGCACCAGCACCGCGGCGATCAGCAGGCCCGGCACGCTGAGCTCGCCGGCACCGCCAGGATGCGAAATGAACAGGTTCTGCGCCCACTGCCAGGGCCACGAGGCCATGTACTGCACCGAAGCTTCGGCCTCGACCGGGATCACCGAGACGATGGCGATCCAGTTCGCCCAGCCGGCGATGAAGCCCACCAGCGACCCGTGCGAATAGTGGCTATAGCGCACCATGCCGCCGGATTCGGGGAACATGGCGCCCAACTCGGCATAGGCCAGGGCAATGGTGGTGATGATGGCCGCGCCCAGTACCCAGGCCCAGACCGCCCCTGGTCCGGCCAGTCCCGCGGCGCGCCAGGCGCCGAACAACCAGCCTGAACCAATGATCGAGCCCAGGCCGGTGAGCATGAGGGCGAAGGGGCCAACTTCGCGGCGCAGCGCGATGGGGTGTTGTGGAACGGACATGGGTCGAGAGCCGACAGCAAAGAATCGCGCATGATCGCAGAGCGGGGCTTGCGAGTCATAGCGCACTGCGGAATGGGTGGCCTTTTGTAGGAGCAAAAAAACCGGATCAGCTGCGGTGGCAGTCTTGGCTCGGCGCCTGGCCGTCCACGCACACCTGGAAGCCTGGCGGCAGACCTTTCACCTGATGGGCCTGGCCCGCCTTCAGGTCCAGCCGCTGCAGCGTTCGGCGCTGGCATTGGCCCGATTGGCCGCCCTGGCAATCGTCGGCGAACACCAGGTAATGGCAGTGCCCGGTGGTACTGGCCAGGCAGTGGAAGTCGGCCACGCCGTCGCGGCTGCTGGTTTTGCTGAAGAGGGTGTCGTGGCCGTTGCTGCTGGCGCGGGTCACGGAGGTCATGCCGGGGGCCTCGTGGCACCCGGACAGGGCCATCAGGCAGAAATAGACAATGGCGGCGAAACGGCGCATGGCGATTCTCCTCGACCCCCGCGCGACTACATGCCGCGGAACAGGGTCATGAATGGTTGGCTGACCGTGAGCAGCTCCGGCCGGGTCTTCAGCCGCAGCTTGCCCTTGCCGCTGTCCTCGCGGATCACCGAGGCCACGGCTTTCATGTTGACGATGGTCGAGCGGTGGATCTGCTTGAACGCTTGTGGGTCGAGCACGTCCAGCAGTTCGCGCAGCGAGGTGCGCAGCACCGATTCGCCGTCGGCGGTCATCACGACGGTGTATTTGTGGTCGGCCTGGAAATAGGCCACGTCGTCGAGCTGGATCAAGCGCGTCTCGCGCCCGCTGCTGGCGGTGATCCAGGCCATCGGCGGGCGATCGCCGGGACTGCCAGGGCGCGCCGACAATCGCGCCAGCAACGCGTCCAGTACCTGCGTATCCGGCAAGCCGGCGGTCAGGCGCGACTGCACGCGCTGCACGGTGGCGGCCAGGCGCTCGCGCGAAATGGGTTTGAGCAGGTAGTCGATGGCGCCCTGCTCGAAGGCGTCGATGGCGTACTGGTCGTAGGCGGTGACGAACACCACCTGCGAGCGCGGGCTGGTCTCGGCCATGGCACGGGCCACCTCGATGCCGGTCAGGCCAGGCATGCGGATGTCCAGGAACACCACGTCCGGCTGCAGCTCGGCAATGCTCTCCAGCGCGCTGGCGCCGTCTTCGCATTCGGCCACGATCTCCAGCGCCGGCCATACCTCGGCCAGTTGCCCGAGCAGCGACTGCCGCAACAGGGTCTCGTCTTCGGCAACGATCGCCCGCACCCCGTTCATGCCACGCCTCCGTTGCCGGTGGCGGTATCGACGGCGGTACCCGGCAGCGGCGGCGGCGCAGTGGTTGCGCTGGCGGGCACCGGCGCGGCGGCATTCGCCGGCGGCGTGGTGTCCGGCGAGACCCACGGCGGTGGCGTCTTCTGCGGCGCGTATTGCAAGGGCAAGGTAAGGGTGGCCGCCACGCCGCTGGGGAAGTTGGAGACGATCGCGAACGAGGCGGCGCCGCCGTAGGTCAGGCGCAGCCGTTCGCGCAAGTTGCGCAAGCCCACGCCGGTGCCGTGGCTGTGGCTGTTGAAGCCCTGGCCGTCGTCGGCGACGGTGAGGGTGGCATGGTCGTCGAACGCGCGGGCCAGGATCCAGATCGTGCCGCCGCCGGGCTTGGGCTCCAGGCCGTGCTTGATCGCGTTTTCCACCAGCGTCTGCAACATCATCGACGGCACCTGCAGGCGGCGCAGCTCGAACGGCACCTCCAGCTGCATCGCCAGGCGCGCGCCCATGCGGATACGCAGGATTTCCAGATAGGCCTGGGTGCGTTCGAGCTCCTCGCCCAGGGTGGACATCGCCTCGTCGGCGCTGGGCAGCGAGCGGCGCAGGTATTGAATCAAGTGGCCGATCATCTGGTCGGCGCGCGGGGGATCGGTGCGCGCCAGCACCTGGGCGCTGGCCAGGGTGTTGTAGAGGAAGTGCGGCTCGACTTGCGCGTGCAGCAGGTTCAGCCGTGCCACCGCCAGCTCCTTCTCGGTCTCGGTCTGCACCACCGCGGCCTGCTCGTCGCGGCGCTGCGCCGATACCCGCGTGGTCAGCGCGCGACCGACGGCTTCGGCGGTTTCGTAATTGCTGCCCTCGTCGACCACGAACAGATCGACCCAGGCGCCAGCGTCGGGCTCGCACAGCAAGGTCACGCTGCTGGTGCCGGTGCCCGGGGTGAGCGTGGCCTGGACCTGGTTGCGCTTGATCGCAAAGCGCGCGAACAGGTTCCAGCGCGATATCTCGTCCGGCGAGGTGGCATCGAAGCGCCGCACCTTGGCCCGCACCTGCAGGCTGCCGGGCGAGCTTTCGATGTCCTCCACGCGCGGCAGCTGGCGAATCGCGCTCTCCATCACCGCGAAGGCTTCGGTCGTATCCAGCGGCACCTCGATCTGGCGGCGCTGGCGGCTGCTCAGGGTGTCGTGGTCGAGGCGGCCGGCGATCAGCTTCACCCGGCGCAAGTGGGTGGCGATGCTGGTCAGCACGATGGCCAGCGTGCCCAGGGTGATCAGGGTGTAGATCGAACCCGTATGGCCGAACAGCTCGTCCCAGACATTGCTGACGACGATCAGCACGATCATCCAGGCGAACATCAGGCGGGCGATCAGGAACAGGCTGGCAGTCACGGGAATGGCTCGGTGGATTCAGTGCGGCCGAGCATAGACCGGCCCGCCGGGCTTGTGGATGCGGACGCGACGAGTGCCCCGGCGTGGCGACGGAAGCCCCGATTGCCAGCGCGAATCCGCGGCCGGGGTCGCGTTTCGCCGGTGCGCGGCGCGGTTATGCTGGCCCCGCCCCCACCCTGGAAGCCTTATGCAACGTCGCCAGTTCCTGCGCGGTGCCGGTGCCGCAGTCGCCGTCGCCTCTACCGGCGCCTTCGCCGCCAACGAACCGCGCCATGCGGCAATCGCGCCGCCGCCCGCCGACGTAATTGCCGGGCACTTCGCACCGCCCCGCGCCCTGTCCCCGATCCGCGCCAGCGCCGACCGAATCATCGCCCTGAGCGTATGCACCCGGCCGTTCCGCGCCCAGGGTCCGCGGATCGAGCCCGAGCGCATCGGCCGCAAGACCGTCATCCATAACTATGGCCACGGCGGCAGCGGTTGGTCGCTGTCGTGGGGCTCGGCCGAGCGTGCGGTACGCCTGGCGCCGGCCAAGCCGGGCGAAGAAGTCGCGGTGATCGGCTGCGGCGCCATTGGCCTGACCACCGCCCTGGTGGCCCAGCGCGCCGGGTTGCGCGTGCGCATCTATGCCAAGGACCGGCTGCCGGACGTGCGTTCGTTCTACGCCACCGGCGTGTGGTCGCCCGATTCGCGGCTGATCACCGCCGCCGCCAGCACACCGGCGTTCGAGCGCACCTGGGAAGAGATGGCGCGCAGCTCGTTCCACCGCTTCCAGACCCTGCTCGGGCTGCCGGGCGAGCCGGTGGAATGGCGCGACGGCTACTTCCTTTCCGACACCCCGTTCGACCAGCCGGCCGGCGCCGACAGCGAAAGCCGCGAGCCCGAATATGCCGACCTCGAACACCGCCTGTTGCGCGACCTGCATCCGGCCGGGCGCGAACTGGCGCGCGGCGAACATCCGTTCCCGGTGCCCTACGCGCGCCGCTATACCCAGATGACCTTCAACATCACCGCGTACTCGCGCCTGCTGATGGACGACTTCCTGGCCAACGGCGGCGAACTGCATACCCGGGTCTTCGACAGCCCGCGCCAGTTCGCCGACCTGCGCGAGAAGGTGGTCTTCAACGCCACCGGCTATGGCGCGCGTGCGCTGCTCGGCGACGAGTCGATCGTGCCGGTGCGCGGCCAGACCGCGCGCCTGGTGCCGCAGCCGGAGGTGGACTACTCGCTGTTCTGGCGCGGCCACAACCTCAACGTCATTCCGCGCCGCGACGGCATCCTGGTGCAGGCGCAGCAGGAGGACGACTATGGCAACGAAGGCATTACCCCGAACCGCGCGTTGTCCGAGGCGGCCGTGGCGCAGTTGGCCAAGCTCTTTGGCACTGCGGCAAGCTGAGGCGGCTGCTACTTGACCGAAGCCTGCAACGCCGCCGCCAGCGCCGCATCGCCGTTGAGCAGATCCTGCCAGGCCAACACCAGGCCCTTGCGCCGGCCCTTCTCGACCAGCTTCAGGCCGTCGGGGTCGATGATCAGGGTGTAGGCGCGGCCGTCCACTTCCAGTTCGCGGCGCAAGGGTTTGTCCAGGGGCGTCATCGCCGGCTCCGGTAGTGGCCTCGCCGCATGCTGGACGGGGCCAGGTGAGCGTGCCGTCAGCGCTGGCCGGTAGACGGGAGGGTGTGCGTTGTCAGCCATGTGGCCGGCAGAGAACGCAGGAAGCCACCCGTCCCTTCAAGGAGCTGTGTCATGCCCAATCGCGAAGATATCGCGTGGTTCAAGCAGACGTTCGGCACGCGCTTGCAAGCCGCACTCGCCGGCACCCCCTTCAGCCTCGACTTCCTCGTCGCTCTCGCCTGTCAGGAGACCGGCGAAGTGTGGCCGCTGTTGCGCCGCGCCGGCTTGGATGAGGCGCGGTTGCTGGCGCTGTGCGTGGGCGACACCCTCGACGCCAGCGCCGGTCGCGGTGCCTTCCCGCGTACGCGCGCCGAACTCGAAGCCGCGCCGAACGGGGCGCAGATGTTCCAGATTGCGCGCCAGGCCCTGGTCGAGATGGCGCGTTTCGTTCCCGAGTACGCGCGCGTGGCGCAGAAGCCGGACAAGTTCTGCCATGGCTTCGGCCTGTTCCAGCGCGACTTGCAGTTCTTCAAGCAGGACCCGCAGTATTTCCTGCAACAGCGCTATGCCCGCTTCGAGGACACCTTGGCCCATGCGCTGCAGGAATTGCAGGCCAAGCGCCAACGCATCGGCCTGGGCGACCGCGCCCCGCTGAGCGTGCTGGACATGGTCGCGGTGGCGATCGCCTACAACACCGGCCGCTACGACCCGCGCAGGGGCCTGAAGCAAGGCTACCGGCCGCCCGGCGGTAAGTACTACGGCGAGTCGGTGTTCGACTACTTGCGCTTGAGCGAGACCGTCGCCGTCGCTGGCGCGCGCCCCTTGATCGAGCCACCGGTCGCCGGCGAGGCCATCGTGCCGCCGCCCTCGCCGATCACCGCCACCGGGCCGTTCCTGCGCGTGGACACCCGGGTATCCACGCTATACCTGCGCAGCGCGCCAAAAATCAGCACTCCGACGCGTGCCAATGTGGTTGGCGAGCTGCCTGACGGCCAGCCGGTGCGTGCGTTCGATGGCAAGACCGTGGATGGCTTCATGGCGGTGGAGACCAGCCTGGCCGGCGCGCTGCTGCGCGGCTGGGCGGCGACGCGCTATCTAAAGCCGGCGCCGGAACTGGAAGAGATTCCGGTACTGGAAGCGCCGGCGGCGACATCGGGCACGGCGGCCACACGCGCCACCTCTTCCGGTCCGATTCCGGCCGTTTGGATGCCGCGTGCGGGCACCAGCCTCACCCGTCGAACCGCCCCGGCCGACGCCCACTCGCTCAACGAACCCGGCCAGCCCGGGCGCCGGGGGACCACGCCCGATGCACTGCGCCTGGAACTGGCGGCGATCATTGATTGGCTCGACAGCGAGAAGCCCACCCACAAGCGCTACCAGCCACGCGATGGCCTGACCTTCTGCAACATCTACTGCCACGACTTCTGCCATCTCGCCGGCGCCTACCTGCCGCGCGTGTGGTGGTCTTCGCCGGCCCTGCTGAAGTGGCAGCAGGGGCAGACCGTACCGCCGCTGATTGGCGACACCCTGCGCGAGATGCGGGCGAACGACCTGTTCCGCTGGCTGCGCGAATTCGGGCCCGACTTCGGTTGGCGCCAGACCGGCACGCTGGACAAGCTGCAGCTGGCCGCCAACCAGGGCGCGCTAGGCCTGATCGTGGCCCGCCGCAAGGAAGACGGGCGCTCGGGCCACATCGTGCTGGTCGTGCCCGAGACCGACACGCACCGCGCGCGCCGCGACGCCGCCGGCACCGTCATCGCCCCGCTGCAGAGCCAGGCCGGCGCGAGCAACTTCCGCTACGGCACCGGCCAGGCCGGCTGGTGGAACCGCGAAACCTTTGCCGAATTTGCGTTCTGGATCCACGCCTGAGCCCACGCTCAGGCGCGGCGCTGGATCAATTCCATGAACTGGTTGAGGCGAAAGGGCTTCTGCAGGAACTGCACCCCGGCCGGCAGTGGCTGCAGCTGGAACCGTGGATGCCCCGAGGCGAGGATCACCGTTGCCTGCGGCAGGTGCTCCGCCACGTATCGGCCCAGGTCCGCCCCGCTCAGGGCACCGGGCATGTGGATGTCGCTGAACAGTACGTCGCAGCAATAGCCGCCCTGCAGTAACGACATCGCCTGGCTGGCATCGGCGGCGGTACTGACTTCGGCGCCCATGCCTTGCATGACATCGGCCAGCAGGTCGCGCAGGTCCTCCTGGTCTTCCACCAGCAAGACCCGCAGCGGCGGTTCGGAATGCACTTGTTGCATGTTGCCCCCTGTACAAAAAAACGACGAAGGATTCCGACTTGCCCGTGAAGACGGCGTGGACGCCTGGAACCTGCCCCGGAGGCATTCGTCAAGCCCGATCCTTCAGTTAGTATCGCGTGTTTTCAGTATCGGGACAGGCACGATGAAACAAGCCACCGGCCGCGACACCGCGATCGGCGTGACCGCCTTCGCACTCGCCTTGGGCACGATCGGGATCGAGTCGATCACCCCGCTGGGCTATGCCGTCTGGCTGCTTTACTTCATGGCCGTTTGCGTCACCGTCTTCCAGAACCGGCCGATGCTGCCGCTGGCGGTGGCCGCGTTGTCGTGCCTGCTGCTGGCCGTCGGGTACAAGATCGCCCCGCCCAGCAACAACTCCGCGTTCTCGTTCGTCAACCGCAGCATTGGCGGCACCTGCTTCATCCTCACCGCCCTGGTGGTGATGCAGGCAATTCGGGCCCGCCGCGAAGCCGAGCGCGCCTTGTGGTTGCAGGAAGGCGCCAATGCCGTCTCGGTCAGCCTGCACGGCGACCTGGCGCCGAATGAGCTCGCCGAGTCCGCATTGGGCGTGCTGTGCGGCTACATCGGCGCCCAGGTGGGCGCGTTGTACCGCCTCGACGGCGAGCGCCTGGCGCTGGCCGGCGGCGTGGCGCTTTCGCCAGACGTTCCGCGCGAGCTGCCCGTGCGCGAAGGCCAGCTTGGCGAAACCCTGCGCCTGGGCCAGGCCCGGCGCGTGCACGGCGTGGCCACCACGCACCTGCCGATCGCCTCGGCGCTGGGCCGCAGCGCACCGGGCGAGCTGCTGATGGCGCCGGTGAGCGCCGACGGCAACTGGATGGGCGTGGTGGAACTGGGCCGCGTGGCCAGTTCGCTCCACGATGGCACTGCCATCGAACTGCTGGCGCGCTGCGGCGAAATCATCGGCGTGGCACTGCGCACCTCGCTGCTGCGTGGCGAGCTGCTCGACCTGCTCGAGGAAACCCAGCGCCAGAGCGAAGAACTGCAGGCCCAGCAGGAAGAGCTGCGCGTGGCCAATGAGGAGCTGGAAGAACAAAGCCGCAGCCTGCAGCACTCCCAAGCCAGCCTGGAGCAGCAGCAGGCCGAACTGGAGCAGACCAACGTGCAGCTGGAAGAGCGCACGCACGAGCTCGAGGGGCAACGTCAGCGCCTGCTCAACGCCCAGTCCGAACTGGTGCGCAACAGCCAGGAACTGGCCACCGCCTCGCGCTACAAGTCCGAGTTCCTGGCCAACATGTCGCACGAGTTGCGCACCCCGCTCAACAGCTCGCTGATCCTGGCCAAGCTGCTCGCCGACAATCGCGACGGCACGCTGACTGCCGAGCAGGTCAAGTACGCGCAAGCGATCCACTCGTCCAACAACGATCTGCTGGCGCTGATCAACGACATCCTCGACCTGTCCAAGATCGAGGCCGGCCACATCGAGCTGGCCGACGACACCCTGCAGACCGATTCGCTGTTGATGCGCCTGCGCGAGACCTTCGAGCCGCTGGCACGGCAGAAGGGCCTGGCGCTGGACATCGCCACCGACCCCGGCGCGCCGACCCAGTTCATCGCCGATAATCAGCGCCTGCAGCAGATCCTCAAGAACCTGCTGGCCAACGCGCTCAAGTTCACCGAGCACGGCAGCGTCAGCTTGAAGGTGCAGGCGCACGGACCCCGGCGCATGCGCTTCGTGGTCTGCGATACCGGCATCGGCATCGCCCGCGACCAGACCGAGGTGATCTTCGAGGCCTTCCGCCAGGCCGACGGCAGCACCCGCCGCCGTTTCGGCGGCACCGGCCTGGGGCTTTCGATTTCGCGCGACCTGGCGCTGCGCATGGGCGGGGCCATCAGCGTGGAAAGCGAGCCCGGCCGCGGCAGTTGCTTCACCCTGGAACTGCCGGTCGATGGCGCCCCGGCCGAGGCTGCCGATATGCCGCTGCCCGCACCGGCAAAGCCGGTGCCGAGCTCGACCCTGGCCGAGCGCCTTCCCACCGCCCCGCCAACGCCGGTCGTGCGTGCGGCACCGACTGCATTGCCCACCGAGAGCGTGGAGGACGACCGGCACAGGCGCAGCCGGCCCGGCCGGCTGATCCTGGCGGTTGAAGACGATGTCGACTTCGCCCGCGCCCTGGTCGCCCTGGCGCACGATCTCGATTTCGACTGCGTCGTGGCCCCCACCGCCGAACAGGCCCTGGCGCTAGCGGCCGAGCTGCGACCCAGCGGTATCCTGCTGGACATCGGCTTGCCAGACGTTTCCGGCCTGAGCGTGCTCGAACGCCTCAAGCGCGATCCGGCCACCCGCCACATTCCGGTGCACGTGGTTTCGGCAGTGGAGCGCACCCAGGTGGCACTGGAACTGGGCGCGGTCGGCTTCCTGATCAAACCGGCCACGCGCGAGCGCCTGGCCAGCGCGATCGAGCAACTGGAACAGACCAGCGCGCGCGCCATGCGCCGGCTGCTGATCGTCGAAGACGACCAGGAACTGCGCGAGAACCTGCAGTTGCTGCTGGCGCGCGATCAACTGGAGATTATCGCGGTCGGCACCATTGCCGAGGCGATCGAGCAGCTTGTAGGCGCCACTTTCGATTGCATGGTCACCGACCTGGCGTTGCCTGACGGCAGCGGCTACGACCTGCTAGAACGCATGGCCGGCCATGACGCGGTCGCCTTCCCGCCGGTGATCGTGTACACCGGGCGCGCGCTCACCCGCGATGAAGAGCAGCGCCTGCGCCGCTATTCGAAGAGCATCATCATCAAGGGCGCGCGTTCGCCCGAGCGCCTGCTGGACGAGGTGACCTTGTTCCTGCACAGCGTGGAGGCGTCGCTGCCGAGCCAGCAACAGCGGTTGTTGCGCGAAGCACGCCGGCGCGACGCCGTGCTCGACGGCCGCACCGTGCTGTTGGCAGAAGACGATGTGCGCAACATCTTCGCCTTGTCCAGCGTGCTCGAACCCCTCGGCGTTACCCTGGAGATTGCCCGCAATGGCCGCGAGGCGCTCGAGCGGCTGGCCGTGCATGACGTCGACCTGATCCTGATGGACATCATGATGCCGGAGATGGACGGCCTGACCGCGATGCGCGAGATCCGCCGCAACCCGGCCTGGCAGAACCTGCCGATCATTGCCCTGACCGCCAAGGCCATGGCCGACGATCGCGAGCATTGCCTGGAAGCCGGCGCCAACGACTACATCGCCAAGCCCATCGACGTCGACAAGCTGGTCTCGCTATGCCGGGTGTGGTGCGCGCGGCAATGAGCGAGGCGTTGTTCGACCTGGAGCTGGGGCTGCTGCTGGAGGCAATCTACCGGCGCTACCACTACGACTTCCGCCAATACGCAGTGTCCTCGCTGCGCCGGCGCGTGCGCCAGGCCATGGGCCGCTTCGACTGCGAGCACGTGGCCGACCTGCAGCATCGCTTGCTGCACGAGCCGGAGCTGTTCGCCCAGGCCATGCAGTACTTCACCGTGCAGGTATCGGAGATGTTCCGCGACCCGGACTACTTCCGGGTCCTGCGCGAGCAGGCGATTCCGGTGTTGCGCACCTACCCTTCCTGCAAGATCTGGGTGGCCGGCTGCAGCACTGGCGAGGAAGTCTGGTCGCTGGCCATCCTGCTGCACGAGGAAGGCCTGCTCGACCGCACGCTCATCTATGCCACCGACATCAACCCGGAGGCATTGGCGGCGGCCGAGAGCGGGGTGTTCAATATCGACCGCGTCGCCCAGTTCAGCCGCAGCTACCAGCAAGCCGGTGGCCGCGCCTCGCTCGCGGACTACTACACCAGCGCCTACAACGGCGCGCTGTTCGACCGCCGGCTCAAGCGCAATATCGTCTTCGCCGACCATAGCCTGGCCACCGACAACGTGTTCTCGGAGGTGCACCTGGTGTCCTGCCGCAACGTGCTGATCTACTTCAACCGGGGCCTTCAGGACCGCGCCATCGGGCTGTTCCACGAGGCGCTGGTGCATCGCGGTTTCCTGGGCCTGGGCAGCAAGGAATCGCTGCAGTTCGGCGCGCATGCGGCCGACTTCGAGCCCTGCGCGCGCGAACAGCGCCTGTACCGGAAAGTCGCATGAACAGTCCGACGCCTGCACTGGCCACGCGTTACGAAGCCATCGTCATCGGCGCCTCCGCCGGCGGCGTGGCTGCCTTGCGTGCGGTGCTCGGCAGCTTCCCGGCCGACCTGCCGGTGCCGGTCCTGATCGTCCTGCATCTGCCGCGGGACCGCCCCAGCACCATCAGCGAAATCCTCGACGGCGATTGCGCCTTGCCCGTTCGCGAAGCCGTGGACAAGCAACCCTTGCTGCCCGGCACGGTCACTTTCGCCCCGCCCGACTACCACCTGTTGGTGGAAAACCGGGAATCGCTGGCGCTGTCGGTGGACGCACCGGTGTTGTTCTCGCGGCCGGCCATCGACCCGCTGTTCGAAAGTGCCGCCGAGGTCTTCGGAGAGCGCTTGCTCGCCATGCTCCTCACTGGCGCCAGCAGCGACGGTAGCGAAGGCGTCGCCGCAGTGCGCCAGCGCGGCGGCAGCGCCTGGGTGCAGCAACCCGAAGACGCCCTTTCCCCCCTGATGCCCGCCTCCGCCCTGGCGCACGCGGGCGCCGATGCAGTACTTACGCTCGACGCGATTTGCGCACGGCTGTCGGAATTCCATCCATGAATCTCCTCCACCCCTCTCTTTCGACCGACACCCACGAGCCGATCAACGTCTTGGTGGTGGACGATGTCGCCGAGAACCTGATCGCCATGGAAGCGCTGCTGCGGCGCGATGACGTGCGCGTGCTGTGCGCGCGCTCCGGCGCCGAGGCACTGGAACTGTTGCTGCAGCACGAAGTGGCCGTTGCCCTGCTCGACGTGCACATGCCCGAGATGGATGGCTTCTCGCTGGCCGAACTGATGCGCGGTGCCACCCGCAGCCGGGAAGTGCCGATCATCTTCCTCACCGCTTCGCCCAGCGATCCGATGCGGTCCTTCCAGGGCTACGGCGCCGGCGCAGTGGACTTCCTGCACAAGCCGATCGAACCACACGTCATCCTCGGCAAGATCAACGTGTTCATCGAGCTGTTCCAGCAGCGCCGCCTGCTCAAGCAGCGCAACGAGTCACTGGAGCGCGCGCTCAAGCTCAACGAGACCATGATGGCGGTACTCACGCACGACCTGCGCACACCGTTGTCGGTAGTGCTGCTGTGCGCCGAGAAGCTGGCCCTGCAGCTCCCCGCCGAGGCCTCCGTACAACGCACGCTCGGGCAAATGGAGAGCAGCGGCCGAAGGATGGCGCGAATGGTCGAACAGCTGCTGGACTTCTCGCGCATCCGTACCGGCGGGTTGATCGTGCAACGCGTGCTCTGCGACTGCCGCGAGGTCGTCGCCGGCGTGCTCGACGAAGCGCAGCGCTTGCATGGCGACGCCACCCTCGAGCTACAGGCCGAAGGCGACCTGCAGCTACAGGCCGACGCGGACCGCCTGTCACAGATCGTCTCCAACCTGGTCAGCAACGCTTTGGTCCACGGCCAAGGCACGGTGCGGGTTGAGATCGATGGCCGCAACCCTATGCTGTTGCGGCTGGCAGTCAGCAATCCGGGCCACATCGACCCTGACCTCCTTCCGCGCCTGTTCGAACCTTTCAAGACTCGCTTTCACGCCAGTCATGGCCTGGGGCTGGGACTGTTCATTGCGCATCAGTTCGCGCTGGCCCACGGCGGCGACTTGCACGCATCGAGCGCGCAGGGCGAGGTGCGCTTTGAGCTGCGCCTACCTCGGCGAGCGGACTAGCGACGTTGGTATCGGCCTGCGCGCAAGGCTCTGGCGGTGGCCGCCGAGTCAAGACCAGGCTGCCTTGCCCGGTGCTGATGGCCAGTTCGTCGCCGATCTGAAAGCCACACAGCTCCAGCCAACGACCGGAGAGCTTGAGCGAGGGTACCGCACGACCGACGAGGTCTTCGCCCCGGCGCACGTCGTAGTAGGTGAAACCCAGCTTGCAGCGCGACGGGATTCGGTACCCCGGCACGGTTTCGGTCAGGTCGGAAAAAACACCCTTGTGAATGCACTGGGTGGCCCGCCCAGAGCGCGGCGGCGCAATACAGACAGCAGACATATCAACTCCTTTGTTCAGCACTTCGCACTGGCGAGGAATATCGAGCGCTGCGCGTTGAGGCGCGGGCGCTGCGCAAGCCGTTGGGCTTGGCATCTACCTTCTCGCAACGAGGCGGCGTGCTCAACCTGAAGTTACGGTAGGTAAAGTCCCTCCGGCGTGGCGCTACGCTGGCTGGCAATGCTGCAGCAATTGCTGCCATTGCGCGACGGTATTGCAGTTGGCAAACAGCCGTTGCGCATCGTTCGGCGCAGCCATGACATGCGCGCCCACCGCCTGCTGCAACGCCTGCAACGAACGCCGCTCGGCTGGCGCACGCAGCACCTTGAACAGGCAATGGCGGCTGGCCGCATCCAGCCGCAGCCGCATCGGCAGGCGGTGGCCGGCAAACAGGTTGCAGGCGTGGTCGCGGTGCGTCTGCAGCGCGCGCAGCACGGCTGGCTGCAGCGCCGGCATGTCCACGGCGACGACCAGCAACTCGCCATCCGGCAGTCGGCGCGCCACGCTGCAGAGACCACCAACGGGCCCGAGGTCCGGACGTTGGTCGGGAACGCTGTCGAATTCGGGGTACGCGCCGCTCACCACGACGCGGCGCGCGCCTGCCTGCCGCAGGAGCTCCTGCATGTGCGCCAGCAGCGGCTCGCCGTGCCAATCGAGCATGGCCTTGTCACGGCCCATGCGGGTCGAACGACCACCGGCCAGGATGACGCCGGTCCAGTCGGGCAACGCGCTCATACGGTCCCGGGCAACGCCGCGATCGATTGCAGGTGGCCGGTGCTCCACACTTCCACGGCCGCGCCCTTGTCCAATGCAGCGACGCCCGCCGGCGCCACTGCCCAGGCGTTGGCCGCGCACAGCGGGCGCAGGCGGAATGAATGCTGCGCCGGCAACACCGAGGCCGACAGCTGTCCATCGCCACTGCAAAAGACTTGCGCCGCTGCACACGCGTGCAGGTGCGCCGGGGCCTGCCAACCGTCGCGCAGCGGCAACCGCCACGGCACCTCATCGGGCAGACCCAGCATCGCGCGTAGCGCAGCTTCGACAAAGAAGCGTTGGCCCACCGCAGTGGCGGCCGGATTGCCCGGCAAGCCGAAGTACAACGGTCCTTCACGCAGGCGAGCAAACAGCAGCGGCTTGCCCGGCCGCAGCGCGACCTGGTGGAAAACCACGCTGGCGTTTCGCGCTCGCAATGCTTGCGGCACGAAATCAAACGCGCCAGCGGATACGGCGCCGGTGCTGATCACCAGGTCCGGCGCGTGCGCGAGGGCTTCATCGAGCCGATGCTGGAATCGGGCCGGGTCATCGTCGACCGCGCCCTGCCATACCACCTCGGCTCCGGCTTCCTGCAACTTCATGCACAGATAGGGGCGGTTGGCGTCGCGTATCTGCCCGGGCAACAGCGGCCGCGATGGGTCGTCCACCAGTTCGCCACCGGTAGCCAGTACGGCCACGCGCGGGCGCCTGCGGACCGCCACGCGGCGCGCACCCAGCGCGTGCAGGAGCATCAGCTGCGCCGCACCCAGCCACTGCCCGGCCGCCAGCGCTTGCTGGCCGATCGCGACGTCTTCGCCGCGGCGGCGCACGTGCCGCCCGGTTTCCACGGCGGCCTCCAGCCGCACGCGGGCGGCATGATCCGGCAGGCGCGAAAGCACCGTGACCTGTTCCCGCGGCACCACCGTATCCAAGCCATCCGGCAAACAGGCACCCGTCATGATTTCCCACGCGCCGCGTGCAAAATGCGGCGGCGCGCCGGCCGCCTGGCAACCAACCACCTCCAGCTCGACGCCGGCATCCAGGGCGGCGTCGGCCGACGCCAATGCATAGCCGTCCAGCGCGGCGTTGTCGAACGGCGGCAGGCAGGCCGGGCTGATGAAGTCCTGTGCCAGCAGGCGGCCCGCCGCTCGCACGATCGGCACGTCCTCCATGGGCAACGCCGATGCGTGCGAGCGCACCCTTTGCAGGGCCTGGTCGTAGGCGAGCATGTCAACCTGCCTTGCGCGCTGCGGCTGCCGGCACGGGCGCAGCGATCGCTTCGGCCAGCGCGTTGCCCACCAGGATGATCCCGGGCGATCGCTCATCGGACAGCGTTGACAAGGCGTCCAGCGCCGCCAGCGTGGTCAGGTGGCGGCGCTCGGTGGGACGGCTGGCATCCAGTACCAAGGCCGCGGGCGTATGCGCGGGCAACACCCTGCTCAGCGCAGCGGCGATCGCCTCGAGCCGGCGAACTCCCATGTAGATCGCCAGGGTGGTGTCGGTCGCGGCCAGCGCGGCCCAATCGGGTTCGCCGCCATCATGGGTATGCGCGGTGACGAAGGTGACGCCGTGGCAGTGGTCGCGGTGGGTGAGGGAGATGCCCAGCCCTGCAGCGGCCGCGAAGCCGGCACTGACCCCGTTGATGATGCGCACGCCGATACCGGCGCGACGCAAGAAGGCGATCTCCTCGCCGGCGCGACCAAACAGCAGCGCCTCGCCGCCCTTCACTCGCACCACCCGCAGGCCCTGCATGGCGTAGCGGCGCATCAGGCGACAAATGAATTGCTGCGGCGTGGAGCGGCAGCCGCCCCGCTTGCCGACCCGGATCACGCGCGCGCCGGGGGCCAATGCAACGATGCCTGGATTCACCAGTTCGTCGAGCAACAGCACCTGCGCCTGCGCCAATGCCTTGGCCGCGCCGAGGGTGAGCAGGTCGAGGTCGCCGGGGCCGGCGGAAAGCAACACCACGTCGGTTGGATCAGGCGCATGAGCGTGCATGGGAGCTCCTGTGGAAGAGAGATCAGGCGGTTGCCGCCTGGCGACACAGCTGCAGCAGCTGCGGCACGCACGAACCGCATTCGGTGCCGCAACCCAACCGTTGTTTGAGCGCGGGGACATCGGCACCGCGCGCGATCTCGGCCTGGATCGCCGACACCGCGACTTGCCTGCAGCTGCAGACGATGGGGTCGCGCACCCTGCCGGCGCCGCGCGCGAACACCGCCAGTCGCGGACCCGGCCAACGTTGTGCCGCCAGCGCGGTTTGCAGCAGGCCCTGGCTGGCGGCGCTGGGTTGCGGGTCGGTGAGCACTACGCCATCGAGGTAGTCGCCGTCGCTCTCGCGGCGCCAGCCCACCCGGCGCAGGATCCCGCGTCGTGCGTCCTGGTATTCGAGCAGGTCCGGACTGGCCGGCAACGCGAGTGCCGCTTCCAGTCGCTGCCACCAGTCCGACGATGGCGGTTGGGTACAGGCCGCGCGCAGCACGACCCACGCCGAAGCGTGCGCCAAACCGCTTTCGGCTTGCAGCACCAGGCTGGCGTAATCGCACTCGCGCAACAGCGGCTGCAATGCCGAACGCAGCGCCAGCGGATCGCCACGGCGGGCCGCGAGCAGATGCCAACCGAACTCGGCCGGCTCGACCCGCACCGCGGCGTGCTTGAGCTCGGGCTGCTCGGAGATCGCATCGAAGGCCGGGTTGCTGATTTCATTGATGCCGTTGCAAGCCAGCTGTTGGCCGCTCCAATGCATGGCCGCAAACACGCAGCCCGACCGCACCTCGTCGGAAAGTTCCAACGGCAGCACCAGCGCTCCGCGCTTGCTGCTCACCCGGACCAGGGCGCCAGCCGCCAGGCCGCGCCGTGCGGCATCGTCCGGATGCATGCGCAAGGTCGGTTCCGGGCTATGCGCGTACGCCTCCGGAATGCGCCCGCTGCGCGACATGCCGTGCCACTGGTCGCGCAGGCGCCCGGTGAGCAGGCGCAACGGGTAGCGCGCGGAGGTCGCCTCTGCAACCGGCCGGTAAGGTGCTGCGTGGAAATTGCCGCGGCCATCGGCAGTGGCGAAGCGCCCATCGCCGTAGCGACGCGCCACCCCTTGCGCGGCGCCAGCCGGATAGGGCCATTGCTGCGGCCCGTCGCGTTCGAGCCGCGCGTAATCCAGGCCACCGATATCGAGGTCGCGGCCCACGGTAAGGCGGCGATGTTCATCGAAGATCTGCGCGGGCGTATCGAATGCGAACAGCGAGGACGCCGCCGGCGCCAGGCGTCGCTCCAGCCGACGCGCGACCTCGCAGGCGATCCAGCTGTCCGCCCGCGCTTGCCCCGGTGGCGCAACCGCTGCGCGCACGCGGGTGATGCGGCGCTCGGAGTTGGTGACCGTTCCCTCTTTCTCGCCCCAGGTCGAGGCCGGCAGCACGACGTCGGCGAACGGCACGGTGTCGGTATCGGCAAACGCCTCCTGCACGATCACCAGCTCGGCCGCGGCCAGCGCCTCGCGCACGCGGGCAACGTCGGGCATTGAGTGCACGGGATTGGTGCAGGCGATCCACACCGCCTTGATCTTTCCGGCGCGCAATCCCTCGAACAGGGGCACCGCGGTGGCACCAGGCGCCACCGGCAGGCGGCCCGGTGGCAGCTGCCACAGTAATTCGAGTTCGGCGCGGTCGCCGGCATCGCCGAGTTCGCGATGGGCCGCCAGCATCGTCGCCATGCCGCCGACCTCGCGCCCGCCCATGGCGTTGGGCTGTCCGGTGAGCGAGAACGGCCCGGCACCGGGGCGGCCGATCTGGCCGGTGGCCAGGTGCAGATTGATCAAGGCCAGGTTCTTGTCGGTGCCGTGCACCGACTGGTTCAGGCCCATGCAATACAGCGAGAGGAACGCGGGGCTGCGGCCGATCCACTCCGCAGCCTGGATCAGGTCTTCCAGCGCGATGCCGCACAGCTCGGCGCTGACGCGCGGGGTGTAGTCGCGCAACAGCTGCTTGAGCGCGGCAAAGCCGCTCGTATTGGACTGGATGTAGGCGTCATCGAGCCAGCCCTCCCAGACCAGGTGGTGCAGGATGCCGTTGAACAACGCCACATCGGTGCCCGGCTGGATCGCCAGGTGCAGGTCGGCCATGGCGGCGGTGTCGG
>DATCVI010000071.1:0-31053 GCA_036566925.1 Stenotrophomonas sp.
GCCATTCCGTTGGCCATGGCCCAGCAGAAGGGCGGCCAGGCCGAGGGCAACCAGCAGGGCGCCGCCGCCCAGCAGTCCGCCGACGCCCAGGCGCAGGCCGAAGCCGACGCGCGCGCCAAGCGCCGCGCCGCTGCCGCCGCGCAGAAGGACGAGGCGATCAAGCAGGGCAAGCTGGACAAGGGCGCCAAGGAAGCGGAAGAGGAAAAGCCGCTGCGCTGAGTCCTTGCCCGTTGCACCCCTACACGCCCCGGCGCAGGCCGGGGCGTTTGTTTTTTGCGCACGCGCCGGCGCCATGCCCTTGGGCAAAACGCCGGCAACCTGTAAACTATGGCTTTCCGGGAGGCCTTGAGCCATGACCCCCCTGATCTTCGTTACCGGCGGCGTAGTGTCCTCGCTAGGCAAGGGCATCGCCGCCGCTTCGCTTGCGTCCATCCTCGAAGCACGTGGCCTGAAGGTCACGATGATGAAGCTGGACCCCTACATCAACGTCGACCCGGGCACGATGAGCCCGTTCCAGCACGGCGAGGTGTACGTCACCGACGACGGCGCCGAAACCGACCTGGACCTGGGCCACTACGAGCGCTTCCTGCGCACCCGCCTGTCGCGCAAGAACTCGGTCACCACCGGCCGGATCTACGAGAACGTGATCCGCAAGGAGCGCCGCGGCGACTATCTCGGCGCCACGGTGCAGGTGATCCCGCACATCACCGACGAAATCCGTCGCTGCATCGACGAAGCCACCGAAGGCTTCGACGTCGCGCTGGTGGAGATCGGCGGCACCGTCGGCGACATCGAATCGCTGCCGTTCCTGGAGGCGATCCGCCAGGTACGCACCGAGCGCGGCGCCGAGAAGGCGCTGTTCATGCATCTCACCCTGGTGCCGTATATCGCTGCCGCCGGTGAGCTGAAGACCAAGCCGACCCAGCACTCAGTCAAGGAACTGCGCTCGATCGGCATCCAGCCCGACGTGCTGCTGTGCCGCTCCGAGCAGGCGATCCCGGACTCCGAGCGTCGCAAGATCGCGTTGTTCACCAACGTCTCCGAGCGCGCGGTGATCAGCGCGGCCGATATCGATGTGCTCTACGGCATGCCGCTGGAACTGCATCGCCAGGGCCTGGACGAGATCGTCATCGACCAGTTCAAGCTGCGCGACAAGGCCGGCCCGGCCGAGCTGTCCGAATGGGCGGCGGTGGTCGATGCAGTCAAGCATCCGCTGGACGAGGTCACCATTGCCGTGGTCGGCAAGTACGTCGACCATCAGGATGCCTACAAGTCGGTAGGCGAAGCGCTCAAGCACGGCGGCCTGCGCCAGCGCACCAAGGTCAACCTGAAGTGGATCGAGGCCCAGGAACTGGAAGGCACCGACCTGTCGGCGCTGGCCGATGTCGACGGCATCCTGGTGCCGGGTGGCTTCGGCGATCGCGGCTTCGAGGGCAAGGTGCTGACCTCGCGGCATGCGCGCGAAACCGGCCTGCCGTACTTCGGCATCTGCTACGGCATGCAGGCGGCGGTGGTCGACTTTGCCCGCCACGTCGCCGGCCTGGAAGGCGCCAACAGCACCGAGAACGATCGCCAGTCGCCGCACCCGGTGATCGGCCTGATCACCGAATGGCGCACCGCCACCGGTGAAGTCGAGAAGCGCGACGAGAAGTCCGACCTCGGCGGCACCATGCGCCTGGGCCTGCAGGAGCAGCGGCTCAAGCCCGGCACCCTGGCGCGCGAGCTGTATGGCAAGGACGTGGTCGCCGAGCGCCACCGCCATCGCTACGAGTTCAACAACCGCTATCGCACCCAGCTGGAGGATGCCGGCCTGGTCGTTGCCGCCAAGTCGATGGACGACACCCTGGTGGAGATGATCGAACTGCCGCGCGAGCGCCATCCGTGGTTCCTGGCCTGCCAGGCGCACCCGGAATTCCTCTCCACCCCGCGTGACGGCCATCCGCTGTTCATCGGCTTCATCCGTGCCGCGCGCGAGCGCAAGGCCGGCGGCAAGCTGTTGAAGGAAGCCCGGGCCTGACCCATATCAGCCCTGTCCCGCAAGGCGGGACGGGGCCGCGCCCGGTTCGCGGGCCGTTCTTCGCGCAATTCCCAGGAGTGTCGAAATGAAACTGTGTGGTTTCGAAGTGGGGCTGGACCAGCCGCTGTTCCTGATCGCCGGCCCGTGCGTGATCGAGTCGATGCAGCTGCAGCTGGACGTGGCCGGTCGCCTGAAGGAGATCACCGGCAAGCTGGGCATGAACTTCATCTTCAAGTCCAGCTTCGACAAGGCCAACCGTACCTCCGGCACCAGCTTCCGCGGCCCCGGCCTGGAAGAGGGCCTGAAGGTCCTGGCCGAGGTCAAGAAGCAGATCGGCGTGCCGGTACTGACCGACGTCCACGAATACACCCCGCTGGACGAAGTCGCCGCCGTCGTCGACGTCCTGCAGACCCCGGCCTTCCTGGTGCGGCAGACCGACTTCATCCGCAACGTCTGCAACGCCGGCAAGCCGGTCAACATCAAGAAGGGCCAGTTCCTGTCGCCGTGGGACATGAAGCCGGTGGTCGAGAAGGCCAAGTCGACCGGCAATAACGACATCATGGTGTGCGAGCGCGGCGCCTCGTTCGGCTACAACAACCTGGTCAGCGACATGCGTTCGCTCAGCGTCATGCGCGACACCGGTTGCCCGGTCGTGTTCGACGCCACCCACTCGGTGCAGTTGCCGGGCGGCCAGGGCACCAGCTCCGGCGGCCAGCGCGAATTCGTCCCGGTGCTGGCGCGCGCCGCAGTCGCCGTAGGCGTGGCCGGCCTGTTCGCCGAAACCCACCCCGACCCCAGCAAGGCTCTGTCCGACGGCCCCAACGCCTGGCCGCTGGACAAGATGGAAGCCCTGCTGGAAACCCTGCTGGCGCTAGACACGATCACCAAGAAGCACGGCTTCATAGAATCCACCCTCTGATCCCAGAACGGCCGCCCGCAAGGCGGCCGTTTTGCTTCACGCCTTTGCTTTTCCCTCCCCCACCAGTTGGGCCCTTTGGGGGCGCCAGGGGGTATGCCGTGGCGGGGGCCTTGGCGGCATGGATGCCGCCATAGGAGCCACGCAGGATGCAGCCCTTGGCGTCCCCCGCCAAGGCCTAGCCCCGGACGCCGAGCGATAGCACCCAAACCGCCAGCATCTTCGCGATAAACCCGCAACAGCCCCTGTCGATTAGTTGCCACTGCACCCTTCGTGGCCCAACCCCGCCCACATTCACTACAATGCGCGTGCTGTCCCGGCGCCCGCAGTTGCGTGCCCCGGTGAACCCCTCAACCGCCGCGCCCGCGCGGCGCCGCAAATCGCCAGGACCCCATGACCCAGATTGCCAAGATCCACGCTCGCGAAATCCTCGATTCCCGTGGCAACCCCACGCTGGAAGCGGAAGTCACCCTCGGGGACGGCTCGTTCGGCCGCGCAGCCGTGCCCTCGGGCGCCTCGACCGGCACCAAGGAAGCGGTGGAACTGCGCGACGGCGACAAGACCCGCTACCTGGGCAAGGGCGTGCGCAAGGCAGTCGAAAACGTCAACGGCACCATCGCCGCCTCGCTCGCCGGCTTCGACGCCGCCGACCAGGAAGGCCTGGACCGCCGCCTGATCGACCTGGACGGCACCGAGAACAAGGGCCGCCTGGGCGCCAACGCACTGCTCGGCGTCTCGCTGGCCGCCGCCCATGCCGTCGCCGCCTCGCGCAAGCAGGCCCTGTGGCAGTACCTGGCAACCATCACCGAATCCGACGTCTCGCTGCCGGTGCCGATGATGAACATCATCAACGGCGGCGCGCATGCCGACAACAACGTCGACTTCCAGGAATTCATGGTCCTGCCGGTCGGCTTCGGCTCGTTCTCCGAAGCGCTGCGCGCCGGTACCGAGATCTTCCATTCGCTCAAGTCGGTCCTCAAGGGCCACGGCCTGAGCACCGCGGTGGGCGACGAAGGCGGCTTCGCCCCGGACTTCCGCAGCAATGTCGAAGCCCTGGACACCATCCTCGAAGCCATCGGCAAGGCCGGCTACACCGCCGGCGAAGACGTGCTGCTGGGCCTGGACGTGGCCTCCAGCGAGTTCTACGAGAACGGCAAGTACAACCTGGTGGGCGAGAACAAGCGCCTGACCTCCGAGCAGTTCGTCGACTTCCTCGCCGACTGGGTCGCGCAGTACCCGATCATCTCGATCGAAGACGGCCTGGCCGAGGACGACTGGGCCGGCTGGAAGCTGCTGACCGATCGCGTGGGCAAGAAGGTGCAGCTGGTGGGCGACGACCTGTTCGTCACCAATCCAAAGATCTTCAAGCAGGGCATCGAGTCGGGCACGGCCAACGCCATCCTGATCAAGGTCAACCAGATCGGCACCCTGACCGAGACCCTGGAGGCGATCGCCATGGCGCACCACGCCAACTACGCGGCGATCGTCTCGCACCGCTCGGGCGAGACCGAAGACACCACCATCGCCGACATCGCCGTGGCCACCACTGCCACCCAGATCAAGACCGGCTCGCTGTGCCGCAGCGACCGCGTGGCCAAGTACAACCAGCTGCTGCGGATCGAACAGGCCCTGGGTGCCGGCGCGCGTTATGCCGGTCGTAACGCCTTCGTGTCGATCAAGCAGTAAGCGATGCGCAACTGGCGCTGGCTGCTGCTGGTGCTGGCGGTACTGCTGGCATGGCTGCAGTACCGCTTCTGGTTCGGCCCCGGCAATTCCGGCGAAGTGGTATTGCTGGAAGAGCAGGTGGCCAAGCAGAAGCGCGACAACGAGGGCCGGCGCCAGCGCAATGAAGCGCTGGCCGCCGAGGTCAAGGACCTCAAGGACGGCGAGGCCGCCATCGAAGAGCGTGCGCGCAGCGAGCTGGGCATGATCAAACCCGGCGAGAAGTTCTACCGCGTAGTGGAAGACGTGCCGCCGGCCGCCGCCAACGCGGCCGACGCGCCGCCCGTGGTCGAACCCAGCACGGGCGAGCAACCCTGATGGCGACCGTCTGGGCCGTGGTCCCGGCCGCCGGGCGTGGCGCGCGCTTCGGTGCGCCGTTGCCCAAGCAGTACATGGCCGCCGCCGGGCGGCCGCTGATCGCCTACACCCTGGACGCGCTGGCCGCGCATCCGGCCGTGGCCGGGTTGATGGTGGTGCTGTCCGAAAACGACCCGGACTGGCCCGGTTGGCGGGCGGTGGCCGGCAAGCCGATCCTGACTACGGTCGGCGGCGACAGCCGCGCCGCTTCGGTCCTGGCCGGGGTGCTGGCACTGCCGGACAGCGTGCGCAGCGACGACTTCGTGCTGGTGCACGACGCCGCGCGCCCGAACCTGGGCCCGACCGACCTCGACCGCCTGCTGGAGACCGGCCGCAACGACCCGGTCGGTGCGATCCTGGCCGCGCCCGTGCGCGACACCCTCAAGCGCGCTGGCGACGACGGCGGTATCGACGGCACCGAACCGCGCGAGCGCCTGTGGCGCGCGCTGACGCCGCAGCTGTTCCGCCGCCACCAGCTGGTGCGTGGCCTGCAGGAGGCCGCCGCCGCAGGCGTCGAGATTACCGACGAGGCGATGGCGATGGAGCGGCTCGGCCTGCGCCCGCTGCTGGTGGAAGGCGCCGAAGACAACTTCAAGATCACCACGCCGGCCGACCTGGCCCGCTTCGAATTCGAACTTTCCCGGCGTGGCGCCTGAGCGCCCGCCGAAGCAGGACACCCCCCCCATGAGCGGTTTGAATTTCCGTATCGGCCAAGGCTATGACGTGCATGCCTTCGGCGAAGGCGACCACGTCATGCTGGGCGGCGTGCGCGTGGCGCACACGCAAGGCGTGCTGGCGCACAGCGATGGCGACGTGGTCCTGCATGCGCTGTGCGACGCCATGCTCGGCGCGTTGGCGCTGGGCGATATCGGCCAGCACTTCCCGCCGTCCGATGCGCGCTGGAAGGGCGCCGACAGCAGCCGTTTCGTCAGCCACTGCAACGAACTATTGCGTGAGCGTGGCTGGCAGGTCGGCAACGCCGATGTGACCGTGGTCTGCGAGCGGCCCAAGGTTGGCCCGCACGCGCTGGCGATGCGCGAGCGCATCGCCGCGTTGCTCGGAGTCGCCGTGGACCAGGTCAGCGTGAAGGCCACCACCAGCGAGAAGCTCGGCTTCACCGGGCGCGGCGAGGGCATCGCGGCGCAAGCCGTGGTGCTGTTGGTGGCACTGTGAGCGAACTGCCGCGCGCCTTCGGCGATGCCGTCCTGGCGGCGCGCATGCGCAGCGAGCCGGAAGACTTCCAGGTCGACGAGATCCCCGCCTTCGAGCCGAGCGGCGAGGGCGAGCATCTGCTGCTGACCATCCGCAAACGTGGCCAGAACACCGCCCACGTCGCGCGCCGGCTGGCGCAATGGGCCAGCCTGCCCGAGATGGCGATCAGCTATGCCGGCCTGAAGGATCGCCATGCGGTGACCACGCAGCGCTTCAGCGTGCACCTGCCCAAGCGCGTCGCGCCGGACCTGGCGCTGCTGGACGACGCCGAAATGCAGGTCGTCGAATCGACCTGGCACAACCGCAAATTGCAGCGCGGCGCGCTGGCGGGTAATCGCTTCGGCCTGGTGCTGCGCGAGGTGCAAGGAGACCGTACGGCCATCGATGCGCGTCTGGCGGAAATCGCCGCGCGCGGTATTCCCAACTGGTTCGGCGAACAGCGTTTCGGTCACGGCGGCGGCAACATTCCCGCGGCCCTGGCCATGTTCGGCGGACGCCGCGTGCGCAAGGACCAGCGCTCGCTGCTGTTGTCGGCTGCGCGCTCGCAGTTGTTCAACCAGGTCCTGGCGGCGCGCGTGGCGCGCGGCGACTGGGACCGTCCGCTGCCGGGCGAGGTGTGGATGCTCGACGGTTCGCGCAGCGTGTTCGGGCCCGAAGCATGGAGCGAGCTACTGGCGCAGCGCCTGGCCGATTTCGACATCCATCCGAGCGGGCCGTTGTGGGGCGCCGGCGAACTGCGCAGCCAGGCAGTGTCGGCGGAGGTCGAACTGGGCGCGATGGCCGACGAAACCTCGCTGGCGTTGCGCGCAGGCCTGGAACAGGCGGGGCTGAAGCAGGAGCGCCGTGCACTGCGTTTGCGGCCCAAGGATCTGCGCCACGAATGGCGAGAGGAACGTGTGCTTTGGCTGGGCTTCGAGTTGCCGCCCGGCTGTTATGCGACGGCGGTCTTGCAGGAGTTGGGCGAAGTGGAAGGGCACGCCGGCTGAGCGGCGGACGCGCGCGCTCAGCGCCGCGCCAACAACACCAGCAAGGCCCCGGTTCCGCCCTGCGTGGCAGGCGCCGAGTGAAACGCCAGCACATCGTTGCGCTGGCGCAACACCCGGTCCACCAGGTTCTTCAGCACCGGCACGCCGCCCTCGGACTGCATGCCCTTGCCATGGATGATGCGCACGCAGCCGAACTCATGCGCATGCGCTTCCAGCAGGAACTGCCGTAGCAAGGCCTCTGCCTGCGCCGCGCTGGCGCCGTGCAGGTCCAACTCGTCCTGCACCGAGAACTGGCCCTTGCGCAAACGCTGGAACACCCGCGCCGGCACATGCTCGCGGCGGTAGCTGGCGGTATCGCCGGCCTCCAGCGGCGCGCTGTCGCGCAGCAAACGCGCGAACTCGCCCTGCGCTTCGGCTTCGTCACGCTCGGCCATGCGTGCACGCGGGCGTGGCCGCGGCCGCTGCGGTGGCGCCGGCTGCGGCTGGCGAATCGGTTTGACCTCGCCGATCGCGGCGCGAAACAGCGCGGCGTCGTCCGGGTCGTCGTCTTCGGAATGCGACATGCGCACAGCGTAGCCTGCGCACGCCGCCACGCAAATGCCGGAAGCCGGGCGGCAAGCGCAGGGATCGATCCGGTATCATGGGCCGGCTTTTCGAGGAGTCCCATGCGCGTACTGGTTAGCAACGACGACGGTGTCGACGCCCCCGGCATCAAGATCCTGGCCGAACACCTGCGCGGCGCCGGCCACGAGGTGATGGTGGTCGCGCCCGATCGCGATCGCTCCGGCGCCAGCAATTCCCTGACGCTGGACCTGCCGATCCGCACCAAGCGGATCGACCGCTACACCTGCAGCGTCGCCGGCACCCCGACCGACTGCGTGCACCTGGCGCTGACCGGCATGCTCGACTACGAGCCGGACATCGTCGTCTCGGGGATCAACAACGCCGCCAACCTCGGCGACGACGTGATCTATTCCGGTACTGTTTCTGCGGCGATGGAAGGGCGCTTCCTCGGCCTGCCGGCAGTAGCCGTATCGCTGGTGACGCGCAACCACGAAGCGCACCACTTCGAGACCGCCGCGCGTGCCGCGGTGCAGATCGTCGCGCGCCTGGTCGCCGACCCGCTGCCGGCCGACACCATCCTCAACGTCAACGTGCCCGACCTGGCCTGGGAAGAGGTGCGCGGGTTCGAAACTGCGCGCCTGGGCAACCGCCACCGTTCCGAATCCTGCCTGCCGCAGGTCGACCCGCGCGGCAACACCGTGTACTGGATCGGCCCGGCCGGCCCGGAACAGGACGCCGGCCCGGGTACCGATTTCCACGCCGTGCGCACCGGCCATATCTCGATCACGCCGATCCACGTCGACCTGACGCGCTACCAGGCGCTGGAAAAGGTCGCCGGCTGGGTCGGCGGGCTGACCGAGGCCATGGACGAGGGCTTCGGGGCCGCGGGAAATTCCCAGCCATGACCCCGCGCCTGCGACTGCAGCCGGAAGCGGTGGGTATCGGCATGACTTCACAGCGCGTGCGCGACCGCCTGGTCGACCGCCTGCGCGAAGCCGGCATCGCCGACGAACGCGTGCTCAACGCCGTGCGGACCGTGCCGCGCCATCTGTTCATCGACGAGGCCCTGGCCTCGCGCGCCTACGAAGACACCGCGCTGCCGATCGGCCACGGCCAGACCATCTCGCAACCTTGGGTGGTGGCGCGAATGACCGAGGCGATCCTGGAAGTGGCGCCGAAGAAGGTGCTGGAAGTGGGGACCGGCTCCGGCTACCAGGGCGCGATCCTGGCCGCGCTGGGCCTGGAGGTGCATACCGTCGAGCGCATCGGCGACCTGCTGCGACAGGCGCGCAAGCGCTTTCGCCAGCTCGGCATGAACGTGCGCAGCAAGCACGACGACGGTCGCATCGGCTGGCCCGAACATGGTCCCTACGATGCCATCGTCGTTACTGCCGCCGCGCCGGCGCTGGTCGATGCCCTGGTCGAGCAGCTCGGGCCGGGCGGGCGCCTGGTCGCACCGGTGGGCGGGCCGTCCTCGCAGTCGCTGGTGCAGCTGACGCGGGCGGAGGACGGGCAGATGGTGCAGCAGGTTCTGGCGCCGGTCACGTTCGTGCCGCTGCTGTCGGGCATGCTCGACTGACTTCCACGGACCCGGCCAGATGAAGCTATTCGGACCCCTCTACGACCTGGCGATCCGCTGGTCGCGCCATCCCCGCGCACCGGCCCTGCTGACCGGCCTGAGCTTCATGGAAGGCTTCATCTTCCCGGTTCCGCCGGAAGTGATGCTGGCGCCGATGTCGCTGGCCCAACCCAAGCGCGCGCTCTGGTTCGCCAGCCTGAGCCTGATGGGTTCGCTGGCTGGCGCGCTGGTGGGCTATCTCCTGGGGCATTTCGCCTTCGCCGCGCTGCATCCGCTGATCGAATGGCTGGGCTGGAGCGCGAAGATCGACGAGCAGGTGGCGCATCTGCGCCAGGTGGTCGCCGAATCGCCCTGGCGTGCGTTCTGGTTGCTGGTGCTGGCCGGCTTCACGCCGATCCCGTTGAAGATATTCACCTGGGCCGCGGGCGTGGTCGGCGTGCCGTTCTTGCCGTTCCTGGCGAGCATGGCGGTGGGCCGCGGCAAGCGCGTGTACCTGGTGGCCGGTGCCATCCGCCTGGGGGGCGTACGTGCCGAGGCGGCGTTGCATCGCTGGATCGAACCGCTAGGCTGGGTGGCTAGCCTGATGCTGGTCGGCCTGGCCGGATGGGTGATATGGAGAGCGAAATTCGGATGAGCAGCAAACGCATGCAGGCAATCGTGCGCCTGGCGATCGTGGTGCCGGTGGTGTTGGCGCTGGCCGCCTGCGGCACGGCCACGGTGGTGAAGAAGGGCGGTGGCTCGGGATCGGGTGCGTCGGTGCCGCGCACTTCGGTGGCGCGCCCAGGCGCGACGGTAACCGTGCGCCAGGGCGACACCCTGTACGCAATTGCCCGCCGCACCAACGTCAGCCCGCTCGACCTGGCCTCCTGGAACAACCTGTCCTCGCCGAACACGATCTATCCGGGCCAGGTGCTCAGGTTGTACCCGCAGGGCGCAACGGCAAGCCGCTCGCCGGTCACCGGCACCGGGGCCAGCACCAGTCGGCCGGCGACGACGGCCAGTAGCCCGGCGGCTCCCGTGCCGGCGAGCACGCCCACACCGGTAGCCAGCGGTTTCAACTGGCGCTGGCCGGCCGATGGCGTGGTGGTAGGCAACTTCGTGGCCGGCGAGGCCACCAAGCAGGGCATCGACATCGCTGGCAGCAACGGCCAGGCGGTCAAGGCCGCGGCCGATGGCGTGGTGGTGTATTCCGGCGCTGGCCTGGTGGGCTACGGTGAGCTGATCATCATCAAGCACAACGAGCAGTGGCTGTCGGCCTATGGCCACAACCGCAAGCGCCTGGTCAACGAAGGCCAGGCGGTGAAGGCCGGCCAGCAGATCGCCGAGATGGGTCGCAGCGGCGCCACCCGCGACATGCTGCACTTCGAGATCCGCTACAACGGCAAGCCGGTGGATCCGCTGGGGTATTTGCCGAAGAAGTAGGAATCGCGGGCGGAAACGCCCGCGTCACTGCTGCCGGGCGAACCTTGGCAACCTTGTAGGAGGGGCTTTAGCCCGACCGAGCGACCTCGGCACCTATATCGTCTGCGCCAAGCCGTCGCGGCTGAAGCCGCTCCTACAGTGCAATTGCACAGTCAGGCAGCGGACTCGAGGATCATCGCCAGCACCACCTTGCGGCCTTCGGCGGCCAGCACGTTATAGGTACGCGCAGCGGCGTCGTTGCTCATCGCTTCCAGGCCGATGCCGCGCGTCAGGCACGCGCCGAGCACGGCCGGCTCCGGAAAGCCTTGCTGCGAACCGGTGCCCAGCAGCACCAGGGCCGGCGACAACGCCAGCACCGGGGCGAGATCTTCGGGCTTGAGATCGGCCAGCGCGGCGACCGGCCAGTCTTCCACCAACTTGTCTGGTGCGATCAGGAAGCTGCGCGACAGCACCCGGTCGTTGACCTTGGCATGGCGGCCATCGGCCGCGCGCAAGGCGAATGCGTAGTCCGGACGGTCTTCGCTCAGTTGCATTTGACGACGCCTCAGCCGCGCGGCAGCACGATCTGGCGCTTGTCCTTGCTGGGGCGGTACAGCACGGCCACGTGGCCGATGCGCTGGACCAGCGCCGCGCCGGACTGGCCGGTGATCTCGTCGATCATCGTGTCGCGGGTCTCGCGGTCCTCGGCGGCGACCTTCACCTTCACCAGTTCGTGGCGTTCCAGCACCTCGTCGAGCTCGGCCAGGAAGGCCGGCGTGACGCCCTTGCCCCCGGTCTGCAGCAGCGCCTTGAGATCATGGGCCTGGCCGCGAAGGAAACGGTTCTGGGCGGAGGTGAGAACGGTAGACATACAGCTCGAACGGGAAGCCAGGGGGGTTCAGGGTATCATGGCGGGCCCTGACGACTGCTTTGACCATGGCCACCCGCAGCAAGAGCAGCCAGCGCTGGCTCAAGGAGCATTTTTCCGACCCGTTCGTGAAAAAGGCCCAGACCGAAGGCATGCGTTCGCGGGCCGCCTACAAGTTGGAAGAGCTGCTGGCACGCGATCGGTTGCTGCGCCCTGACATGGTCGTGGTCGACCTCGGCGCCGCCCCCGGCGGCTGGTCGCAGCAGGTCCGCAAGCAGATGGGCGACCGCGGCCGGGTGCTGGCCCTGGATATCCTGGAGATGCCGCCGCTGGCCGGCGTCGAATTCCTTCATGGTGACTTCAGGGAGCAAGCCGTTCTATCGGAGTTCGAATCGATGTTGGGCGGCAAGCCGGTAGACCTTGTGCTGTCGGATATGGCCCCCAATAAGAGCGGGATGGACGCGGTCGACCAGCCGCGGATGATGCATCTGGCCGAGTTGGCGATGGATTTCGCCGACAACCACCTCAAGACCGGTGGCGCGTTCCTGATCAAGCTGTTCCAGGGCGTGGGTTTCGATGAATACGTCCGTGAACTGCGCCGGCGCTACGACAAGGTGTCCATCCGCAAGCCCGAGGCCTCGCGCAAGCGCTCGCCGGAGGTGTACGCCCTGGGGCAGGGCAAGCGTGCCCAGATCAAGTAAAGTGCGAAAGACCACCGCGTATTACGGCAATAAGCCACCGCGACAAGCCAGAGAGGGACACCGGAGCCAATGAGGATGAACGACTTGACCAAGAATCTGCTGTTGTGGGTGGTCGTCGCCGTCGTGCTGATGGTGGTGTTCCAGAGCTTCTCGCCTCGCACCAGCGGTGCGGCGACCGGCAACGCCATTTCCTATACCGAGTTCCTCAAGGACATCGACAGCGGCCGGATCAAGGCGGTGAACATCACCGACAAGTCCACGCTGACCGCCAACGCGATCCGCTACACCCGCACCGACGGCAGCGAAGGCTCGCTGTACGGGCCGGTCGACCCGAAGCTGGTCGATGTGCTGTATTCGAAGAACATCCCGCTGAGCCGCGATGAACCCAGCAACGGCATCAGCATCTGGTCGGTGATCTTCAACTTCCTCCCAGTGATCCTGATCATCGGCTTCTGGCTGTTCATCATGCGCCAGATGCAGGGCGGCGGCGGTGGCGCCAAGGGTGCGATGAGCTTCGGCAAATCCCGCGCCAAGCTGCAGGGCGAAGACCAGGTCAAGGTCACCTTCGCCGACGTGGCCGGCTGCGACGAAGCCAAGGAAGAGGTCAGCGAGCTGGTCGACTTCCTGCGCGACCCGTCCAAGTTCACCAAGCTCGGCGGCAAGATCCCGCGTGGCGTGCTGATGGTTGGCCCCCCGGGTACCGGCAAGACGCTGCTGGCACGTGCGATCGCCGGCGAAGCCAAGGTGCCGTTCTTCTCGATCTCCGGTTCGGATTTCGTCGAAATGTTCGTCGGCGTCGGCGCCAGCCGCGTGCGCGACATGTTCGAGCAGGCCAAGAAGCATGCCCCGTGCATCATCTTCATCGACGAAATCGACGCCGTCGGCCGCCATCGCGGCGCCGGCCTGGGCGGTGGCCACGACGAGCGCGAGCAGACCTTGAACCAGTTGCTGGTCGAGATGGACGGCTTCGAGGGCGGCGAGGGCGTGATCGTGATCGCCGCCACCAACCGCCCCGACGTACTCGACCCCGCGCTGCTGCGCCCGGGCCGCTTCGACCGCCAGGTCGTGGTCGGGCTGCCGGACGTGCGCGGCCGCGAGCAGATCCTCAAGGTGCACATGCGCAAGCTGCCGCTGGCCGACGATGTCGCGCCGATGGTCATCGCCCGCGGTACCCCCGGTTTCTCCGGCGCTGACCTGGCCAACCTCGCCAACGAGGCGGCGCTGTTTGCCGCCCGCGAGAGCGCCAAGGAAGTGCGCATGGACCACTTCGATCGTGCCCGCGACAAGATCCTGATGGGTGCCGAGCGCCGCTCGATGGCCATGAGCGAGGAAGAGAAGACCAACACTGCCTATCACGAGGCTGGCCACGCCATCATCGGTCGCCTGGTGCCGGATCACGACCCGGTCTACAAGGTCACGATCATTCCGCGCGGCCGCGCACTGGGTGTCACCCAGTTCCTGCCCGAGGGCGATCGCTACAGCTCGACCCGCGAAAGCCTGCACAGCCGCCTGGCCACGCTGTACGGCGGTCGTGTCGCCGAGGAGCTGATCTTTGGCGCCGACAAGGTGACCACCGGTGCTTCCAACGACATCGAGCGCGCCACCAAGATGGCCCGCAACATGGTCACCAAGTGGGGCCTGTCCGATGCCCTGGGCCCGATCGCCTACGGCGAGGAAGAGGACGAGGTGTTCCTGGGCCGCTCGGTAACGCAGCACAAGAGTGTCTCGGACGAGACTGCGCGCAAGATCGATGACGTGGTCCGGGAAATCCTCGACAGCGCGTACAACCGCGCCAAGACCATCCTGACCGAGAACATCGACAAGCTGCACACGATGTCCCAGCTGCTACTGCAGTACGAGACCATCGATGCGCCGCAGATCGACGCGATCATGGAAGGCCGCGACCCGCCGCCGCCGGTGGGTTGGGGCAAGTCGGGCAAGGACGGCAACGACAAGAACCCGCAGCGGCCGCTGCCGCCGATCGCCGGGCCTGCCGAACAGGTCTGAGGCCTGCAGCAACGCTGGAATCCAGACGCGCCCTCCGGGGCGCGTTTTTCTTTGCGCTGCGGCGAACCGGGGCAGCGGTGTCGGGAGCATTCCGATAGACCTTTGCCATCAAGGCTTGGCACACTGCGCCGCGCACCGGAGTGTGCGCCGCCCCGCCCACGGCCTGCCCGCTGCCGCACGGGGCCTCCAGCCAGGCGGGCACAGGGGAAGCTCTTGAAGCAGATTTTCGTCGTTCTCGCCGCCGCACTCGCCGGCGCCGCCCATGCCGCACCGGTCAGCATGCTCAACCCGGTGCCGTACGCCGACAGCGCGATCGTCGCCGGCAAGATCAAGCGTGAATGCACCATCGACGTGCAGTTGGCCGATGCGATCAAGCGGTCGGCCGCTGCAGCCGGCAAGGAAGTCAATTTCGTCGCCGCGCCGCTGGCCGACGCCAAGGGCGAAGTGCTGAAGCTGGAAATCAGCGATGCGGTCAGCGAGGGCAACGCCTGGATGGGCCACCACAAATCAGTGACCGTGCGCGGCGCGCTGTTGCGCGATGGCACCCAGGTGGCGAGTTTCGTCGGCCGTCGCGACTCGCGCGGCGGCGTCATGGGCGCCTACAAGGGCTCGTGCTCGGTGCTCGAACGCACCGTGGACAAGGTCGGCGAAGACGTCGCTGGCTGGCTCGCCGCGCCCCAGGACGGCGCCACGCTCGGCGACCTGGAGTAAGCGGGATCGGCGCCGCCGGCGTGGCGGCGCCATCTCGATAGGCAGGCACGTGCACGCTGCGCGACAATGGCGGCCCATTCGCCGAAGCCGCGCCCAAGCCGCGCTGGGATGCCCCGATGTTCGACACCGCCCTGACCCTGGATTGCAACGGTCGCGCGCTGCGCCTGGATCGCCCGCGGGTGATGGGCATCGTCAACGTCACCCCGGACTCGTTCTCCGACGGCGGTGCCCACGCCAGCACTGAAGCGGCGGTCGCACATGGCCTGGCCCTGGTCGAGCAGGGCGCCGACCTGCTCGATATCGGCGGCGAATCGACCCGCCCGGGCGCCGAACCGGTGCCGTTGGAAACGGAGCTGGCGCGCGTGTTGCCCGTGATCGAACAATTGCACGCGCGCACTGAAGTACCGATCAGCATCGACACCTTCAAGCCCGAGGTCATGCGCGCGGCGGTGGCGGCAGGCGCGGGCATGATCAACGACGTTTATGCGCTGCGCATGCCCGGCGCATTGCCGGCGGCGGCCGAGCTGGGCGTGCCGGTGGTGCTGATGCACATGCTCGGCGAGCCGCGCTCGATGCAGGACGCCCCGCACTACGATGACGTGGTGGGTGAGGTGCACCGGTTCCTGGCCGAGCGCATCTTCGCCGCGGAAATGGCCGGCATCGACAAGAAGCGGTTGATCGTCGATCCGGGTTTCGGCTTCGGCAAGACTGCCGCGCACAACCTGCAGTTGCTCGCCGCGCTGTCGCGACTGGGCGAGTTGGGCCTGCCGGTGCTGGCCGGGTTGTCGCGCAAGCGCAGCATCGGCGAGTGGACCGGCCGTGAGCCGACGGCCGAGCGCGTGGCCGGCTCGCTGGCGGCGCACCTGATCGCGGTGCAGCGCGGCGCCCTGCTGGTGCGGGTGCACGATGTCGCACCTACGGTGGATGCGTTGAGAGTGTGGGCCGCCGTAGCCAGCGTGCCGGTGGCGCGCGTGGACAGCCGCGGCGCCGCGCCTGCGATCCGCTGGCCGGACGAAGACTGATGCCGTCAGATCGCCGGCCGCTGGCGATCGCGCTGATGGGCCCGACGGCCAGCGGCAAGACCGCGCTGGCGATTGAATGGGCGCAGCGCCTGGGTGGAGAGATCGTCAGCGTCGACTCGGCGCTGGTCTATCGCGGCCTGGACATCGGCGCGGCGAAACCGGAGGCAGCGCTGCAGGCGGCGGTGCCGCATCATCTGCTGGACCTGCGCGATCCCTGGCAAACGTATTCGGCGGCCGAGTTCTCAGCCGATGCGCGCCTGGCCATCGCGCAAATCGTCGCGCGTGGCCGAATTCCGATCCTGGCCGGCGGCACCGGCCTGTATTTCAGCGCCTTGCTGGACGGGCTGGCGCAGATGCCCGCCGCCGACCCCGAAATTCGCGCGCGGCTCACCGCTGAGGCGGCGGCGGTGGGCTGGGAGGCCATGCACCGGCGCCTGGCCGAGCTCGATCCGGTAGCGGCAGCGCGCATCCACGCCACCGATCCGCAACGGATCCAGCGCGCCCTGGAAGTGCACGCCCTGACCGGACGCCCGATCAGCTACTGGCAGGCGCAACCGGCTGCGCCACGCCTGCCGTTGCGGGTGCTCAAGCTGGTGCTGTCGCCACCGGACCGCGCCGTGCTGCACGATCGAATTGCCAAGCGCTTCGACACCATGCTGGAACAGGGCTTCCTGGACGAAGTGCGGCGCCTGCGCGCCCTGCCGCAGATGCAGGCCGTGCCGGTGCCGCTCGACCTGCCGGCGGTGCGTGCGGTCGGCTACCGCCAGGCCTGGGAATTCCTCGATGGCGCGGTGGACGCGGCCGCTTTCCGCGAACGCGCGATCCAGGCCACCCGCCAACTGGCCAAGCGCCAGCTGACCTGGCTGCGCGGCGAGCTCGACGCACGCTGGTTCGACCCGGAATGTGATCGCGGTCGGCTGGACTCGGCGCTGGGCGACTTTCTCGCCACCCCTGGTGCTGGCGGGGCGGCAACGGGCGTGTAACATCCCCTTACCGGGACCGGCTGGGGATGGCGGGGTGTCCGGGCACATAAGAACAATAACGGAGCGTGTGTGATGTCCAAGGGGCAATCTTTGCAGGATCCTTTTCTGAACGCCCTGCGTCGGGAGCGGGTGCCGGTTTCGGTCTATCTGGTCAACGGCATCAAGTTGCAGGGGACAATCGAGTCCTTCGACCAGTTCGTGGTGTTGCTGCGTAATACCGTCAGCCAGATGGTCTACAAGCACGCCATTTCCACCGTGGTGCCAGCGCGCAATGTTCGCGTCGGGCCGGGCGGTGGCTACGTGCAGTCCAATGAAGATCAACAGGCGGAAGATGAAGTCGAGTAATACCGGAGTAATGCGTGTTTGACCGCTCGAAGAAGGGCGAACACGCGCTGTTGATCCAGACCCACGCCGGTGGGCCTGCCGAGGAGGATGTGCTCGAGGAATTCGTGGACCTGGCCAAGTCGGCCGGTGCCACCGTGGCCGCGACCGTGTCGGCGAAGATCGACAAGCCAAGTCCCAAGACCCTGATCGGCAGCGGCAAGCTGGAGGAGGTCAAGGCGGCCGCCGACGCCACCGGCGCCGACCTGATCCTGGTCAACCACTCGCTGTCGCCGGTGCAGGAACGCAACCTGGAGAAGCTCCTGCAGCGCCGCGTGCTCGACCGCACCGGGCTGATCCTGGACATCTTCGCCCAGCGCGCCCACAGCCACGAAGGCAAGCTGCAGGTCGAGCTGGCGCAACTGCGCCACATGGCCACGCGCCTGGTGCGCGGCTGGACCCACCTCGAGCGCCAGCGCGGTGGCTCGATCGGCCTGCGCGGCCCCGGTGAAACCCAGTTGGAAACCGACCGCCGCCTGCTGCAGAAGCGGGTGGAGCAGCTGCAGAAGCGGCTGGAAAAGGTCGAGGTCCAGCGCACCCAGATGCGTCGTGCGCGCGTGCGCAGCGAGCTGCCGCGGATCGCGCTCGTGGGCTATACCAATGCCGGCAAGTCGACGCTGTTCAACGCGCTGACCGGCGCCGAGGCCTATGCCGCCGACCAGTTGTTCGCCACCCTGGACCCTACCGTGCGGCGCATCTCGCTGCCGGGCGGCAACGTGATCCTGGCCGACACCGTGGGCTTTGTCCGCGACCTGCCGCATGAACTGGTGGCGGCGTTCCGTTCGACCTTGTCCGAGGCGCGCGAGGCCGACTTGCTGCTGCATGTGGTCGATGCCGCGGACCCGCTGCGCGAAGACCGTATCCGCCAGGTCGACGAGGTACTTCAGGCGGTCGGCGCCGGCGACCTGCCGCAGCTGCTGGTGTTCAACAAGATCGACCGCATCGAAGGCGCCGACGTGCGCCACGATGCCCAGGACGGCGTGCCCGACGAAGCGCGGCGAGAGCGGGTGTGGATCTCCGCGCGCGATGGCCGCGGCCTGGAAGTGCTGCAGCGCGTGCTTGGCCAGCGGCTGGGCCTGCAGCACGTGACCGGCACCTTGCGCCTGCCGTCTTCGGCCGGCCGGCTGCGCTCGCGCCTGCATGCCCTGGAAGTCGTGCAGGGCGAACGCGCCGACGAGGATGGTTGGTTGCTCGAGGTGGATATTCCGATCGCCGAGGCCGAGCGCCTGGCCGCCGAACGCGATGGCGCGCCGATCCGCGCGCTGTTGCCGACCACGCCGCTGGAAGAGTGGATGCGGCCCGAATAGCCGTGATGCCCGAAGGCGACAACCTCGTCCGTTTCGGCTAAAAAGACCGCATCCCCCCGATCCCGATCGACATGAGTCCAACCGACGCCGAACTACGGCAGCTTTCCGAGCAGCTGGGAGACCAGCTGCTGGCGGCGCGCGAACGCCTGGTCACCGCTGAGAGCTGCACCGGCGGCTGGATCGCCAAGGCGGTCACCGATGTCGCCGGTTCCTCGGCCTGGTTCGACTGCGGCATGGCCGCCTACAGCTACGAGGCCAAGCAAGCGCTGCTTGGCGTGCGGCCGCAAACGCTCGAAGTGCACGGTGCGGTCAGCCGCGAGACGGTCATCGAGATGGTGTCCGGTGCGCTGGTTAATTCCGGCGCCAGCATCGCGGTGGCGGTGACCGGCATCGCCGGCCCCGGCGGCGGCAGCGAGGACAAGCCGGTCGGCACGGTGTGGATCGGATGGAAGCGCCGCGGGGGCTACGCCAAGGCCGAAGTGTTCCATTTCGACGGCGACCGCGACGACGTGCGTCGCCAGACCGTAGCCGCCGCGCTGCGCGGCCTGGGCGCGCTGCTGTGAACCGCCCGCGCCGGTCCGGTCTTCAAGACAGGAGCGCGCGCTGATGTGGGAAGCACTGGGAACCGTGCGCGACCTGGGGCGGATGCAGGAAATCGCCTCGGTCCTGATTCGCTACGGCTTCGGCGACATCGTGCGCCGGATCGGCTTGGCCGACTGGCTTGAACGCGCCGGCCGCCTGCTGCATTGGCACGACCCCGGCGACAAGCTGCGGATGTCCGCCGCCACCCGGGTGCGGCGCGCGATGGAAGAACTGGGGCCGACCTTCGTCAAGCTCGGGCAAGTGATGGCGACCCGCGTCGACCTGTTGCCGCCGGAATGGATCGCCGAGTTGAGCGAGTTGCAGAACGCGGTGCCTGCGCTGCCGTTCGCGCAGGTGCGCGCGCAATTGGTGGCCGATCTCGGCGCCGAGCCCGAGGCGGTGTTCGCGCGCCTGGACGAACAGCCGCTGGCCGCCGCCTCGCTGGCGCAGACGCACCGAGCGTGGCTGGAAGACGGCCGTGCGGTGGTGCTGAAGATCCGCCGGCCCGGGATCGGCGAGACCATCGACGCCGATCTGCGCCTGTTGGCGCGGCTGGCCGAGGTGGTCGAATCGCAGCTGCCGGACCTGCAGCGCTACCGGCCGGCCGAGGTGGTGCGGCAATTCACCGCCTCGTTGCGGCGCGAGCTGGATTTCGCCGCCGAGTGCCGGCATGCCGAGAAGATCGCCGGCAATTTCGCCGGGCATCCGGAAATCCTGATTCCGCAGGTGCACTGGCAGTGGACGTGCGCCTCGCTCAACGTGCAGGACTTCGTCGATGGCATTCCCGGACGCGACCTGGCCGCGGTCGATGCCGCCGGCCTGGACCGGGCCGAACTGGCGCGCCGCGGCGCCAGCATCGTGTTGAAGATGGTGCTGGAGGACGGCTATTTCCACGCCGATCCGCACCCGGGAAATATCTTCTACCTGCGCGATGGCCGCATCGGCGTCATCGACTTCGGCATGGTCGGGCGCCTGACCGAGGAGCGGCGCTTCCAGATCGCGCGGCTGTTGCATGGCGCGGTCGAGCACGATGCCGAGGCGGTCACCGACGTGCTGCTGGCCTGGGCCGATGGTGGCCTGGACGTGGATGAGGGGCGGCTGCAGACCGATGTCGGCTTGTTCGTCGAACAGTACCGCGGGGTGCCGCTGAAGGACCTGCGCATCGGCCAGATGCTGGGCGACATCACCGGCATCCTGCGCGAGCACTCGCTGGTGTTGCCGGCGGACCTGGCGCTGATGATCAAGGCGTTCCTGACCCTGGAGGGGATGGGGCGGCAGCTGCATCCGGATTTCGACATGGCCAGCGAGGCGCGGCCGTTCCTGCAACGGGCGATGCTGCAGCGTTACTCGCCCGGGCAACTGTGGCAGCGCGGCCGTCGCGGGGTCGGCGGGCTGCTCGATCTGGCCGGCGAATTGCCGCGCGACCTGCGCCGCCTGCTGCAGGCGGCCAAGCGCGGGCGCCTGCAACTGCGGGTCGAGACCGAGGCGCTGAAGGGCTTCGGCGACCAGGTCAATCGCGCCGCCAATCGGCTGACCATGGGCATTGTCACCGCGGCGCTGATCATCGGCTCGTCGATCGTAATGAATAGTGTCGGCGGGGTGTCCAGCCGCTGGCTGCTGGCGATCGGGGTGGCGGGGTTTATCGGCGCGGTGTTGTGCGGGATGTGGATCCTGTTCGCGATCTGGCGCAGCCGCTAGGTTCCGGCCAAAAGGAGTTGCGCGACCCGGGCGTTAGTAGTAATACTACTAACCATGGAACTCACCGATACCCAGCAAGCCATCCTGGCCATGATCGCCGAGCGCATCGAAGGCGAGGGCGCACCGCCGTCGCAGGCGGAGATCGCCCGCGCCTTCGGCTTCAAGGGCGTACGTGCGGCGCAGTACCACCTTGAGGCGCTGGAACAGGCCGGGGCAATCCGCCGGGTGCCGGGGCAGGCGCGCGGGATTCGCCTGGTGTCCAGGGCGGCCGATCCGGCCGCACCCGCCGCCAACGAGGAGTTGGCCGTGCGCAGCGATGACGTATTGCGGCTGCCGGTGCTCGGGCGAGTGGCGGCGGGCCTGCCGATCGGCGCGGACATCGGCTCGGAAGACTTCGTGGTGCTGGACCGGGTGTTCTTTTCACCGGCGCCGGACTACCTGCTCAAGGTGCAGGGCGATTCGATGATCGACGAGGGCATCTTCGACGGCGACCTGATCGGCGTCCACCGCACGCGCGATGCGCGCTCGGGCCAGATCGTGGTGGCGCGGATCGACGAGGAAATCACGGTCAAGCTGCTGAAGATCGGCAAGGACCGCATCCGCCTGCTGCCGCGCAATCCGGACTACGCCCCGATCGAGGTGCTGCCGGACCAGGAGTTCGCCATCGAAGGCCTGTATTGCGGGCTGTTGAGGCCGAATCGTTGAGGCCCTGCCCGAGCCGGCGCGGCGTGGTTTCCCGACGCGCTGGCGCGGTCTGCACCGCTGTTTCCCACCCCCGAATAAAAATAAATTGATCGCCTCGCCAGCAGTCTCAGCCTGTGCGATATGCGACGCCTACATTGACGCCATTCCGAAATATCACTGACGAGGACACCCAGATGGACGAGAACAAGAAGCGCGCCCTTTCCGCCGCCCTGAGCCAGATCGAGAAGCAGTTCGGCAAAGGCTCGGTGATGCGCATGGGCGACCGGGTCATCGAGGCCGTCGAAGTCATCCCGACCGGTTCGTTGATGCTGGACATCGCCCTGGGCATCGGCGGCCTGCCGAAGGGCCGCGTCGTCGAGATCTATGGTCCGGAGTCCTCGGGCAAGACCACGTTGACCTTGCAGGCCATTGCCGAGTGCCAGAAGAAGGGCGGCACCGCGGCCTTCATCGACGCCGAGCACGCGCTGGACCCGATCTACGCCGCCAAGCTGGGCGTCAACGTCGACGAACTGCTGCTGTCGCAGCCGGATACCGGCGAGCAGGCGCTGGAAATCGCCGACATGCTGGTGCGCTCGGGTTCGGTGGACATCGTGGTGGTCGACTCGGTCGCCGCCTTGACCCCCAAGGCCGAAATCGAAGGCGAGATGGGCGACCAGCTGCCGGGCCTGCAGGCTCGCCTGATGAGCCAGGCGCTGCGCAAGCTGACCGGCAACATCAAGCGTTCCAACACCCTGGTGGTCTTCATCAACCAGCTGCGCATGAAGATCGGCGTGATGATGCCGGGCCAGAGCCCGGAAGTGACCACCGGCGGCAATGCGCTCAAGTTCTATGCCTCGGTGCGCCTGGACATCCGCCGGATCGGCGCGATCAAGAAGGGCGACGAGATCATCGGCAACCAGACCAAGATCAAGGTCGTCAAGAACAAGCTGGCGCCTCCCTTCAAGCAGGTGATCACCGAGATCCTGTACG
Organism: Stenotrophomonas sp.; assembly: GCA_036566925.1. Taxonomy (GTDB): domain Bacteria; phylum Pseudomonadota; class Gammaproteobacteria; order Xanthomonadales; family Xanthomonadaceae; genus Stenotrophomonas_A. The sequence continues at coordinate 22,689 of DATCVI010000071.1, forward strand.
GCGAGGGCATCAGCCGCGAGGGCGAGCTGATCGACATGGGCGTGGAAGCCAAGCTGGTGGAGAAGGCGGGTGCCTGGTACAGCTACGGCGACGAGCGCATCGGCCAGGGCAAGGACAATGCCCGTGGCTACCTGCGCGACAACCCGCAGGTCGCGGCCCGGCTGGAAGCCGAACTGCGCGAGAAGTTCCAGCCGACCGAGGCGCCGGCAGAAGACGGTGAGTCCAGCGAGGACTGAGTTTTTCACCTATCGCGGGGCGGCGGAGTCAGTGCCGCCGTTCCCGCGGTAGCTTTTATGGAGTAGCCACAGCATGAGCGAGGACACCGAGGGCCGGCGACGTGGCCGCCGACCTCGCCCGGAGCCGACGCCGGCACAGCGCGCCCTCGGGCTGCTGGTGCGCCGGGAACATTCGCGCAAGGAGTTGGTGCGTAAGCTGCGCGGGCGGGGGGTCGAAGCCGAAGACGCCGATGCTGCCGTGGCGCGCATGGCAGGCGAGGGCTGGCAGGACGACACTCGCTTTGCCGAATGGCTGGTGCGCTCGCGTGCGGCCACCGGCTACGGGCCGTTGCACGTGCGTGCGGAGCTCGGTACGCATGGCCTGGATCGCGAAGCCATCGCTGCCGCCATGGACACCTATGAGGGCGACTGGCGCGCCAATGCCCGCGACCTGGTCCGCCGCCGCTTCGGCGAGGCCGGACCGCAGGACCTGGCCCAGCGGCGCAAGGCCGCTGACCTGCTAGCGCGCCGGGGCTTTGATGCCGACACGATCCGCGCGGCCAGCCGCTTCGACCCTGACGACTGAGCGCTCCAGGCCTGCTAATCTTGGTGGTTTAGGTTGTATCGCCGTATCGCCTCCCCCATTTCGGGAAGGAAGCGACGGCCATCGCCGCCCGCCCGACAGCCAGCCTCATGAACGCACCCGCCAAATTCAGCACTTCCCAGATCCGCAGCGACTTCCTCGAGTTCTTCCAGGCGAAGGGCCACACCATCGTGCCTTCCGCACCCTTGGTGCCGGGCAACGATCCGACCCTGCTGTTCACCAATTCCGGCATGGTGCAGTTCAAGGACGTGTTCCTGGGCGCGGAGAAGCGCAGCTACGTGCGTGCCGCGGACGTTCAGCGTTGCCTGCGCGCGGGCGGCAAGCACAACGATCTCGATGCGGTCGGCTACACCGCGCGTCACCACACCTTCTTCGAGATGCTGGGCAACTGGTCCTTCGGCGACTATTTCAAGAAGGACGCCATCGCCTGGGCCTGGGAGTTGTTGACCCAGGTCTGGAAGCTGCCGGCCGAGCGCCTGCTGGTGACCGTCTACCAGACCGATGACGAGGCCTACGCGCTTTGGCGCGACATGGTCGGCATTCCGGAAGAGCGCATCGTCCGCATCGGTGACAACAAGGGCGCACCCTACGCGTCGGACAATTTCTGGCAGATGGCCGACACCGGCCCGTGCGGTCCGTGCACCGAAATCTTTTACGACCATGGCGCCCATATCGCCGGTGGCCCGCCGGGCTCGCCGGACGAGGATGGCGACCGCTTCATCGAAATCTGGAACCTGGTGTTCATGCAGTTCGACCGCCAGCCCGACGGCACCCTGGTGCCGTTGCCGGCGCCGTGCGTGGATACGGGCATGGGCCTGGAGCGCTTGGCGGCAATCCTGCAGCACGTCCACAGCAACTATGAGATCGACCTGTTCCAGGCCCTGATCCGCAAGGCGTCCGAAGCCACTGCCACCGCCGACCTGGAGAACAAGTCGCTGCGTGTGATCGCCGATCACATCCGCGCCTGCTCGTTCCTCATCGTCGATGGTGTGCTGCCGTCCAACGAAGGCCGTGGCTATGTCCTGCGTCGCATCATCCGCCGCGCCCTGCGCCATGGCTGGATGCTGGGCGTGCGCCAGCCGTTCTTCCACAAGCTCGTCGGTACTCTGGTCGAGCAGATGGGCGAGGCCTACCCGGAACTGACGGCGGCGCGCGACACGGTCGAGCGTGCCCTCAAGGCCGAGGAAGAGCGCTTCGCCGAAACGCTCGACGCCGGCATGAAGATCTTCGACGAGATCGCTTCGCGTTCGGGCATCACCATTGCCGGCGCCGATGCGTTCCGTCTGTATGACACCTACGGCTTCCCGGTCGACCTGACCGCGGACATCGCGCGCGAACGCGGCCTGGAAGTGGACATGGCCGGTTTCGAGTCGTCGATGGAACAGCAGCGCGAGACCGCGCGCGCGGCCGGCAAGTTCGGCGGCGGCACGACGCTGCCGGCCGACCTGGTGGCGCAGCTGGTTCCGACCCAGTTCCTGGGCTACGACGAACTGGAAGCTTCGGGCCTGAAGGTCGTGGCGGTGTTGAAGGATGGCCGCCCGGTCGAGGCGATCGCCGCCGGCGACGAGGCGATCGTGTTGACCGACCGCACGCCGTTCTACGCCGAATCCGGCGGCCAGGTGGGCGATGTCGGCCGCCTGACCGGTGCCGGGGCGGAGTTCGCCGTAAGCGATACGCACAAATTCGCCGGCCAGTTCCATGGACACCTCGGTCGCCTGGCATCGGGCCAGTTGCGTGTCGGCGATGTGCTGACCGGCAGCATCGATGCCGCCCGCCGTAGTGCGACGATTCTCAACCACTCGGCCACCCACCTGCTGCACGCCGCGCTCCGCGAAGTGCTAGGCACTCACGTCCAGCAGAAGGGCTCGCTGGTGGCGCCAGACCGGTTGCGGTTCGACTTCTCGCACTTCCAGCCGCTCACCGTCGAAGAACTCGCGGTGATCGAGCGCAAGGTCAACGCGCAGGTGCGCGCCAACAACGCGGCCGAAGTGCACCAGATGGGTATGCAGGAAGCGCTGGATTTCGGCGCGATGGCGCTGTTCGGCGAGAAGTACGGCGAGCGCGTGCGCGTGCTGAAGATGGGCGATTATTCGACCGAGCTGTGTGGCGGCACGCACGTGGCCCGCACCGGCGACATCGGCTTGTTCAAGATCACCAGCGAAGGCGGCGTGTCCTCTGGTGTGCGCCGCATCGAGGCGGTGACCGGGCAGGGCGCGCTCGACTATGTGGCCGAAGAAGAGCGGCGCCTGCACGAGGCGGCCGAGCTCGTCGGCGGCAGCCCGCAGGACGTGGTCGACAAGATCCGCCAGCTGGGCGAACGCCAGAAGCGGCTGGAACGCGAACTGGAGTCGCTCAAGGCCAAGGTTGCCTCCGGTGCCACTGCCGATCTCGGCGCGCAAGCGGTCGAGGTGGGCGGCATCAAGGTATTGGCGGCGCGGCTGGATGGCTTCGATGCCAAGGCGTTGCGCGATGCCATGGACCGTCTCAAGCAGCAGTTGGTCGATGCGGTGATCGTGTTGGCCGGCGTGCAGGACGGCAAGGTGGCGCTGGTAGCGGGCGTGAATGGCGCCGCAACCGGCAAGGTCAAAGCGGGGGAACTCCTGGCCCACGTCGCCGGTCAGATCGGAGGCAAGGGCGGCGGCCGCCCGGATCTCGCCCAGGGTGGTGGCGAGGACGGGCCCGCCCTTGCTCCTGCATTGCAAGGTGTTCTTGCCTGGCTCAATCCTCACTTGGCCTGAACGCCGCGCCCGCGAACCTTGATGGGTCGCAAGGCCCTAGTTAACATCCTTGCTCTTATTCCCTTTCTGCGCGGCCCCTAGGGGTCGCGTGCTGGCAGGACCGCCAGCCCTTGGAGATCCGATATGTTGATCCTTACTCGCCGAGTTGGCGAAACCCTGATGATCGGAGACTCGGTCACGGTCACGGTGCTTGGCGTAAAGGGCAATCAGGTGCGCATCGGCATCACTGCGCCGAAGGACGTGGCCGTCCATCGCGAAGAAATCTACCAGCGCATCCAGCGTGGTGATGAGCCGGTGGCCTCCGGCGCGGGTGGCCAGGAAGATTCCGCCGCCTGATGCAGAAAGAAGGGTTTACGTTGACCCCCTCTTACCGGTATTCTTCGCGGCCTGTCGCGCTACTCGCCTGACAGGCGCAAGACCCCGGAGTGATGCCCGAGCGGCTGAAGGGGCTCCCCTGCTAAGGGAGTATAGGGTCAAAAGCCTTATCGAGGGTTCGAATCCCTCTCACTCCGCCATACTTGGAAAAAGCCGCTTTCGAGCGGCTTTTTCTTTTTGCGCGATGGCATGTTTGGCGGTGCGATTACTGCGCTTTGGCGCGCTCCGCGCCGCAAAGACCTTACAGGCCCAGCCAGCCCGAACGCGCCGCCGCGCGCCATTGCGATGAGCTATTGGCTTTTCGCCCGCTCAAGCACCAGCAGCGGATCGATCCGCACGTCGAACCAATTCATCCCCCAATGCAGATGCGGCCCGGTCGCTCGTCCGGTCGCGCCCACTGCACCAATCACTTGCCCCTGCTGCACGCGCTCGCCGACTTTGACGTCGATGCGCGACAAGTGCAGGAAATTGGAACTGACACCGAAGCCGTGATCGAGCAGGATCGTGCCGCCGGTCAGATAGAGGTCTGGCGCGGCGAAGGTGATCACGCCGGCGGCCGGCGCCTTGACCGGTGTGCCCGTGGGCACGGCGATATCCATGCCCGAATGGCCGGCGCCCGGCTGCCCGTTGTAGACCCGAGCATTGCCGAAGCGACCGCTGATGCGGCCCTGCACTGGCCAGGCGAACGGTTGGGCGAAATCTGGACGCGGATCGTCGCGCTCGCGCGCAGCGGTTACCTGGGCTTGCTCGCGCTGGATGCGCGCAGCGATCTCGGGCGGTGGGTTGACGGTTTTCGGCGGTACGCCATTGATCCGTTCGGTGGGCCACTGGCGCGGTGTCACCGTGATGCTGGTGCGTTCCACGCTGCCGTCGGCATTGGTCACCTGTAGCTGCAACGGACCGGCCTCGTCGCGCCCGATGCCGAACACCACGCTGCCATAGCCGCTCACCCGCAACTGCCGGCCGGCGTAGTCGACCCGGCTACCCGGTGGCACCTTGCCGATCACCAGTGCCCCTTGCGATGCGCTGCTGGGAAACACGACTCGGCCGTCGCCCGTCTGTGCGGCGGCGCCCTTCGCACCCAGCAAGAAGGCGAGGGCGGCGATAGCCGAGAAAACGCCCCGCATCAGCGCGCGAACGTCAGGCGCTGGCCGCCGGGACGGCCAACCAGGTGTTCGCCATTCCACGCCATGCGGCCATTGACCCAGGTGGCACCGATCTTCGAGCGGAACGTCGTGCCCTCGAACGGCGACCACCCGCACTTGGACAGCACATCCTCTCGGCGCACGGTGAACGGACCGTCGTCGACCAGTACCAGATCGGCCCAGTAGCCTTCGCGCAAATAGCCGCGCTCGGCCACGTCGAACAGCAGGGCAGGGGCGTGGGCGAACTTGTGCACCACCTTCTCCACCGTCAGCCGGCCCTCGTGGACCAATTCCAGCGCCGCGACCAGGGCGTACTGCACCAGCGGCAGGCCGGACGGCGCCTGCGCATAGGGCTTCTGCTTCTCTTCCCAGGTGTGCGGGGCGTGGTCGGTGGCGAGCACATCGATCACGTCTTCGACCAGTGCCCGGATCAATGCCTCGCGGTCGCTGGCGTCCTTGATCGCCGGGTTGCACTTGATCAGGTTGCCCAGGCGCGCGTAATCGGCGCGGTCGAAGCGCAGGAAATGGATGCAGGTTTCGGCGGTGATCCGCTTGCCCTGGATCGGCCCCGGCGTAAACAGTGCCAGTTCGTCGGCCGTGGAGATGTGCAGCACGTGCAGGCGGGTGTTGTGCTTCTTCGCCAGCGACACCGCCAGCTGCGAGGACTTCAGGCAGGCCTCGCGCGAACGGATGTCCGGATGCATGTCGGCGGTCAGGGCGTCGCCGTACTTGGCCACGAACGCCTTCATGGTGGCGTCGATGGTCGGGGTGTCTTCGCAGTGGGTGATGATCGGTGTCGGGGCGTCGCGAAAAATCGCATCCAGCGTGTCGGGGTTGTCTACCAGCATGTTGCCGGTGGAGGCGCCCATGAACACCTTGATGCCGGGCGCGGTTTTCGGGTCCAGCGTCTGGATCGCCTTCAGGTTGTCGTTGCTGGCGCCCAGGTAGAAGCCGTAATTGCCCCAGACCCGGCCGGCGGCGAGGTCGTACTTCGCCTGCAGGGCGGCGGCATCGAGCGTGGGTGGGTTGGTGTTGGGCATGTCCATGAAGCTGGTCAGCCCGCCGGCCACGGCCGCGGCCGATTCGCTGGCCATGTCGCCCTTGTGGGTCAGGCCGGGCTCGCGGAAGTGCACTTGGTCATCGATCATCCCCGGCAGCAGCCAGCGGCCGGCGGCGTCGATGACCTGCTCGCCAGCGCCGGCGGTCAGCTGTGGGCCGATCTGTGCGATGCGGCCGTCGGCGCCGATGCGCAGGTCCGCATCGAACTGGTGACCTTCATTGACGAGGCGAGCGTTGACGATAAGCGTTGCGGTCATGGTGGGTTTCCTGAGCAGCGGCAAGAGGGGCGGGCCTCGGGCACCGGGTCGAAGCCGCCGGGATGGAAGGGGTGGCAACGCGCCAGGCGGCGGACGGCCAGCCAGCTGCCGCGTACGGCGCCATGCTTGGCCAGTGCGGTCATGGCGTATTCCGAACAACTGGGGGCAAAGCGGCAGCGCGGCCCGAGCAGCGGGCTGACGAAGCGCTTGTACACGCGCAACAGGGCAATGAGCAGGTGGGCGATCACGGTCTTCATGATATGACAACCGCCTTAATGCGATGTTGCCCCTCCCCGTTGGGTACGTTATAAAGGCCCGCTTTCCCGGGCCCCGGGGGAACCAAGGAAGAGCGTTTCGTGGCTGCTAAAAAACCTGCAAAGAAGGCCGTCAAGGCCGCCAAGAAAACCGCCAAGCCTGTTGCGAAGAAGGCCGCGGTGAAGACCGCTGCCAAGCCGGTTGCCAAGGCTGCAAAGCCTGCGGCGAAGAAGCCGGCCGCCAAGCAACCGGTAACCAAGAAGGCTGCCGCTAAAAAGGCTGCTCCTGCCAAGAAGGCCGTAGTCGCCAAGAAAGCGGCTCCGGTCAAGACGCCCGTGAAGAAAACGGCTGCCAAGCCTGCTCCGAAGCCGGTAGCCAAGCAGGCGGCCAAGGTGCCGGCCAGCAAGGCGCCGGTCGCCAAGCAGGCGACCAAGCCGGTTGCCAAGCCCGCCGCCCCCAAGCAGGCGGTCAAACCTGTCACTCCCCCCGCACCGAAGGCGGCTGCAAAGCCGGCTCCGGCCAAGACTGTTCCGGTCAAGCCTGCTCCCCAGCCAGCTCCTGCTCCCGCCGCCAAGGCGGCTACGGCGAAGCCGGCTGCGCAGGCTTCGGCCCCGCAAATCAAGAATCCCGTGCCTGTTTCGAAATCTTCAGCGAAGACCCCCAGCAAGACTGAATCTCCGGCCAAGCCGGCCGCGACGCGTCCGATCGGCAAGGTTGCCGTGGCCGTCGTCTCCCGGCCCGCTTCCCCCGCACCGCGGACGAAGTACAAGATCGTGGAATACAAGACCGACGAGGCCACTGGCCGCCCGATCCTGCCGAAGGGTTACAAGCCTTCGCCGGAAGAGGAATACATGAACGCGCTGCAGCAGGAATATTTCCGCCAGCGTTTGCAGCAGTGGCGCAATGATCTGGTCGAGGAATCGAAGCAGACCATCGAGAATCTGCGCGAGGAAGTGCGCGACATCGGCGATGAGGCCGAGCGTGCGACGCGCGAGACGGAAAATTCGCTGGAGCTGCGTACGCGGGATCGTTACCGCAAGTTGATCGGCAAGATCGACAGTACGTTGAAGCGCCTGGAGGCCGGTGATTACGGTTACTGCGTGGATACGGGCGAGGAGATCGGCCTGGAGCGGCTCGAGGCGCGCTTGACGGCTGAGCGTACGATCGATGCGCAGGAGCGCTGGGAACATCTGCAAAAGCAGCAGGGCGATTGATTCGCTTCTGAATTTTGTTCCGGAAAAAGCCCGCCGCTTGGCGGGTTTTTTTTGGTCGTTGGACATTTGGTTGCTACGTGCGGCGTTCGGGGCCGTGCCCTTGCCCGGGGGACGCCAAGATCTGCATCCATGCGGGGCTCGTTTGGGCGACGTCCTGTCGCCCAACGCCCCCGGGCAAGGGCACGGCCCCAAACGCCCGATAGAAGGTCGCGTTGGTGTGGGGGAGAGCGCCCTCATCCGTCGCTGTCGCGACACCTTCTCCCAGAGGGAGAAGGACAGCATGCATTTTGCAGCTGCAATCAATCGCCAACAGCGGCCGCTGTCCTTCTCCCCTTGGGAGAAGGTGGCCCGACAGGGCCGGACGAGGGTGCTTTTTCTCTCCCCCCCAAACCAGGCTGATCTATCGGGCGGTCGGGGGCAGGCCCGTTTCGGGACAATCGGCGACATGGATGTCGCCGATTAGCCCCCAGGGATGGGTTCACGGCGTGTCCCGAAACGGGCCT
>DATCVI010000072.1:0-3325 GCA_036566925.1 Stenotrophomonas sp.
GGTGTCGCGCATCAGCCCCAGCGACCAGCGTGCGATCACCAGTGCGCCGACCAGGCCCATCGCCGCGTCCATCCACAGCCAGCCGAAGCCCTTGGCCAGCAGCAGCGCGACGATCGCCAGGACCGAGGTCAGGGCATCAGCCAGCACATGCACGTAGGCCGAGCGCAGGTTGTGGTCGGTATGGGCGTGGTGGTCATGGTCGTGGTCATGGTGATCACGCTCATGGCCGTGGCCGTGGCCGTGGTCATGGTCATGCTCATGGTCATGATGGTCGTGTCCGTGGCCGTGTCCGTGATCGTGATCATGGCCCAGCATCCAGGCGCTGGCGAGGTTCACCAGCAGGCCGAGCGAAGCCACCCAGATCGCCTCGTTGAACGCGATCGTGACCGGCTGGGCCAGGCGCATCACCGACTCGACCGCGATGCCCAGCGCGATCAACCCGAGCAGCAACGCGCTGGAAAACCCGGCGAGGTCGCCGACCTTGCCGGTGCCGAAGGTGAAGCGACGGTCGTCGCGGTGGCGCCGCGCATAGGCGTAGGCGAACCCGGCAATGGCCAGCGCACCGGCGTGGGTGGACATGTGGATGCCATCGGCCAGCAACGCCATCGAGCCGGTCCAGACACCGGCGACGATCTCCACGATCATCATTACCGCAGTCAAACCGACCACGGCCCAGGTGCGGCGGGCATTGCGCTCGTGGCGCTCGCCTAGGAAATCGTGGTCGTGGCTGAAGTGGGCGAGGGAGTCGTGGTGGTTCATGGCCTGGGCCGAATGCGGGGCAAGGGTCCATGGTCCGGTGCTGCAACCAGCAGTGCAAGCAGGCGCGATAGAATGGCGCCGTGGCCCGCACCAGAACCCCCACAGAACCTGCGCCCGACCTGTTGAGCGTCGACCAGGACCACCTGCGCCCGCTGGCCGAGCGCATGCGTCCGCGCACCCTCGACGAAATGGTCGGCCAACGCCGCCTGCTCGCTCCCGGCAGCGCACTGCGGCGCGCAGTGGAATCCGGGCATGTGCACTCGATGATCCTGTGGGGCCCGCCGGGCTGCGGCAAGACCACGCTGGCGTTGCTGCTGGCGCACTACGCCGACGCCGAATTCAAGGCCATCTCGGCCGTGCTTTCCGGCTTGCCGGAAGTGCGAACGGTGCTTGCCGAAGCGGCCCAACGCTTCGCCGGCGGCCGCCGCACCGTCCTGTTCGTCGACGAAGTTCACCGCTTCAACAAGGCTCAGCAGGACGCCTTCCTGCCACACATCGAACGCGGCACCATCCTGTTCGTCGGCGCCACCACCGAAAACCCCTCGTTCGAATTGAACTCGGCGTTGCTGTCGCGCTGCCGCGTGCACGTGATGGAAGCCGTCTCGCCGCAGGACATCAGCGCCGCGCTGAAGCGCGCGCTGGAAGACAGCGAGCGCGGCCTGGGCAACGAAGCCCTGCGCGTCTCGGACGAATCCCTGCTGGAAATCGCCACCGCCGCCGACGGCGACGTCCGCCGTGCGCTGACCCTGCTGGAGATCGCCGCCGAACTGGCCCAGGACGAAGGCGGCGAGATCACCCCGCAGACCCTGCTGCAAGTCCTGGCCGACCGCACCCGTCGCTTCGACAAAGGCGGCGAACAGTTCTACGACCAAATCTCCGCGCTGCACAAATCCGTGCGCAGCACCAATCCCGACGCCGCCCTCTACTGGCTGACGCGGATGCTCGACGGCGGCTGCGACCCGGCCTACCTGGCACGGCGGCTCACCCGCATGGCGATTGAAGACATTGGCCTGGCCGATCCCCGCGCCCAGCAAATGGCGCTCGAAGCCTGGGAGATCTACGACCGCCTCGGCAGCCCCGAAGGCGAACTGGCCTTCGCACAAGTCGTGCTGTACATGGCCACCACCGCCAAATCCAACGCCGGCTACGCCGCCTTCAACCAGGCCAAAGCCGACGTGCGCCAGACCGGCACCCAGGAAGTCCCGCTGCACCTGCGCAACGCCCCGACCAAACTGATGAAGAACCTCGGCTACGGCGCCGACTACCAATACGACCACGACCTCGAAGGCGGCATCGCCCTGGACCAGACCGGCTTCCCCGACGCCATGGGCGAACGCACGTACTACGAACCGGTCGCCCGCGGCCTGGAAATCAAGCTCAAGGAAAAACTCGACCGCCTGCGCGAAGCCAGAGCGGCCGCACGCGCGGACAAAGCGGGCAGGGCGAAGCCATGAACCCCAGCATGTTCTGGACCTCCCTGCTGCTGGCCATGGCCGGCGGCGCCCTCGGCTCCGGCCTGCGCTTCGCCATCGGCGCCAGCCTGCTGCAGCGCCTGGGCAGCGGCTTTCCCTGGGGCACCCTGACCGTGAACCTGCTCGGCGCCTTCATCGCCGGCTTCCTGATGACCTGGCTAGACGCCCGCGGCCCGGCCAGCTGGCCCCTGCGCGCACTGCTGATCGTCGGCCTGATGGGCGGCCTGACGACCTTCTCATCACTCATGATGGAATGCCTCGTCTTCGCCCGCACCGACCGCTCGCCGATGATTGCCGTCTACCTCGGCATCACGATAGTCGCCGGCCTGCTGCTGGTATTTCTCGGTGCGCGACTGGGCCTGACACTGGCAGGCGCACGCCCCAGCTAGTGCAACGTCATCGGCACCGGCCCCTCCAACTCGTCCAGCACCGGCGAAATCTGCCGAGCCAGCAGCGAAAAACACCAAGCCAGCTGATCCGGCCGAAGCCGCAGGCAAGCCTCGTGCTCATCGGACGCATTGCGCGCCGCAATGACCTGCGAGAGAAAATCCAGATGCTCGATCACGCTGAGCAACTGATAGCGCGCATGCTCCGGCATGAAGTAGCCGTTGCGCGTGGGTGAGACGGTGGTCTGCATCAAACACTCCTCGTCCTTGGAAAAGGGCCCTCGCGTGGGGCGAGGGTGTCGGGAGGCTCGAACCGTAATCGGCAACCGGTAGGCGTATTCCTCCTTTCGGAGTCTTGTATTAGCCGCCCTCCCGACTTAGCTCCGGCATCGCTGCATCAAGGTGAACCGATGTGGAGGTTTCGAGACTCCGAGGAAGAGACTAATCAACCGGCTCGAACCCAACCATCCGAAAACACCGCGACGCGCCCAAGCTTTCAGCGCATCAATCCATCAGATTTCCAGCCATCCCAGCCTTCCTTCTCCCTCTGGGAGAAGGTGCCCCGACAGGGGCGGAAGAGGGCGCTCTACCTCCCCAAGAGCATCGGCCCATCGGGTGGCCGGGGGCTAGGCCCTTTCGGGACAATCGGCGACATGGATGTCGCCGATTAGCCCCCATGGATGGGTTCACGGCGTGTCCCGAAAGGGC
>DATCVI010000073.1:0-7668 GCA_036566925.1 Stenotrophomonas sp.
AAGGCCAGCATCTGCCCGCTCCCACGGTCGCGCATGTGTGGAAAGTAAGCCTTACCTGTTCATGCTTTCAGGCCGATCTCCACCCGCCGCTCACACCCGCCGGGTGCATGATGCTGCAAAGCAACATGGCAGGTCAGACGATGTTCGATCCCAGGGTCAACGAAGTGGACGCCGCGCTCCAGGCACTGGCCGACGCGCAAGCCGATGACAAGGTCGCCCTGTGGGATTGGGCTTGCCGCGAGATGCTGCACGAGACCCAGACCGGCATGCACCAACTGTCCTGCGTGGCGGGGATCGCCGAGACCGTGGCGGCCGAATGGCGCGCGCCGGTGGACGTGATCGAGCCGGCCAAGCCGTACATGCACCGAGGCGCCTTCGCCGACCTGCGCATCGGCCAGGTCCTGGACGCGCTCGATGGCGCCGAAGACCCGCAGGATCGCGCGCAGTGCTGGCGTGCCCGCTACGCCGCGCTGATCGGCGCCACCCTGCAAGGCATGCGCGCCATTGCCGGCAAGCACAGCCTTGCGGTGCGCGCACCCGGCAACTAGGGGCCCTGCAGCTCAGTTGGGGTAGCTGATGCGTTGCCAGGCGCGGCGTATCAGCCAGCGGGTTTCGTCCCAGCTCAGCGGCGCTGAATCCGATTGCCGTGAATAGGCATCGTGCAGCACTTCATACAAGTGCGCTTCGCGCGCGCGCGGGTGACCCAGGTAGATGTCATAACCGAGCTTCAGCAGCGCGGCATAGGCATCGAAACCATGTGGACCGAGATGGCCCAGTGCGTGGCATTGCCGCCAATACGCGAGCTCGGCATCGACATCGATGAAGGCACAGGCGATGGCGCCGGGTATGTGGACGTGAGACGAGGACTGCTGCGTTGCGCGTTGCATGGGCAGGACTCCGTGCGAGGCCACCCCCCTTGCTGGAAACCCTAGCAGCCCGGATCGGGGGCTGCCAGTACTGATTTCCTGCTCTGCGCATTCAGTCCCAAGCCGGCGCGATGCCTTCCGGGCTGGCCAGCCGGTGGCCCCGGTCCAGGGTAGCGATCTGCGCCATGTCGGCCTCATCCAGTTCGAGGTTGCGCGCGCCGAGATTGCTTTCCAGGTTGGCCTTGCGCGTGGAGGAAGGAATCACCGAGTAGCCCAGGCGCAACGCCCAGGCCAGGGCCACCTGCGCCGGCGTGGCGCCGCGGCGGGCGGCAATCGCGGCAATGACCGGATCGGTAAGCACTTCGCCGTAGGCCAGCGTCATGTACGAGGTCGCATGAATTCCTTGCGCGCGCAGGTAGTCGGTGAGCTTGCGGTTCTGCAGGTAGGGGCTGATCTCGATCTGGTTGGTCGCGATCTCTTTGGCGCCGAGTAGTTCGATGGCCTGCGCGGTGAGCGCGACGGTGAAATTGGAAATGCCGATCTCCCGTGTCAGGCCCAACGCTTTGGCTTCTGCCAGTGCGCCCAGGTACTCGGCCATCGGCACCTGGTCGGCGGGGGAGGGCCAATGGATCAGCGTGAGGTCGACCTGGTCGGTGCGCAGCTTGCGCAGGCTCTCGCGCAGGCTGGCAAGCAGGTCGTCGTGGCGGAACTGCGCGATCCAGACCTTGGTGGTGAGATACAGCTGCTCGCGCGGCACACCCGACTCGGCGATGGCCTGGCCGATCTCGGCTTCATTGCCATAGATCTGCGCGGTATCGATGGCGCGATAGCCCAGGTCGAGCGCATCGCGAACCGAATCGATGACGGTCTGGCCCTTGAGGCGGAAGGTGCCGAGGCCGAAAGCGGGAACAGTCATGGGGGAACTCCAGGGAGAGACGGGAACAGGGTAGGGCACCGTTGCGATGCGAACAGGCACCGGCGAGGAAATCAGCGTTGCAGGCTCAATGCGCGGTGGCGGCCAGACCTTCGGCGCGTGCCGCCACGCCATCGCGGCGGTCGAGCCGCCCGCTCAGCGTGGTCAGGCCGAATGCGCCAAGCACGACCAGCGCGCCGATCCAGGGGGTATGACGCAAGCCCAGGTGTTCCACCACCAGGCCACCCAGCGAAGAACCCAGCGCAATGCCCACATTGAAGGCGGCGATGTTCAAGCCGGAGGCAACATCGGTGGCGCGCGGCGCGAACCGCTGTGCCTGCTTGACCACGTACACCTGCAGCCCCGGCACATTGCCGAACGCCACCGCGCCCCAGGCCATCACCGTCACCAGCACCAGCCAGTGATGGGCCATGGTGAAGGAGAGCACCGCCAGCACACCGGCCAGCAACAAGAACATCCGCTTCAGTGCAGGCACCGGCCCGTGACGATCGGCCAGGCGGCCGCCCCACAGGTTGCCGATTGCCACCGACACGCCGTAGAGCAGGAGCACGCCACTGACCGCGTTGGCCGACCAACCACTGACCTGCTGCAGGATCGGCGCCAGGAAGGTGAAGGCCAGGAAGCTGCCGCCGTAGCCGAGCGCAGTCATCGCATAGACCAGCAACAGTCTCGGCTGCGCCAGCACGCCCAACTGTTGGCGAAAGCTCGCCGGCTCACTGTGGTGCACGTCCTTCGGCACGAACAGCAGGCTGCCGAGCAGCGCCACCACGCCCAGGCCGGCTACCGCCAGGAACGTCGCGCGCCAGCCCAGGTGCTGGCCGATGAAGGTGCCCAGCGGCACGCCGGTGACCAGCGCCACGGTGAGGCCGGTGAACATGATCGCGATGGCGCTGGCGGCCTTCTCCTTGGGCACCACCGAAGTGGCGATGATCGAGCCGATCGAAAAGAACACGCCATGCGCCAGGCCCGTCAACACGCGGGCGACAATCAATGTGGCATAGCCCGGCGCCAGCCAGGCCACCAGGTTGCCGAGGGTGAACAATGCCATCAGCGCCACCAGCAGGGCCTTGCGCGGCATGCGCCCGGTGAGTGCGGTCAGCACCGGCGCGCCGATGGCCACGCCAAGCGCATAGAGACTGACCAGCAGGCCGGCGGACGGGAGGCTGACGCCGAGGTCGGCGGCAATGGTGGGGATCAGGCCGACGATCACGAACTCGGTCGTGCCGATGGCGAAGGCCCCCAGGGTGAGGGCCAGCAAGGCGAGCGGGATGCCACGGGACATGGGCCGGGTCCGAAGGAAGGAGGGCGCGCAGTGTGGCCGGGATACTTTTGCGCAAAAAGCCGAATATCGTTCAAACACTATTTCCGCCTGGGCAATAATCCGGCCATGAAGACGACCCTCGACGAAATGCAGGCCTTCCTGGCGGTGATCGACAGCGGATCGATCACCGGCGCAGCCGAAACGCTGCGGCTGACGGTCTCGGCGGTGAGCCGCGCGCTGGGCCGCCTGGAGAAGAATCTGGGCGTGACCCTGCTGACGCGCACCACTCGCCGGCTGCGGCTGACCGAGGAAGGCGAGGCATTCCTGCAGCGGGCGCGCGCGATCGTAGAGGCCGTGGAGGCGGCCGAAGCGCAGATGGCCGCCCGCCGCGAGCGCCCGGCCGGGCGCCTGCGCATCGATGCGGCGACTTCGTTCCTGCTGCACGTCATCGTCCCGCGCGTACCCGGTTACCGGACGCGCTACCCCGAGGTGCAGCTGGAACTCAACGGCAACGAGCGCAACATCGACCTGGTCGAACGCCGCACCGACCTGGCCTTCCGCATTGGCCCGTTGGGCGACTCCACGCTGCATGCCCGGCCGATCGGGCGCAGCCGCCTGCGCCTGCTCGCCAGCCCCGACTACCTGGCCCGCCAAGGCGCGCCGGCGGACGTGGAACAGCTGCTGCGCGAGCACAGCCTGATCGGCTTCCAGCAGCCCGAAGGTCTCAAGCGCTGGCCACTGCCCGGCGTAGATGGCGAGCCGATCACGGTCGAGCCGGCCGTGGCCGCGGCCAGTGGCGAGACGCTGCTGCACCTGGCGCGCGCCGGTACCGGCATCACCTGCCTGTCGGACTTCATGACCGCCAGCGACCGCGCCGCCGGCACCCTGGTGCAGGTACTGCCGGAGCTCACGCTCGACCTGCGGCAACCGATCAACGCGGTGTACTACCGCAACACGGCGGTGTCGGCGCGGATCACTTCGTTCCTGGATTATCTGGCCGAGTCGCTAGGACCGGCACCGTTCGAGGTCTAACTGTAGGAGGGGCTCGGGGTGGCCTCGGGCCATCAGCCCCGAGGAGCGGAGCCGCGAACTGTCAGACGACGGTCGCGGCTGATGGCCCGAGGCCACCCAGAGCCGCTCCTGCAAAAGGCCGGGATCACAGGTCGGCTTCCTTGCTGGCTTCGTCCAACTGCGCCAACTCCCCAGCCGAGAGCTGCAGTCGCGCCGCAGCCAACAGATCCTGCAGCTGCTCCACCGAAGTGGCGCTGGCGATCGGTGCGGTGACGTGCGGCTGCGCGATCAGCCAGGCCAGCGCTACCTGCGTGGGCGTGGCCGAATGCTTGGCGGCGATGTCGTCCAACGCCGCCAGGATGCGCAAGCCGCGCGCATTGAGGTACTGCTTCACCACCGCCTGGCCGCGCGCGCTGCTCTTGGCCGCATCGGCCGGGCTGCGGTACTTGCCGCTGAGGAAGCCGCTGGCCAGCGAGTAATAGCCGATGACCCCCAGCCCATGCTCGGCAACCACCGCGGCCAATTCCTGTTCGTAGCCGGCGCGGTCGTACAGGTTGTACTCGGGTTGAAGCGTTTCATAGCGCGGCAGGTGGTACTGCGCCGACACGTCCAGCGCATCGCGCAGGCGCGTGGCGCTGTAGTTGGAAGCGCCGATCGCGCGCACCTTGCCCTGTTCGATCAAACGGCCGAACGCTGCCAGCGTGGCTTCCAGCGGCGTCGAGTCGTCGTCCGCATGCGCCTGGTACAGGTCGATGACATCGGTCTGCAGCCGGCGCAGCGAATCCTCCGCCGCGGCGGCAATGTTGTCCGGCGTCAGGCCCGGGCGTTCGCTCCACTTGCCGACCTTGGTGGCGACCAGCACCTGGCTGCGCTTGCCGCTGTGCTTGAGCCAGCGACCGATGAGCGTTTCCGATTCGCCGCCGTGGTTGCCCGGCACCCAGGCCGAGTAAGCGTCGGCGGTGTCGATCAGGTTGAAGCCGGCCTCGACGAAGGCGTCGAGCAGCGCGAACGTGGTGCGTTCATCGGCGCTCCATCCGAATACATTGCCGCCGAACGCGATCGGCTGGGCCTGCAGGCCTGAGCGGCCCAGGGGACGCGGGGAAGTCATGGCAACGGCTCCGCTAGCTCGGGCGTCACAGCATAGACGGCGGCGCCCGGCCAAGGTGTGACACACGGTGCACGCTGCGTTGCGCAATGCACCCTGGCCATTCGCGGCGGCGTGCTAGGCTCGCCGCACTTTCGCTGACAGAGGTCTCTGCATGTCTGCTCATAAGCTCATGACTGTTTGTGCGCTCGCCCTGGCCACCACCCTGGCGATCCCCAGCGCGCAGGCGATCAAGCCTGCCGATAGCGCCACCTTGCCGGCGCCCGACGCCGCGTTGCAGACGGCCATCAACGGCAGTTGGCGCGACCCGGGCAACGTCAAGCGCGATGTCTACCGCCATCCGGGCCAGACCCTGGCCTTCTTCGGCATTCGCCCGGAGCAGACCGTCATCGAGATCACGCCCGGCGGCGGTTGGTATTCGGAGATCCTCGCCCCGTATCTGCGCGACAAGGGTCACTATGTTGCCGCCGTGGTCGATCCGGCCAAGGTCGCCGCCGGCGGCGGCCGCGACTACCAGCAGCGCCAGCGCGACCAGTTGCAGAAGAAGTTCGGCGCCGACGCCGCGCAATACGCAAAGGCGACCATCGTCGGCTACGACCCGGCCGCGCCGGTGCTGGGCCCGGCCAATTCCGCCGACCTGGTGCTGACCTTCCGCAACGTCCACAACTGGCGCTCGGCCGGCCAGGCCGAAGGGATGTTCAAGGCGTTCAACGCCGTGCTCAAGCCCGGCGGCGTGCTCGGCGTGGTCGAGCACCGCGCCAAGGCCGACGTGCCGGCGGACGACGAGAGCGGCTATGTCGGCGAGCAGCAGGTGATCGCAATGGCCGAAGCGGCCGGCTTCAAGCTTGCCGGCAAGAGCCAGGTCAACGCCAACCCGCGCGACACCAAGGATTATCCCGGTGGCGTGTGGACGCTGCCGCCGAGCAACAAGCACGACAAGGCCGACGACGCCAAATACCAGGCCATCGGCGAAAGCGACCGGATGACGCTGAAGTTCGTGAAGCAGTGACGTAACCCGGGAACGGCGGGCACGCGCGCTGCGTGTCCGCCGTGCCGCGCCGATGCCATGCTGATTGCCTTCAACAAGCCGTTCAACGTGTTGTGCCAGTTCACCGACCGCAGCGAACCGCCGCGGCGCACGCTGGCCGGTTTCGGCCTGCCGGCGGACGTCTACGCCGCCGGCCGCTTGGACTACGACAGCGAAGGCCTGCTCCTGCTCACCGACGACGGCCGCCTGGCGCAACGGCTGACCGATCCGCGACACAAGGAACCCAAGACCTATTGGGTGCAAGTCGAAGGCACGCCGACGCCAGAGCAACTGGGGCAACTACAACGCGGCGTGCTCCTCAACGACGGCCCCACCTTGCCGGCCGGCGCCGACCTGCTCGATCCCGCCCCCGCGCTGTGGCCGCGCGACCCGCCGGTACGCTTCCGCAAGACCGTGCCCGATGCCTGGCTTGCGATCACCCTGCGCGAAGGCCGCAACCGCCAGGTGCGGCGCATGACCGCGGCGGTCGGCCTGCCGACCTTGCGCCTGGTGCGCGTAGCGATGGGACCGCACCGACTCGACGGCCTGGCCCCAGGGGAATGGCGCCGCCTGGCCTGATGGCCGCGGCGACTGCACGCCTTGCTGATCCCGCGTGCACGGCACGCTGATGCGCGATCGCCGATGTTGCGGCTTCCCCGAACGAGCGCCGCCGCATGAACGCCATCGTCCCGCCTGTCCACTATCACGCTGGCGTTGAACATCCCGAGCCCGGCGAGGCCGAGCACATCGCCGAGCTGGAGGAGATCTTTGTGCGCATGGCGCGCGAGGTTGCCGAGCATGAAGGCCACGCGCATCGTGCCGTGCATGCCAAGGGACAGGGCCTGCTGACCGCCACGCTCGAAGTGGAGGCAGGGCTGCCCGCGGAACTGGCGCACGGGCTGTTCGCCGCGCCGGGCCGTTATGAGGCCATCGTGCGGCTGTCCTCGCCGCCCGCCGAGCAACTGCCCGACACCATCTCCACGCCACGCGCCATGGCCGTCAAGGTGTTGGGTGTCGAAGGCGAACGCGTCCAGGGCGGCGGCGAGGAACACACCCAGGACTTCCTGATGGTCAACGGGCCGACGTTCACCAGCCCTGGGATCAAGGGCTTCGTCAACGCCGCGCGGCTGTTGGCCGCTACCACCGAGCGCATGCCGCGCACCAAGCAGGTGATCTCCGCGACCTTGCGCGGCCTCGAGCGCGGACTGGAGGCGGTGGGCGGGCAGAGCGGCAAATTGAAGGGGCTGGGAGGCGAACCGCAGCGGCATCCGCTGGGCGAGACCTTCTTCAGCCAGGTGCCATTCCTCTACGGGCCGTATATCGCCAAGTTCTCGCTGGCGCCGGTGTCCCCGGCGCTGCTGGCCCTGGAAGGCGTCGCTCTGGACAGCGAGCCGGACGCGCAACGCGAGGCCGTCACGGCTTTCTTCGCCGATCTCGATGCGCCGGTGGAATGGGCGCTGCGGG